>JAJRXJ010000119.1 GCA_024276355.1 Actinomycetes bacterium | reverse complement strand
CGGCTGGCCCGCCCAGCAGCGCTGCTCGGTCGAAGCGGCCCGACGCGCCGCAGCCGACTATCTGGAACAGATATGTGCGGTCGATGTCAGCAGGCTCGGTGAACGACAACGCGACCCGGTCAAGGTTCGCGCCGTGGTTCGAGCCATCGCCCGAAGCATCGCCAGCCCCGTCAAGTCATCGACTCTGGCCAGCGACGCCGGCGTCTATGTCGAGACCACCCACCATGTCGACGCCCGAACGGTGCGCGATTATCTCGATGCCCTCCAACGTCTGATGGTGCTCGAAGACCAACCCGCATGGGCGCCGTCGCTCAGGTCCAAACGCCGGGTCAGATCAACCCCGAAACGTCACTTCGTAGACCCGTCACTCGCGGTCGCCGCTCTCGGCGCCGGTCCACAGGCACTGCTCAAAGACCTGCCCTACCTCGGGCACCTGTTCGAATCGTTGGTTATTCGTGACCTGCGCGTCCTGTCCCAACCCCTCGACGGGACCGTCATGCACTACAGCGACAACAGAGGCGGCGAAGCCGACGCCATCATCGAACTCGCCGACGGCAGATGGGCCGCGATCGAGGTCAAACTCGGTGCCGCCGCCATCGACCAAGGAGCAGCCTCCCTCATCCGCCTCGCAACACAGATCAACGGCCCGTCACCCACCTTCCTGGCAGTCATCACAGGAACCGGCGTCGGCTACACCCGACCCGACGGGGTACACGTGCTGCCCATCGGAAC
This sequence comes from Actinomycetes bacterium, assembly GCA_024276355.1. GTDB lineage: Bacteria > Actinomycetota > Acidimicrobiia > Acidimicrobiales > Aldehydirespiratoraceae > SZUA-87. Next base: position 18,485 of record JAJRXJ010000119.1, on the reverse strand, counting down.
ACTCGGCCCGTAGAAGACACGAATCGAAGCCGTCCGCCTCGCTGCGCGACGCATGAACGACCACTGCACCAAACCGTCACGGAAACGGGTCGACACAGATACAGCTCAGGCATGGCCGGTGTCAGCGATCCCGGTAGACGTCGCGACGGTGGCCCACTCGAACTACATGGACGACCAGGCGGGCGTCGACGATCTCGTAGACGATCCGATAGTCGCCCACTCGCACCCGATACACCGAATCCTCCCCGGCCAAGGCAACACACCCTGGAGGCCGGGGGTTGTCTGCAAGGAGATCGATGGCTGCACGCACCCGCTGTTGCTCCTTGCGGGGAAGCCTGGCGATGGACTTGATCGCACGCCGTGCGATCTCGACGCTATACGTGCTCACCCGAGGCCGAGATCAGCTTTGACCTCGTCCCAAGGCACATAATCATCATCGGCTCGGGCAGCCGCGAGTTCGCGGCGATCCTCGACGTCGTCAGCTGTGTCGACAAGACGGTCGAACTCCTCAGAGCCCACGATCACCGCTATCCGACGGCCCCTACGCGTGACCGATATCGGTTCACCCGATCGACGCGACTCGTCGATCACTTCAGCCAGCCGGTTGCGGGCTTCGCTCACAGCAACTTCGTCCATGTACGAATCGTACATAACTGAACGCTCCAAGGCAACTAATCCCTGCCGGGGCGGCTGACCAGTCAGCTCGCCAGACACCCGATCCTCTACGGTCAGTCTGTGGCGGCGTCGACTTCCTGGTCGGCCTCCAGCCCCAGGTCGAGGTCGTGGACAGCGATCTCGGCCATGAGACCCAACGCCTTGAGCACGTAACCCGTCGCGAAGAGGAGCACGCTGACGATCGCGTAGGTCATGATGGAGAAAGAGACACCGGATGCATAGTCAACGAACTTCGGAGCCGGGGAAAACGCTCCCGTAAAGCCGACGATCCCGCTGTCACCGCTCGGAAGCGATGCGTTCAACGCGTCCAATTGTCGGATTACTGCAACGGCCACGATCATGGTCCATACGAGGAACACCAGCGCGGTCACGTTCACATAGAACGATGCCCTTCTCAGCCCGATCGCCCGCCGGTAGAGGTCTTCCCAAGCCATCAATGACTCCTTCGCTCACGTTCCACCAAACGTAGTTGCCATCGCTTCAACAGGAGTCGATCATCGCCCCTGCCGGGTGGATCGAGGGCGCGTGCCGCCGAGCGTTGGGAACCGTGGGCTCGCTGGTGCCCAATCAATACCCACTGGCGATGCGCGTGAGCGCGCCAGAGCCAGGCATTGACGACTGGTGATCGGCGTACCGTGATCTCTTCGCAGTCATCGCTTCGATCGGCCAACGGCACACATCGACCCCGGATCAGCGTTCGGGTTCACTTGGCGCAACCCCGACCTGTGCTGGCCGGACGACCGACGATGGTTCGTGGCAACCGACGTCGACTTCTGGTCGCTCTACGTCGGAGGCGACCACGACTTCATCACCGAGCTCGCCCACAACGTGCCCACCCCCACCGAAATCGTCAGCCTCGACCACCGGATCGAAATCGAGGACTGACAGCCTCAACGCTCTCGACCGCAGGCCAGAGGTGGTGTAACACAGGGGGCCGACGAGGGGAGACGAGTGAACGACCCAGTCCCGACATCAGGCAAGAGTCCCGAAGAGCTGGCTCTCATCGCGGCGTATCGCAGGCTCCTGCTACTGGTGGGTGCGTTGGCGGCCTCGATGCCGGTCTTGGTGGTGGGTGGAGACTGGATCATCGACGGCGAGGGACTCCGGGGGTCCCTCAGCAGCTACTACTACGGCCGCACCGGCGACGTGTTCGTCGGAGTGCTCTGGGCGATCGGTGTCGTGCTGCTCAGCTACCAGACCCGACCACGACCGGGATTCGAACACGACCGAACCATCACGTCGCTTGCGGGCGCGCTCGCCATCGGCGTCGCCCTGTTCCCCACGGCCAGCGACCCCACTACCGCTGACGCCGGCTCGAAGTGGGTGGCGTTCATCCATCTTCTGGCCGCGGCCGGGCTGTTCGGCCTGCTGGCAGTGTTGTCGCTTGCGTACTTCACCAGGGTCAGGAACAGCCCCACCGGGTGGCGGGCCAACTTGCGGCGATTCATCCGCAACGACCCCGGAACCGATTCGCGCCACGCCAGAGCCAACGCCGTCTACCGCACATCCGGTTGGGTGATGTTGGGCTGCATGTCGCTGGCTGCAGTCAGCAATGCCGCTGACCTCGGCTGGTTGCTGGGGCTGGAAACCGCGATGGTGATCGCATTCGCGGCGTCGTGGTTCCGCAAGAGTGTCGCCAACAGCCAGCGGACACTCGATCGGGCTACATCCGGTCAGGTTGGATTCCAGAATGACTCGTCAGAGAAATCGGCGAGGATCGTCCCGCCTTCATCCTCGACGACCACCTGAACAAACATCCCCATCTGCCCAACATCGACCTCGAAGGGCAGGTCGCTCACCGTCACCTGCAAGGTGTGAGAATCGAGCCACACGGGATCGATGGAAGCTACGAAAGGCTGCCAGTCGGTGTCGAGCACCTTGGCCTGGACGGGACCACCCCGCACCCACGTGATGTCGGCCACGAAGTCATGGAAGAAGGTCTCCGGATCGTAATTGGCCCGGAAGTTCACGTTGTACGACGTGGTGGTCGCCGCAGACGAGACCGCCTCACCATCACCCACCACCGTCATGGTGAATATGTGAGATCCCTTTCTGTATGACTTCTTGATCACATCCACCGAGCGCCTGGCCGCATCGACAGCTTCGGAGTTGTCCCCTGTTTGGGTTCCCTCCGAAGTCGTCCCGGCACCGGAATCGCCCTCCGGATCGCACTCGTCACCATCACGACAGTCCGCAGCCTGATCAGAAGATTGAGAACCATCCACCGTCTCGCTGTCGGATCCCGGAACGGTTCCGCCGACCTCTGGATCACTGTCCTGACCCGCATCGTCGACGATCTCGTCGTCCTCCAAGCCGGGTAGCGGCTGCTCGGACACCTCGGGTGCTGTGGCGGCCGGTTGATCGTTCCCACCCGACACCAGTTTCAAGCCGCCGAAGATGATCAATCCTGCCGCCGCGAACGGTGTGAGTCCCTTGACAATCGGCCAGTACCCAGCCCTCTTGGACACTCGCGAGTAGGCAAGAGCCCCCTCAGCTGCCGATCCTCTCGGCAGATCCTTCCTCAACGATTCGTAGGCCTCATCGGCCCGATCGCGCTGTTCGGACCCGTCCCCCGGCGTATCGGTCACTATCCACACTCCAGCTTGTCGGCTGCTTCCTGATTTGCCCGGAGGGTCTCAACCTCGACTTTGGCCTTGCTCACCATGTTTCCTGCCAGCTTCCTGTCCTTGGCCATGCCCAGACCGCCGGCTGCCCCGGTCGGGAGCACGTCGATCGGCGATCCGTCGGCCCTGCTCTCAACCTTTCTGGTCCGGCCACTGTCGATCCACCGGTTGGAGTCACAGACCAGCACCTGCAGGCATTTCACCGTGAGGATCGTGGTCGGAATCCTTACCGAGATACGAACGCTTCTTCTGCCCTGCTCAATCCCGGCGGAGAGCTCCTCAACCGTCTCCGTGTCCAATTCGGCGAAGGCGTCCGCCGTGAAGGTCTTGCCGGCGCGCTCCCACGCGACAGTCCCGACGTTGACGGTGATCGGGCCTCCGAGGACTCGGAAATCGGTCGATGAAACGATCTTGCCGTCCCTTTCCTCGTTGTCGACACAGTCGGGTTTCTCGTCGGGTGGGTCGGTGTCCGGCGTCTGCGTCACGATTCCCGGGGCACCAACTCCAGGGGAACCACCCCCGGTGGCTGCGCCCCCATCAGCGTCGTCACCGGAGGGCGCCGAGCCCTCACAGTCGGCGAGGGCGACACGGGCCGACTCGAGCCGGACTCTCATCCGCTGAAAGTCCTGCCATGCCTCAGCACTGTTTGCGCGGGCCCCATTCAGCCTGGCCTCGGCTCCCTCAACCTGTGCTCTCGCGTTGCTGGCCTCATCCTCGAGCTTCCGCCACTCGGCCACATCCAACTCGTGAACCCTCCGCTGGCGGGCCTGTTCCGAATCCGACGCGGTGGCGTCGACCTCGAGCGTTGGCGGGCTTCCACCGAACGGGTTCTCCGTGGCTGCCTCAACCCGACCGAGATCATCCCTGGCCCGGGCCAACTCCGCATCGGCGTCCTCGGCGGACGTCAAAGCATCGTCTCTGGCTTCCTTCGCCAGCATGAACGCCTCGCGCTCCGGCTCGCAGTCGTCTTTCTCGACACCACTTGGCTGAAGCGGTGGATCAACGATCGTCTCGTCGTCGTCGACAATCACTCCAGGGTCTCCCCGATCGGCACGGAATAGACGCTTTGGCCCCAGCAGATTCCAGCCACCCCACAAGAGAAACGCGACAACCGACCCGATCCCAGTCCACAGAACAAGGACGAGGAAATCGAAACCTCCTCCAGCATCATCGGAGCCACCGGAACTCGGTGGGACAGTCGAGGTTTCCTCAATTGCCGTCTCGTCGGCTTCCGCTGAATCGGCGGCGTTCGTCGTCGTTACTTCGGTGGATGGTGTCGTGCTCTCCGGCGGTGGCGCGTTGCCCGCCAGCAGGGCGTCGATGAACCCGGGGGGAAGATCAACGGTGGCCACCCACTCCTGCGTGCAGTCACCGCTGGTGTAGCGATACAGCGCGACCAACGAATCACCGTCGATGTCGATGGACACGTATTCTTCGTCGCCGGCGGAAGTGAACGAAACGTTTCCCGACGCGTCGCTGCGAAAGCGACCCGTGTCGCCCGTCGACCCCTGTGTGAAATCGACGAACACCCCCGTGTCATCCTTACCGAGCCGGGCAACGTAGGTGTCATCGGTGTAGTTGCCGAATCCACACGCCTCGTCGGTTCCCTGAAAATCTCCGACGGCCGCACCGGTATCACCAACCGATACCGAACCCTGTGCAGCCGCCGGCGCCGCCAGCACCAACATCACGACACTGATCATTACCGCAAATGATCGATACCCCCTTGCCGAGGAGGCTCCCCCGTGGGGATCGTGAGGATGGGCCATTGTCACATCAAGCCACAACCGGCGTCCCTCAATCGTTCCGGGATCCTCGATTCGACTACTCTCGATCCCCCCGCCGACCGACAACGATTGCAGGGACAGCTGAATCGTGTCAGGACCATTTCGACTCATGCCGCCGGAAGCACGTGGCCGTCCGATCGTGCGGCCGGACGTGCAGAAGTGCCTGCGGGAGCGGTTCGATCGGCAGGTCACCGTGATCACCGCCGGACCGGGCTTCGGAAAGACCACCGCCCTGATCCAGATGATGGCCGAAAACCGGTTGGCACCCATCGGGGTGGATCACTGGCTTGGTTGCGAATCAGGCGACCACAGCCCCCTCAACCTCGCGGCCGGCATCGCCAGGGCTCTCGGCTCGGATCCCGACGATCTGGGTGAGGGTCTTGTCGACTCCCTGATCGAGGCCTTCGCCGCGCTTGCACCCGATGAGATCTGTCTGGTGCTCGATGATGCCCATTTGATCGGTGATTCAGTCTCGGGCGCAGATTGCACCACTCTTCTCAACGAAATGATCGAACGACTTCCGGCCAACGCTCACCTCGTTGTGTCAGGACGATCGTTGCCTCCCATTCGACTCAGCCGACTGACGGCCACCGGACAGTGCGCGACCATCGGCGAGGACCAGCTTCGGCTCACTGAAGAGCAGGTCTGCGAGTTGGCCCGCTCGTCAGGAGTCAACACCGAAGATTTTTCCGGTCTTGCCGGCTGGGCAGCCCTGGTCGCACTGGCACTCGGCCAGGGCAGACCCGTCGACTTCGTGGACGAAGAAATCCTCAGCGGCCTCGACGAAGACGAGACACGGCTGCTCCACGGACTCGTCGCCGCCGGAGCTGCCGACGCGGCGATGCTGAAGGCGGTGACCGGGGTCGACAATGAATCGCTGCTCGAACGAATCCCCCTCGTTGATCGTCGCGGTGACCTGTTCGTTGCCCATGATCTTTGGTTCGATCTCGTCGGCGACGCGCCCGGAATCGCCACTCTGCGGATGCAATGCGTGCAATACCTCCTCGACGATGGACGGTTTCACGACGCCGTCGAGTTGTGTCTCCGATCACCCTCGACGTTCAGTGATGCCAAATCGATGTCGATCGCCGATGAATCACTCACGGCGGCGCTCGGCCCTCTGCGAACACCCAGCGCTCCCACATTGCGCGACTGGGCGGAGCGACTGCCCGACGATGCGACCCAGCGTGCCCCCGGTCTGCTGCTTCGGGGCCTGGCCCGTCGCCTCGATGATCCTGCCGGCAACGAATGTCGAGCGCTTCTCAACGGATCCGCGGCCCTCTACCGGGCAGCTGAGGATCCTCGGGGTGAGGCCGGGGCTTTGAGCGCGCTCACCTACCCTCTTCACGTTCGCCGCGACTCGGCCGGTCTCACCGACACCTACAAGAGATTGATCGAGCTGGCCGACTCCGGGGTCGGGGAGGCGGAACACCAACGCCAACTGGCGCTCGCTGTCCTAGCCACTGCAACCGGACGCCTCGATGAAGTCGAGACCCACATCCGAGAACTTGCCGACGACACCTCGGCCACCGGTGCACGGGGAGTTGCCCTGTGGCTCCGGTTCAACGCTCTCAACGGTCGAGGTGAGATGGCAGTAGATGTCGCCGATGAACTTCTTGGGACAGATGTCCACCTTCCGGGTATTGCGGTCGCCTCACTTTCGGCCAGGTGTCGAGCAGGTCAACTGGGATCGATCCTCCGCCAACCGCCAGCCGAGCCATTGGGCCTGCGCGATCGGTTTCTCCACGCGGTGTGGATGACCTTCGTGGCTGCCGTGACCGGGGATTCTGCTCGAATGGACCACTACCTCAATCTCGTACGCGAAGGGCGCGGTGAGGCTTCCGCCCTCATGGGCGACGGCAGCGACGTCATACCGGAGGTCACAGTGGCGCTCGAACGGGGCGAGACTGATCGCGCCGCCGCATTGCTGAGAGCGATGATTGCTCGTCATCCCGTTGATGGACCATCGCAGCCCTATTACGTCATGACCCTCGGGCTCGCCTACTCGTTGGTTCCGGAGGTCCGCCATCACTTCGACGGCCTTCAGCTCGGTCCGTTGTTCAGACGCGACCTTCGCCTCAACCAAGCCCTCGTGGCCCTCATGGAACGTGACGACTCGGCCCTGCTCAAATCGTGCCCGCTACCCGACGAGGCGCAGCAGATGCTGCCGGCCCTCGGCCTTCGACGCACCGCCGAATTCCTGGCCGCCGCTTGGGCGACGCAACACCCGCAGGCAGAAACCCTGGTTGCGGACCTGGTGGAGATGCTCGGTGAGCAGGGCCGCACAGCCTTCCGGACAGCCGCCGAGCACCCAAACGAACTCGTCTCGGCCGGGGCAAAAAGTATCGTGACTTCGATTCCGGTCGAGCCAACCCAGCCCATCGAACTGAAACTTCTCGGTTCCACCGAGCTCCGCTTGGGCGGCCGGGTCGTCGACACTCCGGAGTGGAGACGCCACCACGTGCGAAGCCTGTTGGCCTTCCTGATACTAAAGCGACGTGTGACCCGCGAACAGATCATCGCGGCGCTCTGGCCCGAAGTCGGGCCGTCGGTGGGACGTCGAAACCTTCGATCCACGTTGAATCGTCTCAACTCGGTTCTTGAACCCACACGAGGACCCGGCGACGCCCCCTTCTACATCCGCTCGACCGGTCCCTGGTTGCAATTCAACATGACCGGCTCATTCACTCTCGACATCACCGGCTTCGAGAGTGCCACCTCCACCGCCGAGCGCATCGAAGCGGCGGGGACCCCTTCACAGGCCATCAAGCCCCTGCTCGAATCAATGCGGCTCTACCGAGGTGACTTGTTCACCGAGTGCTACGACGACTGGATACTCATCGCCCGCGACCACTTGCGGTCCAGATATGTGACCGCCGCCGTACGTTGCGCAGAACTCCTGATCATTTCGGGAAGGCCAAGAGAAGCGACCGCCGTGATCTCAGCCGTCGTCGAAACAGAACCATGGTCGGAGCCCGCACATCGAGCATTGATAGCTGCCCACCGGGCCGCCGGCGACCTAGCCGCGGCTCGCAGGGCCATGGCCACATGCGAGACGTTGCTCGCAGATGTCGGAGGCCCCTCCGAGGAAGCCACCCTCATGCTCCGCCGGCGCCTCGGTCCGACCCTTTGACCAGGCCCCGGGCCACCAAGTGTCACGCCCGAGCCCGACACAGTAGGCACGAGATTCCCCATCGTCGCCCGCAGAGGAGCCCGGCCGTGCCCAACCACATCGTCGACAGCCAACACCGGCAACCATCGAAGGACTGGTGCCCATTCGCCGAGCATCTGGCCGAGGCCCTCTCGGTCATGGAAGAGGATCAGTACCTGATCATCAGCTCAAAGACCGACAATCGATACGTTCAGTTTTCCGCCCAAGGATCGTTCGGCATGCGTGCCGAGACGGTCAGCAACGCCTTTCTGGACAGCGCCCATCGCCACTCTGACGAAGACCTGCTGATCCTCCGATCGTTCGGATGGAACGACCCCACGTCGGGTCCGGGCGTGCCCCCGACCGCAGACCCCGACGGCTCCCCCAACCACTATCGGGAGTGGGCGGCGCCGGTCGACTACGCCGACGTTGCCATCACCGCGGTCCGGACGTTCATTGAGGTGCTCGACATCGCAGCACCGGGCTGGCTCCAGTACGCGGCGTTCGACAACGACGACCGCGAGATCCTCATCCCCGGACTCGGACTCAAGAAGGAAGCTGTGGCGTAACGTCGTGCCGGGACGGGGCCGGACACCCGACTATCGTTTTCGCTTGATACTTCCCCCATCCGGTCTAGCATTCGGCCTCGCGACCCAAGCTGAACAGGATCCAACATGGCCAAGGTGACAATGATCGGTTCGATCGAATGCCAACCCGGGAAGGCCGACGAGATGGAATCGGTGCTGACCTCCATGGTGGAGGCAGCCGCCTCCGAACCCGGTGTCGAGGTCTACTCGTATCACCGCGGCGAAGGCGACCAGTTCTGGTTCTTCGCCCTCATGAGCGACGAGGCCGCCATGCAACACCACGGGCAGAGCGAGGCGATGAAGGCCGCCATGCAGGCGTTCGGCCCGCTCATGGCCGGTCCCCCCAACATGTCCATGGCCAAGCCAATCGCTGCCATCGGCCTCGATCTCTGATCAACAATGGGTTGTGAGCTTCCGATCGACGATCTCGTTGGCGACCACCGACTGGTGCAGGCAGCGGCGTTCTCTCTCCTGTTCGAATCCGACGGGCCGGCTTCCGAGACTGAAATCTCCACTCGAAGCGGCCTGGGGGCCGACGACACCAGCAAGCGACTCCGCGAGATCGAGGATCGGGGAATGCTCCGACGCGATGAGCACGGCCACATCGTCGGTATCGCCGGCCTCACCATCGTGCCCACCCAACACGAGATCACCATCGGCGACACCACCCGGTGGACTTGGTGCGCACTCGACGCCATCGGCATCATCGGTGCCATCGGCCGTGGCGGCCGCTTCACAACCACCGTGCCCGATACCTGCGACCCGGTCACTCTCGATTTCACACCCGACGGAACCACCCAATCATCGGCCGTGGTGTTCATTGCCGACGGGTTCGCCGACGGCCCGGTCTCGGACAACTGGTGCCCCACGGTCAACCTGTTTCACACCGCCGAGGCGGCCAACTCACGAGCCGCCGAAACCGGGCTCACCGGCAAGCCGATCCCCGTGGCCGACCTCATGGCCGACGCCACCGAACTGTGGCTACCCCTGGTGGGTATGATCCCACCCGTGCCTACGGCAACGACCGGCCAATAGCCTCCGATCATGGCCAAGAAGAGACGCGGCGGCGGCCGAACAACACCCAAGGGAACCCGCCCCGGGGCCCCCACCACGAAGTCGCGTGAGCCGCCGTCACAATCCCAATTGCTGCTCCGCGACGCCCGCCACATGGCCCACAGCCGCATCGACATCGACGATGCCGACCAATGGGCGTCGGCCATCCAGTCGGTGTTCCGCCCCCGTGGCCTGCCTCCAGGATCCGCAGTCTCACCCAAGTCGGTGCTCCGCGACGCCCGACTCGAAGGCGGCGAGGCCGCGGCCGTGCTCGCTTCGGCCATGGCGATCTACGGCCCGGCTCCAATCCGGCAGGACGCCGCAAGGTTGGCCGACAAGCTGATCAGCACCGGTGTCGACGTGCCGTCGTGGGTCGAGGGCCTCGGCCGGGTCGAACCCACCCGGGTGATGATGCTCACCGACATCTGGAACGAGGGCTGCTCCATCCACCTCGACTGCACTCGAGACGGCCGCACTGTCGGCGTCGGCACCACGATCGACTCGATCGGGGGCCTGGTCGCCCACGGTTTCACCCATGGCCCCACCACCAAACGGCTCGAGAAGTTCGCCGCCGGCGAAGCCGACATGATCGTCACCGAGATCGACCCGGCCGATGCCCGCGCGACCGTCGAGGCCGCCTTGGCGATGGCCGATGAGACCGCCGAGTTCCTGGGCGAGCCCGACCCCGACGATCACGACCCCGATCTCCGGGCGCTCATCGAGCAACGGTTCTCGCTGCTCCCACCCGGCGGCGCCTCACTGATGCGACACCTCGATATCGAGGCTGACAAACCCGCGATCATCGCGGCGTTCCTGTCCCGACCAGGAGCATCCAGCCTCCCCGACGTAGAAGACATCGCCGACACGATCTGCGACTTCGCCGGCTACTGCGACGGAGATCCGCTTCTGTGGAGCCCGACCCGCGTCAAGACATTTCTCGGAATCTGGATACCGGCCAAGGTGATCGCCGACCGGGAGTGGCATTCGAACCTGCCGGTGGTGCTCAACGAGTGGATCAGATACGCGGCCGAGGTCCGAGGCCTTACCGACCACGCTCTCGACGCCAACCTGGCCGCCATCGATCCATCCGCCAGGGAGATGCAACGCAACCTCGACTACCCCGACATGGCCAGCCCGGGTTCGGCCCTGATCCGTGAGCTTCTCGAGAACGGTATCGATCCCACCGACGGTGAGGCCACCCAGAAGTGGATCGACGACCACGCCCGTCCCCCCACCTCACACTAGGGTCGGCCCATGAAGGTGATCGGATCTGGGTTCGGGCGCACCGGAACACTCTCGCTCAAGCACGCGCTCGAGGAAATCGGCATGGGGCCCTGCTACCACATGGAGGAAGTCCTCAAGACGCCGTCACATGTGGCCATCTGGAACGATCACGCCGATGGCAAGCCCGTCGACTGGTACCGCCTGTTCGAGAACTACAACTCGGTGGTCGACTTCCCGGCCAGCATCGCCTACCGGGAACTGATGGAGGCCTTTCCCGAAGCCAAGATCGTCCACACCGTGCGCGACCCCGACCGCTGGTACGACTCCACTCTCGCCACCATCTACCGGGGATCCACACTCACACCCGGATGGCTTCGCCGGGTGGTCCCGAAGGCCGGGCAGTGGTCCGACATGGCCGATCACCTGATTTGGGACGGGCTGTTCGAAGGGCGTTTCGAGGACCGCGAGTTCGCCATCGACCGATTCAGCTCTTGGACCGAAGAGGTGATCGCCACCGTTCCCGCCGACCGTCTGCTGGTGTTCCGGGCCAGCGACGGCTGGGGTCCGCTGTGTGACTTTCTCGGCGTGCTGCAGCCCGACAACCCGTTCCCACACGTCAACGACCGCGAGCAGATGCTCAAGAGGTTCCGCAAGGTGAAGGTGATCACCAGGGCCACTCCCGTTGTGGGCGCAGGACTGCTGGCCGGGTCGATAGGGCTGATCAGGCGCCGTCTCCGACGGTGACATCACCCCGCTGTCACACCCCCGCGACAACATGCCCATATGACATTCGACCCGCGCCTCCGACAGCAACCATCACGCGATCTGTTCGAACTCGAACAGCAGATAATGGCCCGGCTCAGTTCTCTCTGGAGTCGGGGCTGGATGCCCGCCGATGTGTTGGCCGCAGTCGCGTTCAGGCGGTCGGGTCGCCTGGCTTCGATGGCCGCCCGGTTGATCCTCGCTGAGCACCTCGCCGGGGGCTACCACGATCGCCTGGCCCCCAAATGGCAGCAGCAACTCAACTCGATGCCGGCCGACATCAAGTCAGCCTCACCACTGAGCGACCTTGTCAATGCCGGCAACGCCGACTCGGTGATGAGCGACGCCAGGCGACTCCACGAAGAACTCACCTGGTTTCCCGATCTACGACAGCTCTGTGATCCACCGGGCACCGGCGTCGCGGGAGCTGCCCGAAAGAGATCCATCTCCGGAAACATCGCCGCCGCTGATTCGGCCGATCACCCGCCCACCGACCCCGACATACTCAGAAAGGTCAGGGCGCTTCTGGCCAAGGCCGAAGCCACGGAATACGAAGCCGAGGCCGAAGCCTTCACCGCCAAGGCCCAGACTCTCATATCCGCCCACTCCCTCCATCACCTCCTCGAATCACTGCAAGACGACTCGGCTTCGGGTGAGTCGCCGACAATGGTGCGGCTCGCGGTGGAGCGGCCATACGAACGCGAGAAGTTCGCACTGTTGGCCGAAGTGGCCCGGGCCAACCGGTGTCGGGCCATTCTCCACACCGGAGTCGGTCTGGCCTCTGTCACCGGTTTCAGCCTCGACATCGAAGCCGTGGAATTGATCTACACCTCGCTGCTCGTTCAGGCCACGCATGCCATGCAGGCCCACGGAAGCCAGACCGACGGATGGGGCGGAAACTCCACCCGAACCTTCCGCCGGTCGTTTCTCGTCGGATTTTCCGGCCGAATCGGCGAGCGTCTCTCCCGGGCCGGCGATTCTGCGGCCACTGAAGCCACCATGACCCAATCCGAACGCGATCAACTCCTTCCGGTGCTGGCATCGCGGGCCGCCGAGGTCGACAGCTTCGTCGATGCTGCGTTCCCCCATCTCAGCTCGCTGCGTTCCCGAGCCAGAATCGACGGGTCGGGTTACAACGCCGGCGTACGGGCCGCCGACCGCGCCGAACTTGGTGCCCGTCGATCGCTCGCCAGTTGATCCCAACACCCGATCCGGGAGTCTCTACGATGCCCAGATGACCAACAACGACCGGGAGTTCCCGAGCCCGTCGCTGGAAGCACTGCGCGGCAACATCCACCCGGTCCTGCATTCGCTCCGCGACCACGGGCCCCTCGTATGGGTGGATGACCTCGACGCGTGGGTGGTCACCACCCGCGAGCTGGCCATCGAGGTCCTTCTCGACGACCGGACATTCACGGTCGACGATCCCAGATTCTCCACCGCCCAGGTAGTCGGGCCGAGCATGCTCTCCCTCGACGGATCCGACCATCAACGACACCGCACCCCCTTCGCCACGCCCTTTCGCCGGCGGCCCTCCGTCAACCACCACGGTGAGCAGATCGTGTCCACAGCACGAGCCCTGGCGGCCGACCTCCCCGATGGCCCGGCCGACCTGCGCTCTGCGATCGCCGAGCCCCTCGCGGTCGCCACCATCTCCCAGGCCCTCGGCCTCGAGGGAGTCGACCCGGGAGAGCTGCGTTCCTGGTATCGCCTGATCGTGGCCGGGGTCGAATCCGTGAGTTCCGGCGGTGCGGTCACCCGGTCGTCCCTCGATGCCTTCGCGGCGCTGTCCGAGGCAGTCGACCGCACGAGCCGAGTCGACGGCACTCTGATGAATCAAATCCACAACACCGGCAATCTCTCCGACGAGGAGCTGCGATCGAACACGGCGATCATGTTGTTCGGGGCCGTCGAAACCTCGGAGGGGATGATCGCCAACGCCTTCTTCCACCTTCTTCGCAACCCGTCGAGCCTGCGGGAGTTGATCGCCGATCCCGGGTTGGTGCCGGCCGCCGTCGAGGAGTCGTTGCGGATGGAACCAGCGGCCACCCTGGTCGACCGTTACACGACCATGCCGGTCAACCTCGCCGGGGTCAGCCTCGCCGAGCGCGACCACATTTCCGTGTCCCTCGCCGCAGCCAATCGAGACCCCCAAGTGTTCCCCGACCCCGACAGGTTCGACATTCACCGGCCCAACGCCGGCTCACATCTGAGTTTCGTTCACGGCCCCCACGCTTGCGTGGGCATGCACCTCGCTCGCCTGGAGACGATCGCGGCGATCACCGCCGTGCTCTCCGAATGCCCCGGATTGACGCCGACCACCGCCACACCTCCCGTCCCGACCGGCCTGGTGTTCCGCAAACCCGACACCGTGGTCGCAGATTGCCGCCGGTCGGTGATGGCTCCGACCTGATCGTCGTTCACCATCGACCCACGGTTGCACTTCGGCCGAGACTTCCGCTTGTCGGTGACGATCGCGTAGCTTCGGCTCCCATGGACTCAGTTCCGGTCGTCGACATCTCCAGCCCATCCGCCATCTCCGTCGAGGCTCTCGACCGCGCCTGCCGTGACCACGGATTCTTTCTGCTCGAGGGCCACGGACTCGACGAGATGATCCAACGAACATGGGTCCAGGCCCGCCGCTTCTTCACCGCGGGCCCGGGCGTGACCGAGCCGATTCGCCGCGACGCCGACAACCACCTCGGCTACTTCGATCGCGAGCTCACCAAACGGGTGCGCGACCACAAGGAGGTGTTCGACTTCATCGACCCGCGATGCAGCCGCAGCGAACTCAACCGCTGGCCCGACCTACCCGGCTTTCGCGCCGACCTCAGCGAGTTCTTCGATCGAATGGCCGAGTTGGCGGTTCGCACCGTCAGCCTGGTCCACTCGGCACTCAGCCTCGCGACCGGTGTCGCCGATGCCCACGCCGGCCACAGAGACACCAGCACCATCCGGCTCAATCACTACACGATCGGCGATCCCGTGCCCGCCGATCAAAGGTCAGGGCTCGAGGATCTCGGCCCGGTCGCCCTGGGACATCACACCGACCCGGGGGTGCTCACACTTCTGATTCAGGACGACACCGGCGGGCTGCAGGCACTCGACCGGTCGGGTGAATGGATCGACGTTCCTCCCCGACCGGGAACCATCGTGATCAACCTCGGCGACGTGATGCAGGTCTGGACCAACGACTGCTACCGCGCCGCCGTCCATCGGGTCACGCCCATGACCACCACCGACCGATACAGCATTCCGCTGTTCTTCAACCCCTCGTCCGACACCGTCGTCGAACCCATTGCCGAACTGGTCGACGATCGGCCCCACTACCGGCCGTTCACCTGGCGCGAGTTCATCAAGGGACGCATGGACGACAACTTCGCCGACTACGGGGCCGACGACATCCAGATCTCCGACTTCCTGATCGCCACCAGCTAGCCACCATCCCCACCTTCGGCAACCTCGACCGATCAAGCCACCACCCCGGTTGCTCAGTTGATCCATTCATGTTGGCAAGTGTTCGGCCTGCATGTGAATGTAGTGCAATGGATCATCGATATCGGCAGCTCATGGCGACCGTGGTGACCCTCGGTGTCCTGCTGTCCTCATGCGGTAGCGGGTCGAGCAACGGCAACGCGTCCCCAGCCGGCAGCGAGTCCACCACCATCAGCCCGGCGGCGCCTACCACCACATCTACTCCACCTGCCACCGCGCCGAAACCCACTGAAGCCCCATCGATCTCACCGATCGTTTTCGAGCGCATGCCCGTGGGCGACTTCCCGCAGCGGCCGGTCCTCGGCGAAGGATTGATTTGGGTGTCGGCTTCGGACTCCAACGTGGTGTCGGTCATCGACCCCGAATCGTTGACCGTGGTCGACACGATCGATGTTGGTGCGTCGCCGACCACACCGTTGTCGCTGAGCGGTCTCATCTGGGTGGCCAACAACCGCGATGGCACCGTTTCGGTGATCGACCCCTCCACCCGCACCGTGGTCGACACAATCGATGTTGGCAGCGGTCCCGGCGAACCTGTCGCAGCCGACGATCTCATGTGGGTGGCCAACAACAACGACGGCACCGTGTCCGTCATCGACCCCTCCACCCGCACCGTGGTCGACACAATCGAAGCCGGCTACGGTCCGTCAACACCGCTCTTCGCCGCCGGTTTCCTGTGGGTGCCCAACTCGAGGGTCGACACCGTGTCCGTCATCGACACCAAGACGAACAAAGTGGTTGCGACCATAGCCGTGGGCGAATCGCCGAACAGGCCCGTGTTCGTCGATGGTCTCATCTGGGAATCCTCCTGGGGGACGAACACCATCAGCGTGATCGACCCTGCCGACTTGACCTTGATCGACACCATCGAACTCAGTGGTCCACCCCAGACACCACTGGCATCGAACGGCCTGATCTGGTTGCCGGTAGACAACGACTCGCCAAAGCTTGAATTCGGATCCGTGGCGGTAATCGACCCGGCAAGCAGAGAGATCATCGACACGATCACCGTGGGCTACGGACCCGGCACGCCCATTGAATCCGATGGCTTCATCTGGCTTCCCAACACGACCTCCAACAAGGTTTCGGTGATCGACATCTCCACAAGGACCGTGCTGGGAGCAGTCCTGGCCGAACAAGGGCCGAACACCCCTCTCTCCGCCGGTGGACTGATCTGGGTACCGAACAAGTCGGACGGCTCCGTCACCATCGTTGATCCCGGGATCAACTGACCGATTCGGTTCATACGCGACAGTTGCCTGGCGCCGGCGGCGTCCGGATCTCCGACTGTGTGATCACCACCGGCTAATCGCCCACCTCCACGGCATGGCCGTCCACCAGGTTGCCTGTCACGACCAGTCCGGTCGTCGGCATCCGATTCGTGCCGTCGCGGGTGTCGTGAACCCCGATCGCCGAGGTGACCTCGGACATCACGTTTTCGCGCACCTCACAATCTCGGCATCCCTCAACCCCGATGGCCCCGTCCCACGGCCGGCCGGCAGTGGTGACTATCCGCGACAGTTCATTGCGAACAGCGTGCACCCGCGAGGCCACGGGCAGAAGATTCCCGTCGGAATCATGTCCGCTCCAGTTGTGCCAGCAGCACCCACCCAGATCGAGTGCGTGCGATCTCACCTGCAGGTCCTCGAAGACATTCTCGATGTACCACACATCGCGCGAACCACCCTTGGTCCACACGGGTGTGCCGGGTCGGCCCTCGGTGTTGATGGCCGGGTTGCTGTCGTGTATGTGGTTGCCGACCACCCAGAAGTCGCTGGTTCCCCACGCGTCAATTGCCTGATCACCGAATCCGGTGAAGTTGTTTCGCAGCACCAGGTTGTGGCTCGACGGCGATTCCTCCGTCCCGAGGTAGGTGGTCTTGATTCCGTCCTCCACCCCGCCATCGATGGTCGAGTCGACAAGGATCGAGTTTGTTCCCCGCCACTGCACGCACGAATAGGCACAGCCGGTGATGGTGAGGCCGTCCACAATCACATGGTCGGCGTCGATCGCCAGCACATGGGTGTTGTGGTAGGTGCGGGTCCATTCGGACACAGCCGCCGAGCGATCACCGAATGACGCCAGCCAGGCCTCGGCCCTGAACCCTCCGTCGAGAATCACATCGGCACCCTCGTCGGCCATGAACCGAATCGGAGCCTCGGCGGTTCCGGAGATCGACTCCCGGATGCGAACCCCGTCGTGGATGATGTCAACCGGGTAGACGCCATCGGACAGCACCACCGCGTCGCCGGCCGACAGACCGGGCAGCGATGCCAACGCCGACAGGGTCCGCCATGGGCCGTGCCCGTCGTGGCAGGACACCGAAAGACCATCGTTTGTGTCCGAAGCGCAGGGTTCGTTGATGGCGAGGTGGTAGGTGGTGCCGCTGACCGGCGCCGCGAGCATCACCGCGAAATCAGGAGGCAACTCGGCGGGCAGGGCAACTCGGTCCACTGAATCCATGGTTGGTGGCAAACTGGTGACGGGCGAGACACTCATGGTCGTCGCCCCGGAAGGCAAGATGGTGCCGCCATTCGGGGAGTTCCCTTCCGAAACGCTGCACGCCCCTGCGATCACGGCCATCGCGACGACCACCTGGGTCACCAACACGACTCGTGCCGTCATGATCAACCACCTCACCTGCTTCATGTTGCCAATGATGAGACGCCCACATGAGCATTTCGTGAACCGACTGTGAGCACGGCATTCACGGCTACACCCGAACCTGCATTAGTTTCGGCGACCATGACCACCATCTACACCCCACTCGGCCGGGTTCGGGGCCGTGAAAAAGGCGGGGCCCTGCAATTCCTCGGCATTCGCTACGGCCAAACGACAGCCGGAGAGAATCGGTTCCGCCCGCCGATACCGGTTGAACCCTGGGAGGGCGTGTTCGACGCCACCCGTTTCGGCGCCTCGGCCCCTCAGCCGCCACGTCCTGAAGAGTCGGTGCTACCCAAGCGCGATCTCACGATCTCCGAAGACTGCCTGTTTCTCAACGTGTTCACCCCGGCCGCCGACTCGGCGGCGCGTCCGGTGTTGTTCTGGATACATGGTGGTTCCTACCTGAACGGTTCAGGCGATGCCTACGGTGGCGCGTCGTTCGCCACCACCGGCGACATTGTCG
>JAJRXJ010000118.1 GCA_024276355.1 Actinomycetes bacterium | reverse complement strand
CCACTCCTTGAGCCAGTTTCGGTAGGCCATTTCGTCGACCTCTCCGGTGATCGGATCCTCGGCATCAGTGGGCAGGGGAGGTGCCGAGCGTCTCGTCGGCAGAGGCGCGGGAGGCGGAGTTGGATCCACGATGGCCCGGGGTATCGGATTGGGTTCGCTGAAAGGATTGGGCAGCGGCAGGTCGCTGGCTCGTCTGGCGGCGAACTGGGGCAATGTGGGCAGGTCCTCGAGGCGCTTGCGCATCTCCTCAAGGATTGCGGTGGGACTGTCGAGGTCGACGGTGTCGGCGCCGCGAGCGAGCCGCCTTCGACGCAAAGTTGTGATGACCAGTGCGAGCCCGATTGCGACCGCGACCAGCCCGAGCGAGGCCGCGACCGTCAAGTCCGGTGCACCCACGATGGCAACGTCGAGCCAAGTCCACTCACTCACAGTGCCTTCCATCGGCAGATCTCCGCAGAATGTCAGTGATTGAGGGTGGAGGTCGGGCCTACTGAGCCGGTTTCCGGTGGTGAGTCTCCTTCTCTGAGCTCACGCAGGAACGCCTCGGCCTCGGACCTCTCTCGCGTGCGCCTCATCGGTGAGAGCGAGTTGATGAGTTCCCATCGATAGCTGCGGGCAGTGGCCAGCCTTGGGTCGAGCACGGCCACCACACCGCGATCGCGCGTGGACCGAATCAACCGCCCGGCACCCTGGGCCAGCATCGTGGCCGCCTTGGGCAGATCAATGACCCGAAATGCCGCACCGCCGGCTCGTTCACGGCGTGCCTGCAACACCGGGTCATCGGGTCTCGGAAACGGGAGACGATCGATCACCACAAGGGTGCACGTCGATCCCGGCGCGTCGACTCCCTGCCAGAACGAAATCGTCGCGAAAAGCGATGTCCCGGGCTCGTCGATGAACCTCTCCAACAGCTGGGCCTTCGACCCTTGGCCCTGAACGATGATGTCCCAGGGCATGCGGGGCTGAAGGTAGTCGGCAGCCTCGTTCATCGCCGCCCAACTCGTGAACAGTGCCAGGGTGCGGCCGCCGGCCGCCGACATCAGCATCTCGATCTCGTTGATCTTGGCCTGACGGCTGTCGCCACTGCGGGGATCGGGCAGATCGGTTGGACAGTAGAGAAGCGCATTGTCGGCGTAGTTGAAGGGGCTCCCGACATCACCACCGGTGGTGCCCTCGGGCATTCCCACCCGCTCCGACACCGACCTGGGAAGCGTGGCCGAAGTAAGGATTCCGGCGCGATGCGACCAGATCCTTTCGTTCATAAGTTCGTCGACAGCGATCGGCGTTGAGCGCAGACTGGGATTGTTGGTCGGTCCGTCGACCCAGATCACGTCGTCATCAGTTGGCCAGCGCACGGTGTCGAGATCGTCGATCAGGCTGGTGGCGCTCTGCCGGGCCCGGATGGTGCGGGCGGCCACCTCGGTGGGGGCATCATCCGGCACGGCCCGGAGCGCCTGCATCAACTTCTCGACCCGTCCTCTGGCCAACTCGACGATGTGCCCCAGGTCGTCGTCGGGCCCGTCGGGCAGGCGGTTGCCCACCAGAGGCTTGAGGGCACTCGACAGCGTCTTGGCGATGTCTTCCACGTCTCCGGTCGAATCCCGGTCGGTGATCACGCCCGAGGCGGTGCGGGCCAGTGCCGAGAGCCGGCCACCCGACACGGCGCAGCCGGCCGCCTCGGCCACGATGTCCTCAAGCTGGTGAGCCTCGTCGATGATCACCACTTCGTGTTCGGGCAACACCCCCTCAATCATCGCGGCGATCGCATACAAGTGAAGGTTGACCACCAACACGTCGGCCTCGGCGGCGCGACGGCGGGCACGTTCAGCGAGACAACTGTCACCCGAGGGACACCTCAACGCGCCCGGGCATTCGTCCCGCCCGACGCTGACCAGCCGCCATGTCTGGTCGTCGATCTCGGCCAACTCGGCCCGATCGCCGGTGTGGGACGTCGCGGCGAACTCGCGCAGACGTTCAACGGCTGCCATGTCGAGACTGGCCGCGTCATCGGCGATCTCGAGCCGGTTCTCAGGGTCGGCCTCGGCCAGCCGCTGAAGGCACAGGTAATTCGAACGGCCCTTCAACACGGCGAACGAAAAACCGGAATCGTGGTGGGAAGCAAGAAACGGCAGATCCTTCTTGGCCAGCTGGTCCTGAAGGGCTTTCGTGGCGGTGGCAACGATGGT
>JAJRXJ010000117.1 GCA_024276355.1 Actinomycetes bacterium | reverse complement strand
TTCGCGCGGTGAGCGAGCGAGTAGTAATAGGGCGTCAGCTCATAGCGTTGTCTGAGGTTGGCGAGGTTGCTGTTGAAGTCGCCGATCAGGTTCGGGGCGGTGTTGGCGGTGTTGGCCAGATTCTCGGTATGGGGTCGTAGCGGAACATCGAACCATGCGCTGTTGCTGAACCATTGTGTGTACAGCTCGTTGAGGTCCGAGTTGAGCATTTCGCGACGGAAACCGCCTACATCTGACCCGAAGTAGTCGATTCCCGACATGGCCATGTGCATCTGAACGTTTTGTTGATCAGCCAGTGCCTCCAACGTCGACCCGATATCTCCTGACCACATCGCGACGCCGTCACGCTGGATTCCGGCGGCGCCCGATCTTGCAAGAACGAATGGGCGTTGCGTCTCGTTGTTGTCGGCGTATCCGGTGGCGACGCTGTCGGCCCACTCCAGGTTGTACAGGTTGTGATAGCCAGCATGGGCGTGTTCACCAGGCAGCACCCCTGAGGTCCAGTCGGCGGCGTCGAACATTTCAGGTTCGCCCACATCGAGCCAGTGGCCGATGACACCGGCATCGATCAAGGGTTGGCGTTTCAGGTCATGCCAGTAGTCTCCGGCGGCCGGCTGGGTCCAGTCGATCATCCCACCTCGGCCCCACCAGTCGTTCGCCACCAGATACGCCGGCGGGCAAGCTGAGCAGCCGCTACGCGCGAGGTACCCGCGAGTCTCAAGGTCGGTGTGCTCGGCTAGGCCCTTGCCGACATATGACTCCTCGATCGTCATCACGCCGACACCGTCGTTCGTGTCGTAGGCGGCGATCTTTGTGGTCGGTGCCGGAAATGCGTTGGTGTCCCAAGTGAGAGTACCCATCTGGGTGTTGTCCGAGCCGGCGGTGACCCCACCGAACCAGTTGAGATCCAACATGAAACCGTCGACGGGGAACTTGGAGGTCTGCAGGCCTGCGAGGATGCCGTCTATTTCGGCCCAGTTGTCGTAGCCGAATTCTGACACCCACAACCCGAGGGCTTTCTTGGGAGGAACCGGGGGGTGCCCGGTGAGTTCAAGGTAGTCCTCGCGCAGATCGGGAAGGTCCGGTCCGGTCATCACGTACCAGCGGATCTGGTCGCCCCATGTGTCCATGGTCCAAGGATCCTGGGTCAGATCCCACTGCTGCTTGTAGGGCTGATCAACCAACAGACCGTAGTTCTTGTTGTTGTCACCAACCGCGAAGAGTACTGGGATCTGGACGTTGCCGACCGGACCGTTAACGCTGTCGTAGATCATGGCGTTGCCCTGTGTGTTACCTGGGGTGCGTGTTCGCCCGACCAGGTCACCGTCGGCGGTGGCGCCTGTGAAGAATTGCGCACCGAGACCGTACGCGTTGGCCATGCTTGCTTTGGTGAACGAGAGCCCCTTCCAATCTGCTGACAGGTTTCTCGGACACGACGTCTGTAGCAGCAGGTCCGGGGTCCGTGTCGTGTCGTAGACATCGGCACAAAGGGTCGTGGTGTTGACCACGACCCGCATGTCGGTGGTGCTGAGAACGTTCCCGACTTGCGTGAAGCTTGTCGGTCCGGCGTAGTCGGTCTTGTCGATCTGCGACGTTGTGAAGATCGGTTCGTCGATTCCCGGGCTTTGATCGGCTGAGAGTTCGAAGTGCACCAGGTCGTCGTCGAGGAATTCGACGATCAGGTAATCGCTGCCGGAGTCGAACTCGGCACGTACCGGACCTGAGTGGGCTGTGAGCACGACGGAGCGATCGGCGGTCGCACTGGCGAGCTTGACGAATGTGGTCTTCTCGACCGGGTTGTAGTACCACCCGGTCGCAGCGAGTTTCAGCGACGCCATTGTCGCGTATTCGATCATGGCCGCGGCGTCGTTGGTGACCGAATCCGGGCGGGGACCGACAACTTCGAGCGTGCTGGCGGTGGTGAGCGGCGGAGCGGTCACCGTGACGTCGTGGGTGGTCGCGTTCTCCGACACCGAGATGGTTCGGTGCGTGCTGTTCGCGTCGTCGTAGTAGCTGTACGACGACGCCCCGTCCGGGAAGATTCTGAATACGAGGTTCGTATAGTTGTTGATGTCGTTGCCGATCGACCCGCCGAGCTGGTAGTCGGCGTTGAGGTTGAGAGGCACGATCGCTCCGGGCCGGGCGTACACCGGGATCGTGTCGAGCGCAACATCGTCGGTGACGGTGACAGGGCCTTGGACTGAGTTTCCGGACCAGAAGTCAATCCAGCGGCCTGTCGGCAGGTATACGCTCTTGGTGGTCGCTCCCTGTGATGTGACCGGGGCCACGAGAAGCTGATCGCCAAACATGTACTGCTGATCGAGTGCCGCTGCGGTCGTGTCGTTGGGGAACTCCGAGGCCATGGCTCGCATCATTGCGACACCTGTCGTGGCGCTACGGTCAGCTTCTGTGTACACATACGGGATGAGGTTCATGCGTAGGTTGGCGAACTTGCGGAAGATCGGAACGACTGTCGTGTCGCCCGTTCGGGCCTGCACATTCCACGGGGTGCGGGCCTCTGATGTGGTCGGGTTCGATGCCTCGGAGTGGTACTGCATGACCGGAGCGAAGGTCGCCATCGCCGCGGACCGCAGATACAGCTCCGAGGTCGGGAACGTTCCGGTGAACCCGGCCATATCCCACGTCCAGAATGGGACACCTGACTGACCGGCGCTGAGTCCCGCCTTCAGGGCTTCTTGGAACGCTGCGAACGTGGATTCCTGATCACCGGCCCAGAAAATCGAGTTACCCTGCGCTCCAGAAGTCCCTGCACGGCTGAACAGGGTGCCGGTCCCACCGGTTTTCCCAGCGACGTAGGCGCTGTACGCGCCGGTGTATTCGTTGGGGTACTGGTTGTGCATCTCGTTGCCGGTACGACCGTCGCTGAAGGTCACGTAGCGGCCGACGATCGCTTCGCTTCCGTCAGTCTTGAAGCCGTCGATTCCGACGTCATCAAAGAGATAGTCGCGTTTGCTCATCCACCAGTTCGACGCGGCAGTGCTGGTGAAGTCGGGCATCATGCTGTCACCAAACCACTCCCCGGTCGGGATCCGGTACTGACCGCCGGAACCGTCCTGAACCACGTAGCCCTGGGTGGTGGCGTAGGCCTTGTCATTGAGATGCTGCTGGGGTGCGGTGGTTGGATTGGTGTCGAAGTTCTCCTTGAGGACCGGGATTTGCCACAGAAGGACCTTTAGGCCTTGGTTGTGCGCGGCGGTCACCATCGCTGCCGGATCAGACCATTCGGTACCGGCCGGGAAGGTCAGGTCGCTCAGTTTGAGCTTCCCGCTACCCGCCGTAGGTGTGTATGTAGCGCCGTGCCATACGTAGAAGGTTGCCTCGTCACTCCATTGTTCCAAAACAAGGGCGCTATGGGGGATGTCGTTGGCGGTGATGTTCGCGAGTTCGGCGTTGACTTCGGTCTGGGTGTTCCATTCGTTGGCTGATGCCCACAGACCGAACGCCCATTTCGGGGGAAGCTTGGGTCTGCCCGTAACCGATGTGTACGCGTCGAGAATCTGTGTCGGATCGCCGGCGAAGTAGTAGTAGTCCAGCGTTGCGTTCAGACTGCCGTCGGTGTCAACCGTGAATCCCGCCATGTCAGTGTTATAGGTGCCAACGTTGAATATCGAGTACCTCGTACTGGGGATGTAGACGCCATAGCCAGCCGAGTTCGTGTAGAACGGCACCGACAAATACGTCCGGTGAGTTGCCCCCTGGTTGCGGTACTGATTGAAGACGTAATTGTTGACGTCCTTGCCGCGCTGGTCGAGATAGTCATAGCGCTCCCCGAACCCTTCGAAGCGTTCACCGACAGGACTCAGCAGATGATCCTCAATCTTGGTGACAGTCGAGGAACCGTCGCTCGCCCAACCAATGTTGCGAAACAGCGCCGGATCATATTGTTGGGAGATCAGGGTCGTGCCGTCGCCTTTGTAAACTGACAGCCGGTAGGGGGTCTTCTGGAGCTTGAGCACCAAACTTGACGTGGCGATCTGAAGCGTCCCTGTCGAATCGGTAACGGTGTAATTCGATGCTCCGGTCAGGCTGAGACCCACACCCGTCGGTGCGATCTGCGTTCGAAAACTATCCACGGTCGGGAAAACAAACCGGACCTTCGGGGTGAAGTCACCGGCGCTGTCGCCAGTGGTGACATCCACCGATGTCCCGTTGTCGACGTAGCCTGTGACATTGGTGACCGTGCTCCAGGACGTGACAGTGAACGAGAACGGCCCGCTGGTCTGCTCGCCTGTGCCGTTCACGTTCGCGTGCACCGTGTATGTGATGTCATCGCCACGAGCGAAACTGCCCATGTTGACATCCCAATACGAATTGTTGCCGCTATTGGAAGTCCAACTGGCCCCTATGTCGGTTTGCGCAACCGTGTTCTTGGTCCAACTGATCCAGACCGCCTGGCCTGACTCGACCGGCCACGTCGTCGCGGCGACATGCACGATATCGCCAGCCATCGGGTCTCGCGGTGCGCGCTCGGTCGCCTGGGTAGAGTAGAGGTCATCGTTGCCGTAAGGGTCATGGAACACCCCGCCAAGCGCCGAAGCCGGTGAGACAGGACCGGCAACTGCCAACACAGGAGCCAACAAGGCCACTTGCAGTGCGGCCGAAACCACACGCGACCTTGAACGAAACAATGGCCTGCGCTTGCTAATGTTGTGCTCCTAGTCTGGGATCCGAGCCGCCCACAGGTATCTTCGGTCACTTACCGAACAAAGTCAAGCAATCGGTCCCCTAAACCACTCGTGGAGTAACTCACCCGCCCGTGAATGACGCCCGGCGCAACTCTTGGCCCCGATATGAAGGCTGAAACAACTGGCCCAAGAGCAGACTCGCCGCGCCACAAGCCCACGCTTCGTCATCCCAGGTTTCAACAACGACATCAAAATCGTCCCGTAGACCGTCGAAACAATGAGAATCCAGAGTGTCCTCGAAAGCCGGACTTGTGATGTCCAGCACCCACGCTCCCTCACCGCTGATCACCACGAGTTCAGGATTCAACAAGTTGACCAGGTTCGCTACAGCCACTCCAAGAAGTCGAGCGGCCGACGCGAACACATCAATCGCCTCGACGTCACCTGCTCGCGCTATCTCGCCCGCTTCCAGAATGCCGACATCGCGACCCAGCCGCTCGGACACTTGCATCGCCAACGCTGGATTGCTCACCATGGCCTCCAGGCATCCGTCCTGTCCACAGGCGCAAACTCTGCCCGCCAATGCCAACTTGACATGCCCAAACTCTCCTGCCCCACCACGTACACCACGGTAGAGTTCTCCATCAAGCACCATGCCGAGACCGACACCGCGGCCAAGGCTGATCACCAACAGGTTCGACACGTCGCGACCCGCACCGAACAACTGCTCGTGGGCCGTGAGAGCGTTCACGTCGTTGTCGATTATCACCGCCATGTCGATCCGCTCCTCAAGCAGGCGCGCGAGCGGGACATCTCTCCAGTCATGGTAAGTAGCGTGATGCACGACGCCGTTTCGCGAATCCACGACGCCGGCCACTCCGACACCCAACCCATGAACCGGATGAGTAGCAGCGTCGGCCGTCAACTCGGCCACCGCCACGACAATGGCCTCGACCACATCCTGAACGCTGTGGTGATCGAGTTGCATCAACCTTCGATCAACCACCTCCGCGTTCAGATCCGTGAGCACGACCAGCACAGCCGACTCTGTCACCTTCACCCCGATGGCATGTCCAGCCGAGCCAACCAACTCCAACAATACCGGTCTGCGGCCGCCAGCCGATTCGCCTATAGCGCTCTCACGTAACAGGCCATACTCCACAAGTTCCGCGGTTATTCCCGAAACGGTCGCCGGGCTGAGACCTGTGAACGCCGCGATCTCGCTTCGCGAAGCCATGCCATCGGTTCTCACCTTGTCCAGGACAATCGCCTGATTGATCTCACGAATGAGTGCTTTGCTTCCCCTCCTGATACGCCTCACCGCTCACCTCACAAACACTCGCCCGACTTTCTTCAGACACCAAAGACTATTGGCCGAGGCGCTGCGAAAGACCGATCGTCGATCGTAGCGCCAGTTGACCTGGCACCCGATTGACCCTAGATTGCCTCGGATATCTTTGTGTGTCTGTTCGAAAACTCACACGCGACCGGCTCACGCCTGAGATGGTCATCGATCGGACTTCGTGCCGAATTGACGTCTGGACCTATCGGTTCGATGATCGGCGGCGCATGTCAGCCGCGGTGGTCATCGGTACGAGCAGGTCGATTTGTTCGCGCGACAGTCGGCGGGTCTTGCCGGCAATCTCGGTGATTGGTCTCAGTGTGACTTTGCTGTTGCTGATGCCGATGAGGTTGCCGCCTCCGCCGGAAGCGAGTGCTTCGATTGATGCGGCGCCGACGGTGCTGGCGACGAGCCGGTCGGAGGCGGTTGGGGATCCTCCGCGTTGGATATGGCCGAGAACGGTCGTGCGGGTTTCGTAGCCGGTGAGCTTCGCGAGGAGACGCCCGACAAGTTCGCCCATGCCGCCAAGTCGTGGCCGCCCCCAGTGGTCCACTACGGGGTCATATTCGGGGATCGTGTCGGGGATGGGTGTGGCGCCTTCGGCTACAACGACGATGGAGGCGTTTCGTCCGTCTTGGTGGCGGCGAATGAGCTGATCAGCGATGTGGTCGATATCGAATGGCTGTTCTGGTATGAGCACGGCCGCGGCCCCGCCGGCTATACCGGCCCCGGCAGCGAGGTGGCCGGCGTGTCGGCCCATGACTTCGAGCACCATGAGCCGGTCGTGTGATTCGGCGGTGGTGTGGAGCCGGTCGACGGCATCGGTGGCGACCGTGAGAGCGGTGTCGTAACCGACGCAGACATCGGTGCCGAAGACGTCGTTGTCGATGGTCTTGGGGATGGCAACGACCGGAAATCCGGCTTCATGAAGCATTTTGGTGGTGTGGAGTGTCCCATCTCCACCGATCGCGACAAGCGCGTCGACCTGGTCGCGGCGGAGCTGATCGATTAGAGGCTGAGCGCCTCGCTGCAGCAGGTCGGGGTGGCTGCGTGAAGTGCCGAGCATCGTTCCGCCGTGGGACAGGACACCCCGCACGGTGTCGTTGTCGAGCAGGATCGAGTCGCCTTCGAGGATGCCGTTCCAGCCGCGCTGGTAGCCGACTACGTCGGTGTTGAGGCGATGACGGGCGGTGCGTACAACGGCGCGTATCGCGGCGTTGAGCCCGGCGCAGTCGCCTCCGCCTGTGAGCACCGCTATGCGCATGGCGGTGTCTATTTACGTCCGGGTTGTGCCGGCTGCGGCGGGTGGAACACGTTGTCGAGGAGCCGGGACGCGTCGGCGTGTTTGTAGACGGCGATTTCATGGAGGGGAACTGTGCGGGTGATCCAGGCCGGCCCGGTGTGTTCTTGGCGGTTGTGGCAGTCGATCCATTGGCCTTCGGGTAGATAGACACGGATTTCGGTTTGGTCGGGTTGGGTGATGGGGGCGACGAGCAGGTCATCGCCGAGCTGGTATTGCAGCGGCACGGACCAGGTTTCGGGGTCGTCTGGGTGGTCGATGAACAGGGGTCGCATCAGCGGCCGGGCGTTGAGCACTGCTTTGTTGGCTTGCTCGTGGAGGTACGGGACGAGTCGGTGTCTGAGCTGCGCGAAGTTTCGGTAGGTATCGATGACAGCCGGGTCCCCGGTTCGTTGCGCGATGTTCCACGGGGTGCGGTCGTTGCTTGGCTGGCGGTGGTGGTTGTATTCGGAGTGGTATTGCATGATCGGGCAGAACGTGGCCATCGCTGCGGACCGCAGGTACAGCTCGGCGTCGGGGGCTTCGCCTGAGAACCCGGCGAGGTCCCAACCCCAGTAGATGACCCCGACGAGAGCGGCGTTGAGCCCGGCTCGTATCGACGCACGAAATCCTTCCCATGTGGAGTCTTCGTCGCCGGCCCAGTGGCACGGCACCGCAGACGCACCGGCGAAACCTGAGCGGCTGAATGTGATCCCATCGATTCCGGTGTCGGCCATGAGTTCGTGATAGGTCTGGGCGTAGAGGTTCGGGAATCGGTTGTTGGTTTCGGCGCCGCGGGTTCCATCTGAGAATTGGAGGTCGTGACCCCAGAGGTGTTCGCCGCCGTCGGTCTTGAATCCATCGATTCCGAGTTCGTCGAGCAGGTAGCGGCGTTTCGCTCCCCACCATTGTCGGGCGGCCGGGTTGGTGAAGTCAGGGATCATGGCTCCGGGGAACCACCAGCTCCGGTTGGTGTAGGCACTTCCGTCGGCTTCGCGTACGCAGTAGCCGAGTCGCTGGAGAGCCTTGAGGTCGGCTTCGGTTTGAGAGTTGTTGGTGGCGGGGTCGGTGGGGATGAGAGGGATCTGCCACAACAGCACCCGTATGCCTTGGTCGTGGAGTCGTTTGATCATGGCGGCCGGGTCGGGCCAGGCACCGTCGGGATCGAACGCGAAGTCGTCGAGGGTGTGGGGTTCACCGTTGGGGTTGGTGTCGTATGTCGCGTCTCGAAAGGCAGTGAACGTTGATTCGTCTGACCAGGCTTCGATGACGACCACCCCGGCCGGAATGTTTTCGCTGATGGTCCGGCTGGTTTCTTGCTCGACGCGTTGCTGGGTGTTCCATTCGTTGCTACTCATCCATGGTTCGAACACCCATGACGGGGCGGGCTTGGGTCGCCCGGTGCGGTCCAGGAACTCTTTGATGATGGCGGCTGGTGGACCGTCCCACAGCCCTAGTTCGAGTGTCGGATTATCGGGATCGGTTTCTGCTTCGACGATGATCGAGTTGGGGTCGGTTGCGCCGATGTCGAACCATGTGCGTCGGCTGGTGTCGATGTGGAATCCCCAATGGTCGCCGCCGACGACCACCGCCATCGGGGCCGGTAGGTACGTGCGCGATCCTTGGTGTTTGTATTGTTCGAACACGACGCAGTCGAGTTGTTCGCCGCGGTGATCGACCGATTCGTAGCGTTCGCCTAGACCGGTCACGTGTTGGCCAGGATCGAGGCGGAGCTTGAATCGGACTCGTATCGGGCCTTTGGTGTTGACCAGCCACTGCACGCTTTGGGTGTCTACCCGGTCGGGATTGCCAGTCACTGTGAGCGTGCCGGCGTCGTTTTGCCAGCAGGCCGGGTCGATCTCATGATCGCCCAGTTCGACTTCTTCTCCGTCGGGGGTTGTGGCCACGATCCAATAGTGCTGCCGATGCGTGGAAGCGGCTGCCGCCACCCACACTTGTGTCCCGGTCGTGTCGCCAGCCGATTCCGCGGCGGCAGCAAGATGCCCGTCGGCTGTGCGCGCTGCCGGTTGCGGGCCGTGGTCTCGAATCATGTCGTGTGGTTCGACGATGCCGGCTTGGACCACACGGCCGTCGTCGAACTCGACCCGTACGTGCGTCACGGTGGTTTCGGCCTGTACCCGTATCTCGAAGCGTTCACCAGCCAGAGGGACCGGTGGGACGCGCTGGTCGAGGTCGTATCGGTAGGGGTGCCCGGACCCATGGGGGCGGTGGCTGAGGATCATTGTTGGCCTTGAGCGTTCTTGATTGCGTTGTTGAGTGTCAAGAACATGGCGTGTGACCACAGCAGCGGTGTGGCTACCGGCCCCCATCTGTGCTGCCATTCTTCGAGGCGGCTGGGATGCTGCATGCGGGTGGATACCTGTTCTGGCAGGTCCCCGGACGGGGTGGCGTGTTCGGTGATCCAGGCCCGGCGTTTCTCGGCGAGGTCGATGCGGCCGGTGGATACTTCGTACCAGCCGAGCCACGCAGTGAGATTGATCCATTCTCCGCCGCCGTAGAATGTGTCGCCTCGATATCGGTAAACACCTTCGTTGACGATGGTGGTGATGATCTTGTCGTAGGTCGCTTCGGCGGTCGTGTCGCCAGGCTTGACGAGGCCGAAGGGCACTGAGGCAGCTATCAGGCTGCCGTCGACGGCGTCGGTACCGATCCATTTGGTGAGATGCCCTGTGGCGGCGGTGCTGGTCAAGGCCAGATCCGAGAGTCGCATCGATGCTGCAGCGGCTGTGTCACTCGCAAGGCCGCTGGTCATTGCTGCTGCTGCGCCCAGTCCGCCGGAGATGGCAGCCAGTGTGGAGATGTGGCGTTGGTTCTGGTGTTCTTCCCACCAGTCGAAGCACGGGTGATCACCGAACGCTGCCAAGTATCCGACCATTAGATCGATTGCTGCCCGATATGGCTCTGGCGACAACTTGTGTCGTTGGAGATGCTCGTTCAGAGCCCACAGCCATGTGCCGTATCCGTCGAGTTGGTAGTCCCACCAGTCTTCGGTGCCGTTTGCGCCGGTGAGCGTGTAGCGAGTGGGCAGCATCTCGTCGCCGGGTATCGGCTCGCCGCTCAGGCCTCGCCGCGTCAGATCTGTGATCTGGGTGCTACGACTGTCGATGATGGCGGCGCACCACTGATGGAAACGGTTGGCGTTGTCGATCCGGCCGAATCGGCTGATCGAATCGGCAATGAACGACCCGTCGCGGAACCAGCAGTAGTCGTACACCGCGTAGTTGAGGGCTGCGGGGAACGCCCCTGATTCGTGTTGTGATGACACGATGACATCGAGGCTGTGTGCAACGACGGCGTCTGTTCTGGTTGCGAAGTCTTGTGGCATGCGTGATTGGTTGTCCGCGCCGAGTTCAGCGGACCGGCGACGTGTGCTGTCGCCGGTCCGCGTTCCTCGGGAGGAGAACTGTCCCGATTCCTTCTCAGCCCAGTAGAGGCTCGATAGCGGCCTTTGCCTCGGCGAGGGCTTCCGCGGCAGTGATGTCACCGGCGACAGCCTTATCGAACGCCGCACCGACCGCGTCCTGCATTTCTCCTTGACGCACGATCACTGGCGGTAGCACCACGTTGTTGAGCGATGCCAGCACGGCTTCGCGGTTCGCTGGTGGTTCTTGGGACAGATACGACGTGTACAGCGACTGGTCCGTCAACGTCGGGAGTTCCCAGGCCGCATCGACACGGATCTGTGCTGCGGCCGGGCTCGAGGTCAGGTACTGGAGCCACCGGTACGCGGCGTCTTGCTTGGAGGACGCAGCCGACACAGCGACACCATTGGCGAAGAAGTGACTGCCGCCACTGGTATTGCCCGGTTCAACAACGATGTCCCATGGGAACGAGGCGTCCTTGAAAGAATCAAACATCCAGATTCCGGTGGTGATCATGCCCAGTTCACCGTTGAGGAACATGTCGCCGTCGGACACACCCGACATTTCTGCGTTGGTGGGCTGGCTGCCGCTGTTTACGTAGTCGAGCATGAACTGCAGTGCTTCAACGCATTGCGGTTGGTCGATTGTCACGTTGCCGTTGGTGAAGAAGTTGCAGCCATTCTGTGCGGCGGTCTTGTAGAACTCCCAGAACTGGATACCTCCGAAGAACCCCCAAGTGTTGTCGCCCAGGGCAGCGATCTTGGCGGCGGCCGCTGATTCGTCGGCCCATTTCCAACTGTCGGTCGGATAGGCGATCCCGGCCTGATCAAACAGGTCCTTGTTGTAGAACAGCACCACTGTCGAGTAGCTCTCCGGCAACGCGTACGGGGTGCCGTCCAGGGCGAACGCGTCGGCGGCCTTCTGGTAATAGCCCGACCCGGCAATGTCAGAAGCGTGGCTCGACAGGTCAGCGAGCGTACCCGCTGTTGCGAAGCTGACGAAGTTCTCGTAGTTGACTTCGAACGCGTCTGGGGCGTCGTTGCCGGCGATCTGGGTGCGCAGCACCGAGAAGTATTCGTCGAACGGCAAAGTCTCAACCTCTACCTTCACATCCGGGTTGTCTGTTTCGAATCCAGCGATCATCGCGTCGAGATCGGCGAGATGATCCGGTGCCGCAGAGAACGTCAAGTATCGGATCGTGGTCGGACCGGCGTCCTTTGGCGCAGCTGTCGTCGTTGTTGTTGTTGTTGACGCGACGGTGGTTGATGTCGTCGAATCACCTGCGCTTTCTGTTGGCGTGGATCCGCTGTCTCCGCAGGCTGCGGCGATCAACGCGAACGCCAGCATCGCGGCGACAAGCCGGATGGTGTTCTTGATGGTTTTCATTGCTCCCTCTCCTCGGACCCTTTGGGTCACGTGTTTGTGTTGAGTTCTTCCGTGTCGATTTGCCGTTGGCATTGATGTGATGTGTGCGCTCAGCGGCCTCCGTTGCCGAGCAGCAGGCCGCCTGAGATGTGGCGTTGCAGCAACGCGAAGACCGCGATGACCGGAACGACGGTCACCACGACACCGGCCATGACCAAAGCGAAATCGGTCGAGTAGCGGCCGTTGAGGGCTGAGAGTCCGACCGGCAACGTCATGGATTGTTCATCGCGGGCGATGAACAGAGGCCACAAGAACGCGTTCCATGTGGCCATGAACGCCAAGATTCCGTGGGTAGCGGCCGCTGGTTTGGCGTAGGGCAACGCGATGTGAATGAACGTCTGCCAGGGGCTCGCTCCGTCGCATGCCGCGGCTTCTTCGAATTCTGACGGCATCTGCATGAAGAATTGGCGAAACAAGAACACGCCAAACGCACTGGCCACCGATGGGACGATCAGCGCCTGCAACGAATTGACCCAACCCAGCCATCTCATCATCAAGAACAACGGGACGATGGTCACCTGGAACGGCACCATCAATGTGGCCAAATAGACCAGCATCAGGGTTTCGCGGCCCTTGAACTTGAACCGGGCTAGTCCGTAGCCGGCCATGGCGCTGGTGAACACCTGCGCGGCAGTGGACGTGAGAGTGACGATCACCGAATTGACGAAGATCCTCCAAAATGGCAGAACGTCGCCGAGTCGTCGGTAGTTGTCCAACGTGGCCGGGTCGGGCACCAGTTTCGGTGGTAGCTGCAGGACCGTTTCGTGTGGTTTCAGCGAAGTGGACACGGTCCACAAGAACGGCACCACCATGGTCATGCCGGCGGCGAGGATCAGCAAACCCGGCAGCCACCTTCCCACGCGTAAGGCCATGCCGGCTTTCTTGCGCGGACGATTCTGATGGCTGCTCGTGCCAGCCTCGACGCCACGTGACAAGAGTTCAGAGCTCATAGTGAACCCACCGGCGTTGCAGCCGGGTCTGCAGCAACGTCACTGCGAAGATCATCAGGAACAGCACCCACGACAGCGCTGCGGCGTAGCCGAGACGACCGAACGTGAACGCGTTTCGGACGATCTGTTGCACGATCACCGTTGTGGAACCGACAGGCCCTCCCTGGGTCATGATCCAGACCTGTTCGAACACTTGAAACGAGTTGATCAACAACAACACGCTCACCAAGAACACCGTCGGGCTCAGCAGCGGCAGTGTCACATACCGGAACGTCTTGAACTTGCTTGCGCCGTCGACCCGGGCTGCTTCGGAATACGAATCGGGGATCGCCTGCAACCCGGCGAGGAACAACAACATGACGAACCCGGCGTCTTTCCACACCGACACGCCGATGATCGCGACCATCGCCCAGCCCCGTTCGAAAAGCCACGCCGGAGGGTCGAAGCCGAACTTCTCGAGGATCCAGTTCACCGCACCGAAACGAGGGTTGAGCATCCACGTCCAGATCAGCGCCACCGCTACCCATGCCGACACCACCGGCATGAAGAACACGACCCTCGATAGCCCCTGAAGGCGGCGGCGCTTGTTCAACATCAACGCCAAACCCAACCCGACGATCATGACCACAGGCACGTAGCCGCCGATGAACACCAGAGTGTGAATGATCGATGCGTGAAACTCGCTGTCGTGGGTGAGTTCGCGGTAGTTGCCCAACCCGACGAACTTCGGGTCGGTGATCAGATCCCAGTCGTAGAAACTCAACACCGCCGCGGTGATGATCGGCACGATCGCGAACAGGGCCAGAAACGTCAGGCTCGGTGAAACAAACAGAACCCACCAGCCGCGTCGCAGACCGACCCTGTTCACTGGATACGCCCCGAACGCATCGCCTTCGCACCGGGAGCAGTTGCCGGGCTCATGAACAACTCCGAGAGCACCAGGCTCGCGGCGCCACGAGCCCACGGCATGTCGTCGAGATGCTCGACTCTGAGCTCTGTGCGGCCGGCCAGACCGGCAAACGTGTGGTGAGCCACCGACTCGGTCATTCTCGCAGCGAGTCTCGAACCCTCGAACCTTCCCGGGCCGCGCACCAAGACCAGTTCCGGCGACAACACGTTTATCAGATTCGCTACACCCCGACCGATGCGCTCGCCGGCCACGTCAACCAGATCAGCATGATCTGGGTCCGATTCGGCCCGGTGATACAGCTCATCCATGTCGAGCACCGGGTCCGACCCCGACCTTTGCGTCAACACCTCGGACTGGCGCAACAAGGCGCCTTCCGACGCGACCGCCTCCAAACAGCCCGTGCTGCCGCACGAACACGCCTCGTCAGCATCGGTGACGACCATATGGCCGAGCTCACCAACGCCGCCACGGGCCCCGCCGTGGAGTTCGCCGCCCAACACGACCCCAAGGCCGATGCCTTGACCGACCGTAACCAACAAGAAATCCTGGACACCCTGACCGCGGCCGAACCAACGCTCAGCCAAAGCCAAAGTGTTCACATCGTTTTCGACAATCACCGGCAAACCCAGAGCTGTTTCCGCCAACTCAGCGACCGGAACATCGATCCACTGCAAGAACGGTGAATACACCGCCGTTCCGGCGCCACGGTCAACCACGCCCGGAAGACCGATCCCGACACCCAGCAGCCGGTCCCAGTCCATACCTGCATCCGCGGTGAGGCTCGTTGTCAGGTCACGCAACACCCGCACGAAATCCTCAGCCGAGGGATGCTCCAACGGACGCGACGCCTCGGCCAACACCTTCGAACGGAGATCGGTGAGCACACCCGTCACCGAACGATCCGACAACTTCACACCAATCGATCCGTAGGCACCGCTGTTGAGCTCCAGCAGACGCCCCGGACGGCCCGCCGTGGCATCAGTGTCGCCATTCTCAACGATCAAATCCTGACCGAGAAGCTCACCAGCAATAGCGCCAACCGTCACCGCCGACAGATTCGTCGCTCTCGCAATACCCGCCCGACTCACCGGGCCGGACTCCACAACGGCACGCAACACCGCCCCCGTGTTGAGCGAGCGAAGAACAGACCGGCCTGTGTCCTGAGAACTTGACATGTTTCTTAGTTAAGCTTACAAAGAAAGTGGAAGTCAAGGAACTTCCTCAACAAATTCGGGAGAGCGAAGTGGCTTCAGTAGTCCTCGATGAAGTGACAAAGATCTATCCAAACGGTTTCCAGGCGGTCACCGATCTCGACCTTGAAATCAACGACGGGGAGTTCCTCGTGCTGGTCGGCCCGTCGGGGTGCGGCAAGTCGACGGCGTTGCGGATGATCGCCGGCCTCGAGGAGATATCGGGCGG
>JAJRXJ010000116.1 GCA_024276355.1 Actinomycetes bacterium | reverse complement strand
CGACCCGCCGACGCGATCCGGGCATGGCGGCCACCGTCACGAAACCGAATGACACCCTCAGAAACGTGACCACGCCGGGAGAAAACGCGTCGAGTCCGATGGCCATGAAGAGAAACGACGCCCCCCAGATCCCAGCCGTACCGATCAACAGCCCCCAGTCGAGGGCGGCCATCGGCTTCTCGCTGGTGGTTGCTTGTGATAATCGCATGCCCATCGTCGGCACGCTAGGGCACACTGTGTGATGCGCGGCGCCTCGATCCCCGAACCAACAACACGGCGCGTAAGCCGAACCGTGCACGTCGGCCTGTTCGCGATCGCCGCATCCATCGGAATGGTGTTCGCCCTGCTCGCCGAGATTCAGGACGCCCATGGGCTCAGCAGCACCACACTCGGGTTCATCGCCGCGGTGTCGTTCTTTGCCGGAGTGGCCAGCCAAATGACCCTGGCTCCCCTCGCCGATCGGGGCCACGCCCGCCAGCTCATGATCGGCGCGGTGATCGCGGCCGCGATCGGAGTGGTCGGATTCGCCTTGGCCACCACCGCTTGGCAGTTCATTCTGGCCCGGGCCATCTCGGGGCTGGCTTACGGCGCTTACGCACCGTCAGCACGTGCACTGGTGAGTGCGGCCGACCCAAAGCGGGCCGGGGCACGTCTCGGCAGCCTGGCCGGCCTGGAAACAGCCGGTTTCATCGTCGGCCCGGGCATCGCGGCCGGCATCGTCGAGTTCACCAATCTTGATGTGCCGTTCGTGATGATGGCCGTGATCCTGCTGGCAATCCTGCCCTCGCTCTCGCGGGTCCGCATCGACGAAGCCACCGGGGCCCGTATTCACTCTTCGCCGTTGGCGGGCGCAGTGTCGATTCTCAAACGTCGGCAGGCGTTGGCGGCGGTGATCCTGTCGGCCGCACTCATTCTTCCGGCGGGCATGTACGAAGCCATTTTCGCCCGGTTCATGACCGACATCGGGGCCGAGACCTGGTTCATCGGACTGAGCCTGAGCCTCTACGGGATCCCATTCGCGCTGACCGCACCGATCGCCGGCAGGTTCGCCGATCGGCTCGGACCTCTGCGTGTCATTCCGATCTCGGTGGCCGTGATCGTGCCGCTCACCATCATCTACGGTCAACTCACCACGCCCGGGCTGGTGATGACCCTGGCCATGGCCGAGGCGGTCGCCAACGGCGCGGCCATGCCCGCCGGGCAGGCGCTGATGGCTTCGGCCACCGCCGATGGTGAACGAGCCACCGGACAAGGTTTGGCTGCGGCGGCCGGTCAGATCGCCGCGGGGATCGCCGCCTTGGTATCGGCACCGCTGTACGAAGCGTCGGGGCCCGGCGCCACCTACACGGTGGTGGCCGTGGCGGTGCTGGTGATGGCCGCCATCGGAATGGCCGTGGGCCTCAGCGGCGGTCGCCAGAGCCGCTCCCCATCCCCTCAACCCTCGCTTTTCTGACCTCGTAGGCGTCACTGCCAGTCCCCCAAGGTCACAAAAGCCAGGGGTGGGGATCTGTGACCTCGTAGGCGTCGCTACCAGTCCCCCGAGGTCACAAAAGCGGGGGGCGGGGGCGGACCAGGTCGTTCCGCAGCCGCTCACACTCCCGGTGTTGTGAGCATCCGGGTTGATGGTCGTTGACCAGGCCCATGGCCTGCATGAACGCATACGCAGTGGTCGGCCCGACGAAACTCCAGCCCCGGCGCTTCATGTCCTTCGCCAGTCTTGTGGATGTGGGTGTGGTCGATGGAATCGGGTATTCGCCGGTGCGGTCGCCCTCGATGGTCTCGGGTTCCCAGCTCCAGAAATAGGCGGCCAGTGAACCGAACTCATCGGCGGTCTCGATGGCCCGCTTGGCGTTGTTGATGGTCGATTCGATCTTGCGACGGTGGCGCACGATCCCGGCATCGTCGAGCAGTCGCTCAACGTCGGCCTGATCGAACTCGGCCACGGTTGCAGCATCAAAGCCGACGAACGCCGCCCGGAAGTTGTCGCGCTTGCGCAGGATGGTGAGCCACGAAAGCCCCGACTGGAAACCCTCGAGGCAGATCTTCTCGAACAAT
>JAJRXJ010000115.1 GCA_024276355.1 Actinomycetes bacterium | reverse complement strand
GTCGTTGACATAGCACGCTGAGTGCACCGATGACCACGCGGCTAACAACCCGAGGGTTCGATCCGATGGAGCAAGTGTGACCGGCGATGCTTCAGGCCCGAAAACCTCATTCGACGAGCGGTCGGCGCGCCCCGACGACACCGCGCCCGGACAGGCACTGGCCGAGCGCCTGGCGTCGGAGGCCATGTGCGGTCATCCGTCGGGAGTTTCCGCCATGGCGATGGTGGTCGACCGGATCCG
This sequence comes from Actinomycetes bacterium, assembly GCA_024276355.1. GTDB lineage: Bacteria > Actinomycetota > Acidimicrobiia > Acidimicrobiales > Aldehydirespiratoraceae > SZUA-87. The sequence continues at coordinate 5,801 of JAJRXJ010000115.1, read as the reverse complement.
CCGCCATTTCGGGGTGGCGTCGGTGTCGATTTGGAGACATGCCGGTGTGGGACGTATTCGGCTGACCGCGTCGTCTCGTCCCGACGGGTCTCTCATCACCACACCGGTGTCGATCTACTTCGACGAGAGCGATCTGCGTGAAATCGACGAGGTCGGCCACGGGATTCTGTCACCGTCGAAACTGGTGAAGAACTACAGATACGACGTGCCGTCCGAGGCCCGCACCCTAGTGGTGCGTTTGAGCGCGTCCGATGACTACTCCGGATTCCTGTCGATCACCAGCACCACATCCAGATCATGGACCGACACCGAGATCGCCGAACTGAAAGCGGTGGCCCCACTGGTGAGGACACTTGCGGTTCGCCTGTGGATGGAGGAACTGTCGGCCCGGCGTGAGGCCACGCTCGACATGGTCAACCGGGTATCGACCGTTGCGGCCGGCGCCGACTGCGACACCAGCATCGAAGCCCAGGCGGAGATCCTTTCGATCCTTCGCGAGTTCCTCGGCGCCGACGGTGCCGGGATCTGGGTGCGTCAAAGCGACGACTACGTGATGGAGATGAGGGTCGATTCCGACAACGTCGTCTTCATGGGTGATGGCGAGTCGATCACACCCCACGCGGAGAAGCTCCGCGAGTTGGAAAGCAACGGCTACGGGGTGGTGAAGGTCGGCTCCGTCAACACCAATTTCTCTCCTCCCTATGGTTCCGATGTCACGACCCTCATGGTTGTCACCGGGGCGTTGGGCGACATCAGCAAAGTCCTGTCGGTCCCGCGGAGTACCGGTCGGCGATGGACCGATGAGGAGATCTCGGGGGCACGCTCGGTCGCCGGTGTGATCGAACAGATGTCGCGGCGGTTTGCCGCCGAGTCGGATGTCCGTCGGCGTCTCGATCTTGAGTCCATCGTGTCGGCGGTGGCGTCCGACATGGCCGATGTCACTGTCGCCAACATCGATGAGAAACTCGAACAGGCGCTGTCTGTCCTGGTCAGGAGCTTCGACATCGACGTCGCATCCATCTGGCGTCACGAGGGCAATCGGTCCCTGTGTCGAATGGCTGTCGATTCGTCGGGGCACTGTTCCATGGAGGGCGTCACCGCGCCGTCGATCGAGTCGGACCTCCTGGCCGATCGAGGTTGGGTGTTTCTGCCGGTCAGGGAGTTGTCGGCATTCGCCGACATTCCCGGGTTGGAAGATTCCCACTCGCGGGCGCTGGTGTGCGGTTACAGCGGCCCCGACGGAATGCTCGGCTCGCTGGCATTGATCGATCGGACCCGCCAACGGTGGACCGACGACGAGATCGAGATCACCACATCCATCGCCCGACTGCTGGGCAACGTCAGGTTGCGCATGATCGATGCCCGGCGCATCGCCAAGCGTCGTCTTGGCGACGAGATCCTGATCTCGATGTCCCAGACTCTGCTAAGGCTCGGTTCAGACGAAGCCGGTGGTGCCATCGACGTGGCGCTCGAGCAGATCAGGGACCATCTGGGGCTGGCCTCGGTGGCCGTGTGGGAACTGGGACCGGAGCGCAACGTCTTCGGCTGCCCCTGCGAGGCGACCGACTCGGGCATGCCCATGGTTGGCGATGTCATCGAATCGTCGTGGGCCGCCGAGGTGGTCGACGCGATGAGGGTTGCCGGCGGACCAGTCGAGTGGCCATTGGACCAGGGGGTCGACTCGCCGCGGCTCGACGGGTTGGTGGCGTTTCCCATATTGCTCGACGACGACGCCGCGTTCTTGAGTGCTCTCCCGGGATGTGGCCTGCTCGATGAAGATGCCCGCACCATGCTCGGCACGGCCGCGGGGATTCTCGCCCAGCTTCGGCGCCGCTTCGCCGCCGAGCGACTGGCCGACCTTCGCCAACGGGCCGAGAAGGTGATCAACGGCATATTGATCAGCTTCCTTCGCACCAGTCCCGGCGATGAGATCGACCCGGTGTCTGAAGCATTTTCAGAGGTCGGTGAACTCCTCCATGCCCGAAGCCTCGAGCTCTGGGAGCTCATGCCCAACGAGAACCGCGCCTCGCGTTCGGAGGTATGGAGATCGGACCCCTCGGTTCGACTCCCCGCCGATGGTCTCGACTCGGTTTCGCTTGGTCACCCCGATGTGGAGGCGATCGCAACACTGGCGTCGGCCACCGAGGTCGACCTGGAGGGGAACCTTCCGGGTCGCACCCGGATCGGCTCGCCTCTGATCATCGGTGATCAGGTTGTGGGAGGGTTGCTGCTCGACATCGACTCCTCGGTGATCTCCGAACCGGAACTCGATGTGATGAAGGGGGTTCTCGACTCGTTCGCCGCCATCATCGCCCAGCTGCGCGCTCGGTTGGCCGCCGAGTCGATGTTGGTGAGGAAACTCGATGCCGACCGTCGCTTGCAATTGCTGGCGGCTCAACTGGTGCGCAGCCGATCAGACGATGCCGATGCCGCAGCCTCGGCGTTCGAGATACTGGTCGACAAGTCCATCGGGATCGACCACGCGTCTTTGTGGAAGTTGGTTTCGTCGGCCGGGGAGACCGTGGCCGGCCTGGTGAACGAAGCTTCGCGTGGTGAGGTGTCGTCGATTCCCGACAGCGTGTCGCGCGTGGGCCTGGAGTCTGCCGACGTCGCCGCGCTTCGGCGATACGGCCACCTGATTCGCCAGTGGTCGCTCGATGATGCTCCCGAGCAGGTCAAGGCGGTGATTTCCGACCTGGTTGGGCCCGGGCCCCGGCAGGTGATGATTGTCGGGCAAACGGTTGACGATTCGACATCGGCGATGTTGCTTGTGTCGAGAGGTGGTTCACAGCCCTTCGATCAGGTTGAGACAGACTTCCTGAACTCGGCAATCTCGATGCTCGCGGAGCACGACAGTCGGGTCACGGCCGAGCAGTGGTTCACGAAGGCGATCGCGTTTGCCCCGGTTGCCATCTCCATGCGCGACAAGGCGATGCGTCTGATCTCGTGCAATCCGGCCTATGAGGCTCTCACGGGCCGCTCGCTGGAGGAGATGCGTGGATCCGACCTTCACCAGGTGCTCTCGGAGTCCGATGCCATTGCTCATCAAATGCGTCAGCAGCAGGAGCCGTCAGCGGACCACACCACCGATGAGATTCGGTACACCCGCCCCGATGGCAGCACCTCATGGGGCCGTATCACCTCCACCCCTGTCGAGTTGCCGGGATACCGCGACCCGCTGCGCCTCACCTACATAGAAGACATCACCAACTCTCGCAGGCGACGCGAGCTACTGCAGTGGCAGGCCACCCACGACGAGCTCACTGCACTGCCCAATCGTCGGCTGTTCCTGCGCATGGCGAAGGCCAGGTTGGATGAGAGCCGCGACCACACGATGCTGGTTCTCGATCTCGACCGGTTCAAGGTGGTCAACGACTCCCTGGGCCATGGGGTGGGCGACCAGTTGCTGATCACCTGCTCCGACCGGATCCGGTTGTCGCTTCGACCCGGAGACCTCGTGTGTCGGCTCGGCGGCGACGAGTTCGCCATCCTGCTCACCTCACCGGCCGACATGGGGACCGCTGCGGCGGTGGCCGAACGGCTCTTGGCGTTGCTGAGAGAACCGGCCCGTATCGCCGACATGGATGTTTTCCCGAGCGCGAGCATCGGGATCGCCACTCCCGGGCCCGACGACGATGTCGACGATCTGCTGCGCCACGCCGACGCTGCCATGTATCAATCGAAGGCTCAGGGGCGCGACCGGTGGACCGGATTCGATGTGTCGATGCGAGAGGCGGTCCTCGATCGGATTCGCACCGAGACCGACCTGCGGATGGCGATCGAAAACGGTCAGCTCGAGGTCCATTATCAGCCCGAGGTGCTCCTTTCCACAGGTGAGATCGTCGGTGCGGAGGCCCTGGTGAGGTGGCGCCATCCCGATTGGGGGCTCCTGACCGCGGGTTCGTTCATCAACGTGGCCGAAGAGTCGGGAATCGTGGTCGATCTCGGACGTCGTGTCCTGCATGTGGCCACCAAGCAGGCCGCAGAGTGGATCTCACAGGGTCACGACATAATCATGCGGGTCAATCTCTCGGCTCGCCAGGTGAGGGCGGCGGTTGTCGCCGAGGTGGAGGAGGCGCTCCAGATGGCCGGTCTGGCCCCGGACCGTTTGTGTCTGGAACTCACCGAGACCGCGATAATGGACGACATAGCGGAGTCGGAACTGATTCTCTCTCAGCTTCACGACCTGGGTGTCAAGCTGGCCATCGATGATTTCGGCACCGGGTTTTCGTCGCTGGCATACCTCAAACGATTGCCGGTCGACATCTTGAAGATCGATCGCAGTTTCGTGGATGGCGTGGGTGTCGACCCGGACGACACTTCGATCGTCAAGTCGGTCATCGGCTTGGCCCGGACCCTCAACCTCGAGGTAGTCGCCGAAGGCATCGAGGATGCCACGCAGGTCCGTGAGCTTCTGCAGCTCGGCTGTGATCGGGGTCAGGGCTTCCATTTGGCGCGACCCGCGCCGGCGGATGACATCGAGCTGTTGCTTCAGCGCAGTCGCCTGACCTGAGAATTCGGTGCGTTCACCCGGATGCCCGGTGTGTCGGCCTTTACAAGTGCGTATTACAGTGGTGTAATTACGTTCATGGCAGTTGGTGGAGGGGGCCCGGCCGGGCCTCGTCGAGCCCACTCGGAGGATCACACGATGGCCATTCAAATCGATATCGAAACCGCGGAGAAGTCTTGGCAGGATCTCGCCAACTGTCTGGGCGTCGACCCTGATCTCTTCTTCCCGGAACGGGGGGCCTCCACCCGAGAAGCCAAGGACGTGTGCCGAGGCTGTGTCGTGCGTGAAGACTGCCTGGAATTTGCCCTGCGCAACGGTGAGAAATTCGGAATCTGGGGTGGCATGAGCGAACGTGAGCGTCGGCGTATCCGTCGGCAGCGGGCATTGGCCCGGGCCGCTGCCCAGCAGGCGTCCATTACCGCCTGATCCCTCCCCGACCCCCGGCGTTGTAATGGCGCGGTGCATGCCGCGCGGGCCCGGATGGGGGTACCCTTCAGGGCATGAACCTCGGAACCCCCGAATTGCTCGTCATTTTGTTGATCGTGCTCTTGGTGTTCGGTGGCGCCAAGCTACCGAAGTTGGCAAGGTCGCTCGGGCAGGCACAGAGAGAATTCAAGTCGGGCCTGCAAGACGGCGCCGAAGAAGACAAGAAAGAGTCCTGATTCCCACCTGCGGGATCAGGACATCTGCTTCAGACCTGCTTGGCAGCGATGGCCTCAGGCCACCGCTGCGGTTTCGGACTCCAACTTGATCTGGCGACGCGCCTTGAGGATCCGTCGCCTCTGACGCTCGCTGCAACCACCCCACACGCCGTGGTCGATCCGGTTGCGCAGCGCATACTCGAGGCAGCGTTCCTGAACCGGGCAGCCCTCACATATACGACGAGCCACCTCCACCCCGACTCCATCCGATGGGAAGAACGTGGTTGGAGGGTGGGTGGCGCAGTTGCCATGTGCCATCCATTTAGTGTCCATTTGGAGTCTCCTAGATCAGTACTCGAGTACCCAACCACCCGTTTGTTGTCATCTACTACGTTCACAGACGGTGGAAAGTTCCCGTAAAGGTCCCATCGGCATTGCAGCCCGCCGACTCGAGGCCGCTGTCGTCGCCCTACACCGCATCGGGGGTGTCCGGTCGGGCGTATACACTGAAGCGCCCGTAGGCCACACCGGCCGGCCAGGCCAGGAGCAGAGATGACAGACACAGTCGACCCCGAGAACGAGGCTCCGATCGCCGAGGCGACCATCGTCTACCTCGGTCCGGTTGCTCCCCACTGGGACATCCAGGGCGT
>JAJRXJ010000114.1 GCA_024276355.1 Actinomycetes bacterium | reverse complement strand
TCTCGGGTGAGGTCGTGGGCGTTGTCACCTCCGCATCCGGCCCGTGGGCACTCGCAGCCGTCAAGCGGAAGGTGATGCCGGGCGACATGGTGGCGGTCGACGGTACGAACGCCCGTGTCGAGTCGCTTCCCGATGAGTCGATCAGCGGGCCGGCCTGAAGCTCACCACGAACTCGGCACCACCCAGATCGGAACGCCTGGCCACCACCTTGCCGCCCATTCCCGAGACCAACTCGTGGACGATGGCCAGACCCAGTCCGCTCCCGGACTCCTTCACCTTCGGATTCTTCTGGGCCACGTAGAGCCGCTCGAATACATGGTCGAGGTCTTCGTCGTGGATACCGGGCCCGTCGTCACCGACGGCGAGGTGGACCCGGCCCTCTTGCTGCCAGACCGTGACGGCCACCACCCGGTCGGCGAATCGACAGGCGTTTCCCACGAGATTCGACACAACCTGGGAGTATCGGTCCGGATCAACCTCGATCAGCAGGGGCTCGTCGGGGACCCGCACGGAAAGATCAAGTCCGCGTTCCTCGGCCTGCCGCTCGAAACCGTGAGCGGTGTCGGCCACGATCTCGCAGGCGTCGTGGCAGGCGGAATCGAATGTGAAACCGGTGCTCTCCAGTCGCGCCAGCAGCAACAGGTCGCCAACCAGGCGCTCGATTCGCCGTGACTCGCCTTCGATCACCGATCCCACCGCGGCGGGATCGGGCGCGGCCCCGTCGATCAGGGCCTCCGCGTAACCCCGGATCGAGGTGAGCGGTGTGCGCAGGTCGTGACTCACCGAAAGGAGGAACTGCCGTTCGAGTGACCTGGATCGCTCCAGGTTGACGGCCATCGAATTGATCGACTCGACAAGATCGGCGATCTCGCCGCCGATCCTGGTGTGGTCGGCGGGTATACGTGCAGACAGGTCGCCGTCGGCGATGCGAGTGGCGACCGCGCCGGCCTCCACCACCGGTTCGGTCAGCGAGCGGCTCAGGCGCACGGTGACCAGGAGCGCCACCAGCACCGTGCCGGCAGCGGCTATCACGAACCACTTGGTGGCCGGCACCAGTATCGAGTCTGGGGCCCTGGTGAGGACCAGCACCTGCGGGATTCCCTGCGGATTCTTCCCGCCGGCCGCCGCCCAGATCAGATTCCGATCCGATCCGCTCATGGATCGGCCCGAAACGAGCGCGTCGATGTCGAGGTCGTCGATGGTCACCCCATCAGGGAGCGACCCCAACGGCTCACGCGAGTTGGGCGGCAGGACCAGGATCCCGATTCCCTTGACGCTCATGGTGCGGCTGACGTTTCGGAGGCGCTCCCTGACCGATGCCCCCTCGGATCCGTTTGCCGGAATCGAAAGTTCGGAGATCAGGCCGTTGAGGGCCTCGGTCTGGCTCAGCAGCGACTTTTCGGCGGCCGTGCGGCTGCCCACGCTGGCCAGCACGATGGTGCCGACACCGGCGAGTACCAGTGCGGCGACAACCATGCCGATGATGGCCACGCCCAGTCGGCGGGTCATGACATCTCTCCGGCTGATGCGGGTGCTGCCTCAGTCAAGACGGTATCCAACGCCCCAGACGGTGGCCAGGCGCAACTCCTCGCCCAGCTTCTTGCGGAGCTGTCTCACGTGAACGTCGACGGTGCGGTCGTCGCCGATCCAGTCGTCGCCCCACACGCCGTCGAGAAGTTGACGCCGAGTCAGGGCCAGCCCGGAGTTGTCGGCCAGAAACTTGAGGAGGTCGAACTCGCGGGTGGCGAGGGCCACCGGCTCACCGGCCACGGTCACCTCACGTCGGGCCGAGTCAAGCACGATGTTGTCTGACAGTTCGACAACCGGCGAGGTCTGCCTGGGTGCCTCGACCCGGCGCAAAATGGCCTTCACGCGAGCCACCAGCTCACGGGGGGAGAACGGCTTGGTGACGTAGTCGTCGGCACCCAGCTCGAGGCCCAGGACGCGATCGATCTCGTCGTCGCGGGCAGTCATGAAGATGATCGGTACCTGGGAATCGGAGCGGATGCGTCGGCATACATCGAGCCCGTCGAGATCGCCGGGAAGTCCGACATCGAGAAGCACCAGACTGGGCTTGCGTTGCCGGATCACCTCGAGGGCCCGCTCCCCGTTCTCGGCCTGGTACGGGCGGAACCCCTCCCGCCTCAAATAGAGCTCGACCAGATCCGAGATGTTGGGGTCGTCCTCGACGATCACGATCACGGTTTCGTCGCTTGCCATCGCTCTCCTCTCACCTCGGGTCCGGCGCTTCATCACACAATGGCCATCGGTTGTGATGAAACAATGATGACCACAAGAAGAGTCTTCGTTGCGGCCCTACGATCCCATTGTGAGCCATTACGAGATTCTGGGAGTGGACCCCGAGGCCTCGGTCGACGAGATCAGGCATTCGTATCTGGGGCTGGCGCGCCGCGAACACCCGGACCTCCACAATCAGTCCCCGGAGTCGAGGTCGCGGGCCGAGGACCGGATGAGGGCCATAAATGCGGCCTGGGCCGTGTTGAGCGACCCTGACGAGCGGGCCGCCTACGACCGCGAGAGGCTGGGTGTGTCCGATAAGAGGAGTGGTGGAGGCGGAGCATCGGCACGGCGGACGTCCTGGGTGGCCAATCGCCCCGATCCCGACTGGCAGCCATTCGATCCCTCGACCGACTCGGATTCGTTCGATGAAGGTCATGATCGACCCATCACCGCCGGGGCATTGCCGGGTTGGATGGCGGTTGGTCCCGTGGTGTCGTTCGTCTTCGGCTTGATCGCCGTGTCGTTCGGCAGTTTCATCGGCTTTCGGGCCCTGGCTGTGGCCGGTATCGCCGCACTCCTGCTTTCGATCCTGCTGTTCGTGGCCGCGCCGATGGTGGCCCTGGGCCGAAGCCGACGTGGGGACCGATTGAACTGAAAACGATTTTGGCCATTGCTCCGGGCTGCCCGTAGGATCCGGCCATGGCCAAGACTTCCATCATCGCAAAGCTCACCGTCAAGCCCGGCACCCGCCCCGAACTCGTCGAGGCCTTCAAGCCCATGTTCGAGGCCGTGAACGCCGAGGCCGGAACCGAGGTCTACGTTCTGTGTCTCGACGACGGCGATGAGAACGTCGCGTGGGTCTATGAGCTCTACTCCGACCCCGATGCGATGGCGTCCCACAGCGGCTCCGATGCCATGACCGCGCTTTTCGGTGCCGTGGGCGGGTTGATCGCTGCTCCTCCGGAACTGAATCAGGTCAGTCCGGTGCTGGCCAAGGGTCTGTCGATCTGACAACCACCTACCTCGACCGCATTCTGGCTTCGCACCGGGCGGCCGCAGCGGTCGACACGCGCCCGCTTGCAGCTCTCATCGGCGAGGCCCGCCTCACCGCTCCGTCCAGAGATTTCGTGTCGGCAATACAGAATTGCCCGGGGGACGTCGCGGTGATCAGCGAGATAAAGCGACGCAGTCCCTCGAAGGGCGACCTCCACGCCGATTTGGACCCAGCTGATCTGGCCTCGCGTTACGAGGCTGGTGGGGCAGCTTGCATGTCGGTGCTGACCGATTCGGAATGGTTTGGTGGGTCGGCGGATGATTTGCGGACGGCTCGCTCCGCGGTCGATCTACCGGTCCTGCGGAAGGATTTCACAGTCTCGGCCCGCGATGTGGCCGATGCCCGCATCATGGGGGCCGACTGTGTGCTGCTGATCGTTGCCGCACTCGATCAGGACGAGCTCGTGTCGTTCGGGTCACTGGCATCCGATCTGGGCATGGCGGCGTTGGTGGAGGTTCACGACGAGGTTGAACTCGACC
>JAJRXJ010000113.1 GCA_024276355.1 Actinomycetes bacterium | reverse complement strand
GGTGAGGCGACGCAGGGCATCGTCGCCGCGGAAGTTGGCCGGGTCGTCGAGAAGTTCGACGACCAGCGAGTTCTCGCCGAGGTCGGCGGCCACCTCGGCGACCATGGAACGCATCACCGGCTCGTCGGGGGCGAGGGGAAGCAGGTTGCTGTGGAGAAGATCGAGCCACTGCTCGGGATCGATGGCATCGACCCTGCTGAGACGTTGGGCCAACGCGATCACGAGGTCGGGCACGGCGTCGGAGTGGCCGGGCGCTGGCGTAGGGGTCTGCCCCGGCGAGATGGCCGTCTTCTGGATGGCGTCGAGTTCGAAGCGAATGCGAGTCGACAGCAGGGGATCGGGGGCCAGTGAGAGGGTGACGTGGTGCCGGCCGACGGAGGTGGCCCGTAGCGGCACGTCGAGTCGGCCGTCGGGTTGGGTACGAACGTCGCGAACACCTCCGGCCACCGCGCCCACGGGCTCGGAGTCGACGATCACGGTGTGGTCGGCGTCGGGACCGAGTGCGGTTCTCACCTCGAGTCTGGCGACCGCGGTGTCACCCAAGCGAAGCTGGCGGCCCCCGATGCTGTCGCCTTCGGAGTCGAATACGCCGGCGAGCCGCACGAACCGACTCTGTTCGTAGAAGCCGTTGTGGCGGAGCCGGTCGACGGCATCCCTCCAGGCACCCACCACCTCGCTGTCGGTCACGGGGGGACGCAGGCCCTCAACCGGGGCCCGCCACACGAAATGGAGCCCGCCGGCCGGGTGGGCCACCGGCGTGGCCACGGCCGAGCCCCCGGAATCGACTTCGGTCACGACGAATGGCCCCAGACGGACCGTTATCTGCAGACCGGAGCGGGTGGTTTCCGCGGTGGTGATGGTTCCGTACCTGATCGGATCGAGTCGCTTGTAGGGCGAATCGCCAAACACGATCAGGGCCGAGTCGCCGATGCCAACCTCGGTCCCGGGGGAAACCCAGCGCGAGCTGTAGAAAATGTCGAACTCCGATTGTTCCGGAGCCCCGACCATGGCCACGTTCTGCTGCCGGTATTGCAGGATCCGTCCAGCCTTCATGAGGTGGAGGATCGATTCGCCGGCCATGGGCGAATCGTAGGTGACCACCTACTCCAGATCTGCGATCGCCTGGTTGAGGGCTTCGACGGCCACAACCGCGGCACCGTGGGTGGTGAGCGGCCGCCCGGCGGCCAGGTGGTGGTCGAGCTTGTCGCCGAGCGCTTCTTCGAGGGCCCTGACGGCGTTGCGTCTCGGGTGATGTCCGTTGGCCACCATCGCTCCGACGAGTCGGGCACCGGAGGTGGGGTCGCCGGCACGACACAGGGCGATCGCGGTGACACCGAACAGGTGGCTGGCCCCGGCGACATAATGCTGGTGCATGGCTTCCTCCAGTGAGGATCTGCACAGGGTCAGCACGTCTCGAAGGTCGCCGATGCGCACCTTGAAATGGAGGATCAGGCCGAGGAGAAGGTGTTCGAGGAGTTGGTTGCCGGGTAGCGATCGGGTCCAGTCCAGCCCCAGCTTCCAGAGATCAATGGCCGCTTGGCGGTCTTCGATGGCGGCCACCTGGCCCGACGCCCAGTAGCTGAGAGCGATGGCTGTCGGGCTGCCGGTCTCGCGGGCGATCGCGGTGACGTTGTCGGCGTGGACCCGGGGGTTGGATGTCGGGTTGTAAGAACAGAGGTGAAAGGTTCGGAACGACTCGGCCCATAGGCGATTCGGGATGCTGGTGGGGTTTGATTCGAGCCATGCGGCGGTGAGCATTCCGCTCTCCACCGGGGTGTGGACGTTGTTGAGGTAGATGGCTGCGAGCGCAGTGCGGCACATCCCCGATCGGTCGGTCGGGTCGGCGTCGAGACCCCGGCGGGCCATCGCCGCGGCCCGATCATCGACCGTGAAGTAGAGGCCGAGAGCGGCCGCCCCGCACAGGTCGGTGTAGGCGGGGTGGTCGGAGATTCCGTCGGCGGCCAGTAGCTCATCGACCCAGCCGAACAGCTCGAAGCGCATCGAGATCGTGGCGAACCAGGCGAGTGCGAGGACCAGGTCGATGCCGTTTTCGATCTGTTTGCCCTTCTCGAACGTGTCGAGTGCCTTTCTGATGTTGCCCCACTCGGCATCGAGGGTGGTCCAGGCGTCTGCTTCGGCGGCGCTGAACAGCAGCTTGTTCTGCTTGCCGGAAAGCTCGAGATAGTGATGAGCGTGACGGACCTGAATCTCTGATTCGGGGTCGGATTCGGCGAGAAGAATCGCGGCGAAATTGCGGATGGTCTCGAGCATGGTGAACCGACTCAGCGGGCCGGAGGTGTTGACCTGCAGCATCGACTTGTCGACGAGCGACATGACGATCCGGGGTACATCGCCGGCTGGTATCGCGGCGGCGTCGGAGCACACCTGCTCGGCGGCCCGGAGGTCGAATCCGCCAATGAATGCCGACAGTCTGGTGAGGAGGATCGCTTCGTCGTGGTCGAGCAGTTCCATCGACCACTTGACCGTCTCTCTGATGGTGCGGGCCGGGCCGAGTTTGTCGCCACCGTCGAGTATCTGCAGGTGGTCTCGGAGACGCTCGAGGATTTCTGCGGGGGCCATGACCCGGGCCCACGCTGCTGCGAGTTCGATGGCAAGAGGTACGCCTCCGAGGTCGGTGACGATCTGCTGGACAACAGCATGGGTGGCCCGGTCGAGAGTGAAGCCGGGGTCGCGGTCGCGGGCGCGGTCCACGAACAGCTCGATTCCGCCACCGTCCGTGTCGAGCGGCGCCACTTGGGCGAGTTGCTCGCCGGGCACACCAAGCGATTCCCGGCTGGTGGCCAAAACCGAGGCGCCATCGAGGCGCAGGATGGCGATGACGAGCCCACGGGCAGCTTCGAGCACGTGCTCGCAATTGTCGATGATGAGGAGGATGTCGTGGTTGTCGAGATAGTCGACGATGCTGGCCACGATGTCCATGCCGGGCTGCAGGCGGGCGCCGATGACCTCGGCAACCGAATCGGCCACAGCTTCGGCGTCGCTCACTGCGGTGAGGTCGCAGAAGTGGACGCCTCCGGTGAAGTCGCGCTGGAGGGTCTCGCCGACTTCGATGGCCAACCGGGTTTTTCCGACTCCACCCGGACCGACCAGGGTGGTGAGCCCCCGGCGTCGGCGGATCAGGTCGGCGGTTGTGGTGACATCAGAGTCGCGACCCAGAAACGACGTGAATCGGCGGGGCAGGTTCGACTTGTTGACCGGGAATCGGAGAGGATTTTGATTGTCGGAAAGACGACCATCGATGATCGTGAAGACCTCCACGGCACCGATGCCGCGTAGTTCGTGGCGGCCTTCTGCCCGGGTCAGACTCGCCGCGATGCCGTCGGCGGTGGCTGACGAACACGTGATCTGCCCACCGTTGGCGAGGGCCATGATGCGGGCGGCCCGATTGGGCACCGGCCCGAAATAGTCACCGCCGGTTGGTTCGACGTCGCCGGTGTGGATTCCGATCCTGACCTGCAGCCGTGCCCCATGGTCCCAGGCATCGTCCTCCAGCCTCGACTGGATGACAATGGCGGCCTCGACGGCATCGGCCGGTTCGGAGAAGGCACAGGAGGCCCCGTCGCCGGTGTGTTTGAAGACGGTTCCCCCGAACGATTCGACCACCTCGTTGATCATGGAGTCGTGGGCGGCGAGAGCGTCGCGCATTCGGCCCGAGTCGTCTTCCCACTGGCGCGAGCTGGCCACGATGTCGGTGAACACGATCGTGACTGCGCCGGACGGCAGCGTGGGCATGACAGCTTTGGGCTCCCGAGAGTTTCAAGACTGTAGCGAGGGCGGACGTCGCGGTGCCACGGAACTTCGACTGGCCCTCAACCGACTCGCCGTCCGCGGCCGGGTGTTCGCCGCTCAGCCGACGATGATCAGGGCCCCGCCCCGCCGGGAATCCCCGATGCCGGAGAACCGTCCCGATCGGTCGAGGCTCGTGGTGTGGACCCCGCCGTAGAACATGTTTGTCTCGGGCCACGCAAGGTGATCCGGGAACTCGGCCACGAGACGCTGTCGGATATCGGGGCTGAACAGGTTCTCGAAATCGAGATGGTTGTCTTCGACATGGAGGCGAGGGGAGGTGACCGCCGACTCGGGATCGAGCCCGTCGAGACAGAGCCGAACGATCACCTGGAGCACCGCTGAACGGATTCGGTTGGAGCCGCCTGACCCCAAGGCGGTGATCGAACCGTCGGGCGATTCGATGATGGTTGGGCACATCCCCGATGAGAGCCGGGTGTTGAGGGGCCAGTCGTGGGCGCCGGTCGGGTTGACGTCTTCTTCGCCAAGGATGTTGTTGAGCATGAAACCGAAGCCGTCGATGAGTTCGGCGTTGCCCGTGCCGTTGGAGGTGGTCACGGAGCAGGCGGTACCGAGGCTGTCGATCACCGAAATGTGAGTGGTGCCCTTCTGCCGGATGTTGTTCGGATCCAGCATGGCGAGGTCGCCGCCGGCCGCGGTGCGAGCCTGATCGGCGCGTCTAAGAGCGCGGGCGATGTCGACCGGGTCGGATGATTCGAGGTGGTCGAGGGCGTAGCCGATCATGGTTCCGCTGGCCGATGGCAGTGGGTTCATGTGGGCGCAGTAGCCGCCGATTCGTACCACCAACGGAGATCTCTCGATGGTGCGGTATTCGGTCAGGTCGGCGGAGCTGAGATGGCCTCGTTGCCGCTGTTTGTCGAGGATGGCGGCTCCGACCGGGCTGTCGGAGTAGCCGGTATCCGCGAGCATCTCCAGGGCGTCGCCCAGGCCCGGATTGCGAAGGATCCCACCGGTCGGGATCAGATGGCCCTCGGGGGCGAACACCGCGGCCAGCCCGGGATCGGTGGTGAGGATGGGCTCGACCACGGTCGACAGGTAGTGCTGGAACCCGGTTATGGTCACGCCGGTTCGCGCCGC
>JAJRXJ010000112.1 GCA_024276355.1 Actinomycetes bacterium | reverse complement strand
CGAGCGTGAAGTCGGGATCGTCGAGATGGCCCTCCTCGATCATGATCGATCCTTTTCGGGCGTCGAGGTGGCCCCGCACGTCGTCGGCGAACGGGGTGTCGGTGATGACCACGTTGGCCGCCAACTCGATCGGGGAGCCGGCGTTCTGGTCCATGTACTCGTCGCGGATGGCCTTGACGGCTGCGATCCACTCTGGGCTTAGAAACGGGTGTGCTGACACGCCCCGCAGCGTAGACCGCGGCCGCCCCTATCCTTTGCCCTCATGTCTGATCGCATCACCCGCGATGAAGTCGTCCATGTCGCGAAGCTGGCCCGTCTGGAGCTGGCTCCCCACGAAATCGACGCCTTCACCGAACAGCTCGCACGAGTTCTCGAACACGCCGCCGACGTCGAATCCCTCAATGTCGACGACGTGCCGCCAACCTCGCATCCGCTGCCGTTGGTCAACGTGTTTCGCGAGGATGTGGTCACCGACTCGATCGACCGCGATGAGGTGCTCGCCCAGGCGCCGGCTGCCGAGTCCCACATGTTCCGGGTGCCACCCGTGCTGGGGGAGGAGCGATGAGTGCTCTCGAGATCGCGGCCGCGGTCAAGGCCGGGGAGACATCGGCCGTTGCGGTGCTCGAGGAGCATCTGGAGCGAATAGCCGAACGCGATGGTGAGATCCATGCCTTCAACCTGGTCACTTCGGATCTGGCCCGTGCCCAGGCCGAGGCGGTCGACGCGGCCGTGGCCGAGGGCCGCGACCCCGGTCCGCTGGCCGGGGTTCCGATAGCGGTCAAGGACAACACCTGCACGCGGGGTATCCCCACCACCTGTTCGTCGAAGATCCTCGAAGGCTGGCTCCCCCCGTACAACGCCACGGTGATCGATCGGCTCGGCGCGGCAGGTGCGGTCACGATCGGCAAGACCAACCTCGACGAGTTCGCCATGGGCTCGTCCACCGAGAACTCGGCCTTCGGCCCCACCCGCAACCCCCACGACATCACCAAGGTGCCCGGCGGCTCCAGTGGCGGGTCGGCGGCTGCCGTCGCTGCCGACTTCGCACCGATTTCGATCGGTTCCGACACCGGCGGTTCGATCCGTCAACCGGCCGCGTTGTGCGGCGTGGTCGGGGCCAAGCCCACCTACGGAGTGGTGTCGCGCTACGGCCTCATTGCCTTCGCTTCGTCGCTCGACCAGATCGGACCGTTCGCCCACACGGTCGCCGATGCCGCGGCATTGCTCGAGGTGATCGGCGGTCATGACCCGCGCGACTCCACCTCGATTCCGGCTCCTTCGCCATCATTGCTCGACGTTCTCGACCGTGGTGTCGAAGGCCTCAGGGTCGGTGTGATCACCGAACTGTCCGGCGGCCCCGGCGGGGTCGAGGGCATCGCGGCTGATGTCGCTGCCCGTACCCGGCAGGCGGTGTCCGCGCTCGAAGCGGCGGGTGCGATCGTGAGCGAGGTGTCGGTGCCTTCGGCCACGCTCGGACTCAGCGCCTACTACCTGATCGCGCCGGCCGAGGCGTCGAGCAACCTGTCCCGTTACGACGGTGTTCGCTACGGTCTGCGGGTCGACGCGGCCACCACCGGCGAGATGAACACCGCCAGTCGTTCGGCCGGTTTCGGAGACGAGGTGAAGCGCCGCATCATGCTCGGCACCTACGCACTGTCGGCGGGTTACTACGACGCCTTCTACGGCAAGGCCCTCAAGGTCCGGACCCTGATCGTGCGCGACTTCGCGGCGGCCTACGAGAATGTCGACGTGTTGGTGACCCCCACCTCGCCGACCACCGCCTTCGGCTTCGGCGACAAGACCGCCGACCCGATGGCCATGTACGTCAACGATGTCTGCACGATTCCCTCCAACCTGTCCGGCGATCCGGCCATCTCGGTGCCGTTCGGCGTGGGCGACGACGGCATGCCGATCGGGGTGCAGATTCTCGGTCCGGCCCAGTCGGAGCCCACCATCTTCGCGGTGGCCGCCGTGCTGGAAGACGTGGCGGCGAAGGGAGGCGCCAAGTGACCTGGTCGATCGAACCCACGCTTCCCGAAGGCTGGGAGCTCGTGGTGGGCCTCGAGGTCCACGTCGAGTTGGCCACCGCCACCAAGCTCTTCTGCGGATGTGCCAACCAGTTCGGCAACGAACCCAACACCAACGTCTGCCCGGTGTGTCTGGGGTTGCCGGGGTCTCTTCCCGTCATCAACGGCACCGCGGTGAAGTACGCGATGCAGCTTGGTCGGGCGCTGCGATGCGATGTGAAGCCGGGGATCATGGCCCGCAAGAACTACTTCTACCCCGACATGCCCAAGGACTACCAGACCACCCAGTACGACCAGCCCACCAACTCGAATGGTTCGCTGGTGCTGCCCGACGGGTTCGTGGTCGGTATCGAACGGGCCCACATCGAAGAGGACACCGGCAAGTCCACCCATGTGGGGGGCGGCGGACGCATCAACGACGCCGTCTACTCGCTCGTCGACTACAACCGGGCCGGGGTGCCTCTGGTAGAGATCGTCAGCGATCCGTGCCTCGACACCATCGAACACGCCAAGGCCTACGTGAGCGGCCTGCGAGACATCCTCCTGGCCATCGGGGTGTCCGACGCCCGCATGGAAGAGGGCTCGATGCGGGTCGACGCGAACGTGTCGGTGCGCCCGGCCGGCACCACCGAGTTGCGTACCCGCTGTGAGCTCAAGAACATCAACTCGATTCGTTCGATGGGCCGGGCCATCGAGTACGAGGCTCTCCGTCAGATCGACCTCTACACGAGCGGCGACAATCCCCGCCAGGAGACCCGCCACTGGGATGAAGCCGCCGGGCGATCAACCGCCGGTCGTTCGAAGGAGAACCTCGACGACTACCGGTTCTTCCAGGAACCAGACCTTGTACCGCTGGTACCCACCGCCGAGGAGATAGCCGCCATCGACGCGGCCATGCCGGCGCTGCCGTCGGCCAGGCGCGCCGCTTTGATGGAGGCCAGCGGTTCTGACGCCGAGGTGGTGGCCACACTCGTCGACCGGGGTCAGGACACGATGGCCATCGCCGCCATCGACCGGGGTGCCGATGCCGCCAAGGTGGTCACTCGGCTCCAACACGACCTGGCCGTCGACGACTTCTCGAAGGTCACCGCGGAGTCGTTTGCCGAGCTGATCATCATGGAAAGCGCCGGAGATCTTACCGCCACCCAGGCCAAGCAGGTTCTGGCCGAGATGGTCGACAGCGGCGGCCATCCCCGTGAGATCGCTGAGGCCCGCGGTTTCGAGGCCATGGAGGGCGACGAACTCTCCGGTCTGGTCGATCAGCTCATCGCCGACAACCCCGGCGAGTGGCAACGTTTCGTCGATGGCGACGAGGGCGATCGCAAGAAAATGCAGGGCTTCTTCACCGGTCAGATCATGCGGGCCACCAAGGGCCAGGCCGATGGCCGGGCCGTGGCCGAACTCCTGGCGCAGCGCTCCGCGGGCTGATAGAACGCCGACCGTGCGGCTTCTTGCAGTGTTGACGGTCGGAGTGCTTCTTGTCGGCGCCTGTTCGGGGTCTTCCCCCGGTCTGGAAGGCGCCGGGGTTGTACCGACCACCAACCCCACGGCACCATCCACGGCCCGGCTGGTTTCCACCACAACGTCGACAACCCTCCCACCGATTGATGCGACGGCTCTCGAAGCGAACCCGATCGTTTCGGCCTTGGTGACCCGTCAGATGTCCAACCCCAGGCTGGGAAAGCTCATCAGTGACAGCGACGCCGCAGAGGAAACCCGCTGCGTCGGCAGTGCCCTCCTCGATGATCTGGGCACGGATCGTGTTCGCGAACTCATCAGCCCCGAGTCCGGGGTGCTCGATGTGGAATCTCTGGAAGATTTCGAACTCGACCAGTGGGCCGAGTCGGTTGCCGGCTGCGATGATGGCGGTCGACGACTCACGAATTGCCGACTGCATCACCGAGAAGATCCTGACTCTTGACAAGCTGGCCAAGGTGCTGGGTGAACTCGTCCGTGGCGTCGACGTCCAGGACACGACTGAGGTGGCCGGGTTTCGCTTCAGCTGCCAGACCCCGCTGATCGACGAGATGTTCGGCCCGCATCCCCCGGGGACCATGGGTGAGGATCTCCGCCTGATATCGACGTTCCTTGTCTCCGGGGTCTTCCCCGAGTCGGACCTGAGTGCGTTTGAACACACCTGTCTGATCCGGGGAGTGATGAGTTCGCTGCCTGAGGAGATCGTGACCAAGTTCGTGGACCGCGGCGGACCCAACGGTTTCGGCCCCTACGACGTAATTGCCCAGGAAGCGGATCCGTCGATGCTCGCGGTGATTCTCAGTGGGGTCGGTGATGCCGAGTTGGAGTGCATCGATCCTTTCAAGTTGATCCGCGAGGGGTTCTCGTTGTTCGCAAGCCCTGCCAGCGCCGAGGCCTGTCTGCGCGACAGCCTTGATGAGACGGCGAGACACAACATCGCCTCTGTTCTGACCAGAACTCCCTACGCCCCGACCAAGGGGGTACCGAAGGTTCTCGATGGTCACCGTCAGATCTTCGATGACTGTGGAGTCACCATATTCGGCTGATCACGCGTTGGCGCCGAGCACCTGCCAACGGGTGCCGCGGAACCTCGCCAGCAGGGTGATGGCCCGGAGCACCAGCCACACCTCGAGGCCGAACCACACCCAGCCGACACCGGCATCGGTGACCAACACCAGCACCCCGATTCCCACCAGGCCGAGTGTGGAGGCCACCATGGCCCATGCCAGGTAGCGCAGGTCGCCAGCACCGATCAGCACGCCGTCGAGGGCGAACACGACGCCGCCCACCGGTTGGGCCACGGCCACGTGGATGAGAAGAAATGACGCCAGGGCGGTGACCTCAGGGTCGTTGGAGAAGATCGACGGAAGCACTGGCGATGCGGCGAGCGCCACCAACCCGAGAAGAGTGCCGGAGGTGACGCCCCACAGGATGGCCCGCCTGCCAATGCTGCGGGCCCATTCCGGGTCGCCCGTACCGAGGGCCCGGCCGATGAGCGCTTGGGCGGCTATGGCCACCGCATCCAACGCCAGCACGATCACCATCCAGATCTCGAAGGCGATTTCGTGGGCGGCGAGATCATCGGGCCCTATGCGCGAAGCCACCGCGAGGGTGATGGTGAGCCCACCGCGAAGGGCGATGGTGCGGATCAACAGGTCGACGCCGTCACCGGCCAGACGGAACATGGTGCGCCGGTCGGGTCTCAGCGCCACATCGTGCTCTCGCACCGCCGCCCGAATCCAGACGATGTAGACGGTCGCCGACATGATCTGCGCGGCCACTGTGGTGAGCGCCGATGCTCCGATGCCGAAGCCCAAGCCGTAGATGAGGCCGACCTCGGCCACGAGGTTGAATGCCGCCGAACCGAGGGCCACGATCAGCGGGCGTCGGGTGTCCTGCAGGCCACGGAGATAGCCGACGCCGGCCAGGCTCACCAGCAACGCCGGGACACCGATGAGGCTGTATCGCAGGTAGATGAGGGCGTTGGTGCGGGTGTCGCCGGTGGCGCCCATCAGCGACACGAGTGGGCCCGACAGGATGAGAATGACGAACGAGAGAATCACACCGATCGTGGCTGCCAGCCACACGCTCTGCACAGCCTGATGGGCGGCGCGCTTGTTCTCGCCGGCCCCGAGTAGGCGGGCAACCGCCGAGGTGGTGCCGTAGGCCAGAAAGATGAACACCGCGTGCCCGATCAGCAGCAGCGAGGAGGCCAGGGCCAGACCGCCGAGTTGGCTGGTGCCGAGATGGCCGACCACGGCGGTGTCGGCCAGCACGTAGAGCGGTTCGGCGATGAGCGCTCCGAGCGACGGGAGAGCCAATCGGAGGATCTCCCGGTCGGTGTCGTTCCACCATCGGGTGGTGGTGTTGTTCGCCTGGTCCACCGATGCAGCGTAGGCACCGACCCGCGAATGACAGTGGGGGCGCCGGTAATCTCGGGGAACCGATCATCTCCATCCCACCATGCCCAACACCCCCGACAACCCAACGAAGTCCGACCGCGACGCTCGTCACGGAGTCCGGCCGGCGCTGGTCGGCCCGGGTGTCCACATCCCGGCCCTCGACGGGTTGCGGGGGGTGGCGGTGGTGGCGGTGGTGGTCTATCACCTCTGGCCCGACGCGGTGCCTGGTGGCTGGCTCGGGGTGAGCCTGTTCTTCACATTGTCGGGTTTCCTGGTGGTGGGTCTCCTCGACGACGACCTGTCGGACGGGTCGGTCGACCTCGCCCACTTCTACCGGCGCCGGGTCAGGCGGCTGCTGCCGGCGGCGCTGGTCACGATCGGTGCGGTTGTGCTGATCACGGCGATTGTCGAACACGACTCGGCGCAGCGGGTTGCGGTCGACGGGTTCTGGGCGGTTCTGAACAGCGCCAATTGGCATCAGATGGCAGCCTCCGATGGTTACGGAGCGATCTTCGACCAAACGGTGAGACCCCTGGCCCACATGTGGTCGCTGGCCATCGAGGAGCAGTTCTATCTCACGATCCCGCTGCTGATCGCGTGGTCGAAGAAGCCGGTGGGGGTGGTGATCGGCGGGGGAGTGGTGGCCCTGGCCGGACAGGTGATCTGGTGGGGATCGGCCGATTCGTATTTCGCGAGTCCCGTGCGGTTCGCGGAAATCGTCGCCGGGGCCGCTTTGGCTCTGGCCGTCAGGCGTCGGCCCGGTGTGGTTGCGCTGAGCGGGTTGTGGCCGGTCGCAGTCGTGGCCGGTGTCTGGGCGGTGATGGTCGCGGGCGAGTCCTCGGCGGTCGTGTTCCATGGTCTTCCGGCGCTGATGTCGGTGGCGTGGGTGGTGCTGACCGCCGCGTGCCTGCGGGCCGGGGTCTTCTCGCGGGTCATGTCGAACGGTGTGTTGCGATGGCTCGGCCTGCGTTCCTACGCGATCTACCTGATCCACTGGCCGCTGATCGCGCTCACCGACCTCGATCCGCTGCCCATCATCGCCATCTCCTTGCTGCTCGCCGAGGTTTCGCATCGTCTGATCGAGGACCCGGTGCGTCGTGGGCGACGTGTCTCCCGCCCGGTGATCACATTCGTCGGTGCGGGCTTGGCCTTGGCGGCCGCGTCGGGTTTGGCGGGCGTGGTGATCGACGGACCGCTGGGCCTGGCTGATTCAGCCGAGGCGGTGGCCCTGCCCGCTTGGGCCGCCACCTCAACCACGCAGCCGACGGTGGCGGTGACCGCGCTGCCCACCACCGTGCCGTTCACCACCGAACCGTCCACAACAACGGACCAACCCGGTACCACGACGACGGTGCGGCCGATCCCGGCCACTCCGATCGTGGCCGTGATCGGTGACTCCACGGCCGCGCAGATCGCCGCCGGCTTGCGGTCGCATGGCGACACCACCCGCGACATGGCGGTGATCGATGGATCAGTGTCGGGCTGCTCGCCGCTCATCGACGAACTCACGTCATGGCGGTCCTACAAGCTCACCTACGGGTATCTCGGAGAGTTCGACTTCGACGAACCGTGCCGGGGCGGGCTTGATGCGCTCTCGGCGGTTCCCGACCTGGTGATGATCATCGACCATGGCTCGGTGATGGCCGACCACCAGCGGCCCGACGGTACGTGGGCATCGATCCTCGATTCGGACATGATCACCGATCTGCGGGTGGTTTACGAGGCCCGGATCGCTGAAGCCCGCTCGATCGGTGCGGTTGTGGTGCTCACCACCGCACCGCAGATCCTCGACCCGAAGGAACATGGCCTGTTCGGCAACATGACCGACCCGGTCCGATTGGAGGCCTACAACTCACTCGTGGCGTCCCTGGCCGAGGAGGAGTCCGGTGTGGCGTTGTTCGACCTGGGGGCGATCCTCGACCGGTCGGGCTCCGACGGAGTCTACCCGAGATCCGATGGTCTTCATGTGGATCTCGATGCCACCGAGGCCCTCGCAACCGATGTGGTGGCCCCCCGAATCGATGGATGGTTGCTCGATCCTGACGGTTGATTGCAACCGATCGGCCCGGTGTTGCCAAAGACCACGGCCATCGGCCATACTTGCCGCCGTGAACAGCGCACCCGCATCCCTTCTCGTAGTAGGTATTCGCTAGCGCACGTTCGCGATCCGAGTCGACCGTGCGCCACGACCTCCCACCGGGAGGTCGTTTCGTGTTTTCGACCCAATCCGTGACGCAACCGGAGTAGACCATGACCACCAACCTTCCGAAGCCCGGCGACGCCATCAATGGTGGTCAGGCCCTCGTACGCGCCCTTGAGCTGGAAGGGGTCGAGGTGGTGTTCGGTCTGCCCGGCGGGGCCACGCTGCCGATCTACGACCCGATCCTCGAATCGTCGATGCGTCACATCCTCGTTCGCCATGAACAGGGCGCGGGCCACATGGCGCAGGGTTACGCCCACGCCACCGGCCGCCCCGGGGTTGCGCTGGTCACCAGCGGTCCGGGCGCAACCAACATCGTCACACCGTTGTGTGACGCCTACATCGATTCCATCCCGATGGTGTGCATCACCGGACAGGTGCCCTACGGGGCCATCGGTACCGACGCCTTCCAAGAGTGCGACACCACTGGTATCACCATGGCGGTCACCAAACACAATTTCCTGGTCACCGAGGCCGCCGACCTGCCGAGGATCGTCCACGAGGCGTTCCACATTGCCACCACCGGCCGGCCGGGCCCGGTGCTCATAGATGTTCCCAAGGACATCGTCGACGAGAACAATCCCCGCTCGGCGATGCAGTGGTACGAGGCCACCGACGCCGACATGGAACTGCCGGGCTACAACCCCTCCGGCGAGGGGGATCGCACCGCGATCATGGCGGCAGCCGAATTGATCACCGCCGCCGTGCGCCCGGTGCTCTACGTGGGCGGCGGGATTCTCAAGGCCCGCGCCGCCGAGTCGCTACGGGAGTTGGCCGAGCTCACCGGTATTCCGGTGGTCACCACATTGATGGCCCGCGGCGCGTTTCCCGACAGTCACGAGCTGTGTCTCGGCATGCCGGGGATGCACGGCAACTACACCGCGGTCACCGCCATGCAGAACGCCGATCTGCTGGTGTCGCTCGGAGCCCGTTTCGATGACCGGGTCACCGGCAAGCTCGACGGGTTCGCCCCGGGAGCCAAGGTGGTCCATGTCGACATCGACCAGGCCGAACTGGGCAAGGTCCGTGCCGTCGATGTGGGCATACGCGGCGACTGCAGGCTGGTGATCGACTCGCTGATCGAGTGCATCGGCGAACTCGGCGGCGCCGACGCGCAGTCCGATCGTGGTGCATGGCGCTCGCAGCTCTCCGGGTGGCAGGAGAAATACCCGCTCTACTACGAACAATCCGAACCGGGAAATCTTCTCAAGCCCCAGTACGTCATCGAGCAGCTTCGCGATCTCAACCCGGCCGACACAATCGTTGCTTCCGGGGTCGGCCAGCATCAGATGTATGCCAGCAACTTCTGGAAGTTCGATCACCCCTACACGTGGATCAACTCCGGCGGGCTCGGCACCATGGGATTCTCGATTCCGGCCGCGATAGGTGCCCAGGTCGGCATGCCCGACCGTCGGGTGTGGGCCGTCGATGGCGATGGTTGCTTCCAGATGACAGCCCAGGAGCTGGTCACCGCGGCGGTCGAACGCATCCCGGTCAAGGTGGCGTTGCTCAACAACGGCTACCTCGGCATGGTTCGGCAGTGGCAGGAGCTGTTCTACGACGAACGCTTCAGCGGCGTTGAGTTGGGTGCCGATGTGCCAAACTACGTGCAGTGGGCCGAGGCCATGGGGTGTGTCGGTATTCGCGTCGACTCGCCGGAGGAGGTGGGCCCGGCCATCGCCAAGGCAAACGAGATCAACGACCGTCCGGTGGTGGTCGAGTTCCGCACCGATCCCGGCGAGAACGTCTTCCCGATGGTGCCCGCGGGTCGCACCAATTCTGATGTGGTCGTCCATCCTTCGCAGCGGGGAGAGTGAACATGCCGCACAACAAGTTCCACACGATCGTCACCACCGTCGAGAACAAGCCGGGTGTGTTGGCCCGAGTGTCGGGGTTGTTCTCGCGACGGGGGTTCAACATCGAGTCGCTGGCCGTGGCCCCGACCGACGACGAGAAGTTCAGCCGCATCACCTTCACCGTCGATGTCGAGTCGGCGCCGCTCGAGCAGGTGGTCAACCAGCTCGACAAGCTCATCAACGTGGTCGACATCCGAGAGCTCGACCCCGAGGCGTCCGTGAGCCGTGAACTCATGCTGGTGACCGTGGCGGTGGGCCGTGAACGTCGGACCGCGATACTCGAGTTGATCGAGGACTACCGGGCCTACGTGCTAAACGAGAACCTCACCCACATGACTCTCTCGCTGGCGGCCCGGCCCGCCAAGCTCGACGAGTTCGAGGTTGATCTCCGCCCATACGGCATCACCGAGCTGCAGAGAACCGGTCGAGTCGCCCTGCCTCGGCTCGACGAAACCCCGATTTAGATTCCAATCCGCTAGAACAAGACCGTCAAGGTCGACGACAAGACAGAAAAGAGTGCCTGAGATGGCAAACATCTACTACGAAAAAGACGCTGATCGTTCCGTGATCGCCGACCGTAAGGTTGCTGTTCTCGGTTATGGATCGCAGGGCCATGCTCATGCGCTCAACATGAAGGAGTCGGGCATCGACGTTCGCGTTGGTCTGCGTGATGGTTCGTCGTCGAAGGCCAAGGCCGAGGCCGCTGGGCTTGTGGTGCGCTCGATCGCCGATGCCACTGCCGAGGCCGACCTGGTGATGATGCTCATGCCCGACACCGAGATGGCGGCCATCTACGAGGCCGAAGTGGCCCCCAACCTGTCCGACGGCGACGCGTTGTTCTTCGCCCACGGGTTCAACATTCGTTTCAACCTGATCACCCCTGCCGCCGGCATAGACGTGTGCATGGTGGCCCCCAAGGGCCCCGGTCACTTGGTGCGTCGCACCTACACCGAGGGTGGTGGTGTGCCCTGCCTCATCGCCGTCGAGCAAGACCCGAGTGGTTCGGCCAAGGCCCTGGCGCTGGCGTATGCCGACGCCATCGGCGGTGCCCGCGCCGGTGTCATCGAAACCACCTTCACCGAAGAGACCGAAACCGATCTGTTCGGCGAGCAGGCCGTGCTGTGCGGCGGTGCGACCGCCCTCGTGCAGGCCGGTTTCGAGACCCTCACCGATGCCGGATACCAGCCCGAGATCGCCTACTTCGAGTGTCTCCACGAGCTCAAGCTGATCGTCGACCTCATGTACGAAGAGGGCATCGCCGGTATGCGCTACTCGGTCTCCGACACCGCTGAGTACGGCGACCTGACCCGTGGTCCGCGTGTGATCAACGATGCGGTCAAGGCCGAGATGCGCCAGATCCTCTCGGAGATCCAGAGCGGTCAGTTCGCCGACGAGTGGGTGGCAGAATCCCGTGCTGGTCGCCCGAATTTCCACGCACTCGAGGCCGCGGGCCACGAGACGCTGATCGAGAAGGTCGGCGGCGAATTGCGTCAGATGATGCCGTGGATCTCGGCTGGCAAGCAGTCGGTCGCCGAGACCTCCGGTGGACAGGGCTGAGAGTTTCGCTTGTTGTGGTCACATTGAATTGGTAATGTGACCACATGGAAGTTGGTGTGAGAGATCTGAAGGCCAAGCTGTCGGAGTACCTCGGCCGGGCCGCCGCCGGAGAACAGGTGGTGGTCACCGACCGGGGTTCTCCGATCGCTCGCATCGTCAGCTACTCCGAAAGTTCCTCCATCGAGCGTGGCATCGAGGAGGGGTGGATCGAGCCGCCGCGTCGAACCCACCTCGAGCCATTCCAACGTCATCGGTCGGATCGTTCGGTTCTTGATGTGCTCGACGAGGACCGCGGTTGACTCTCTACGTCGATTCGAGCGCTCTGATCAAGCGCTACATCGACGAACACGACTCGGAGCTCGCGGTGGGGATCATGGCCACCGATCCTGTGCTCGTCACATCACGGCTCACCGAGGTGGAGGTCCGGCGAAACCTCTCCCGTCTCCTCGACGGCGCCGCGCTCACCGACGCCCGTCGCCGATTCAGCAGCGACCTCGACGCGTTCGCCCTCGTTGCAATCGACGCCACCACATGTGGTGAGGCAGCCCGCATCGCCGAGCAGACGCTCTGTCGGTCGCTCGATTCGATCCATCTGGCTGCAGCGTTGCGCGCCGGCGCCACAACCACATTTCTCACCTTCGACATCCGCCAAGCACAGGTGGCGCGTGGCCTCGGGCTGGCGGTGCGGGGCGCCTGACCCAAGTGGCGTTTCCGCGTCAGCTGGGGAACAGGCCTCCGGCCGCGCTGAGCAGCATCGCTGCCGTCACCAGGATGATCGGCCCGGCAAACGAGGCCAACACCACCACGGTCGCCCACCGCACCCACTTGGGTCGGTCGGCGAAGCGGTGCATGTGGTAGATCGAGTCGAGCATGTCGGCGTCAGCGTCGGCAGGCTGGTCGTCGGTGAGAAGCGACACCGCGATGTCGGCGACCTCGTCGCGCACGGCCACACGGAAGCCTCGATCGACGACATGGTGCGGGGCGATGCTGTAGGCCGGGTCGCCGAGAACGGTTGATTCGTATCCGGCTTCGGTGAGCAGCGCCGCGGCGAGGTCGGCCCCGAGTCGGCTCGGGTACTCTCCGACGATGCTCATTCCGGGCAGCGGCTGCATCCGACCATCATGGTCGACCCGGCTCCGCTGTGCAGGTCGCCGAGTGGCTAGATTCACGGTGTTGGCATTCCGTGATCCGACCAAGGAGCAGCCATGAGTTTCGAGATCAGCATCGATGGCATAAGCGAGGGCGAGCCGGTCCCGTCGAAGTTCGCGTTCTGCGCGGGTGCCGAGATGGGCGACAACAAGAGCCCCGCCATCACCTGGACCGGCGCGCCTGATGGCACGGCGTCGTTCGTGATCACCTGCATCGACCCGGACGCGCCGACCGATGCCACCGACGTCAACGTGGAGGGCCGCACAGTTCCCGCGACTCTGCCCCGCGCCGAGTTCACCCACTGGCTCCTGGCTGACATACCGGCGTCGTGCTCGGGTCTCGACGAGGGT
>JAJRXJ010000111.1 GCA_024276355.1 Actinomycetes bacterium | reverse complement strand
AGGTTGAGACCATCAAGACCCAGCTCCGGCGAAGGCTGATCGGCTCGATCGTGGTCGACGCCGGCTCCCACTGGTCGGAGAAGTTCACTCCGGCGATCGACGCCATCGGCGAGGAGATCACCGAAGTCCGCCGGCGGGGGAAATACCTCATCATCGAGACCGACGGCGACAGCCGACCCCACGATCTGATCGTTCATCTGGGCATGACCGGACGGCTGGCGGTGGTCGACGACTCCGCCGAAGCGTCCGCTCACCTCGACCATCCCCATCTGAGGGCCTGGTGGCATCTCGACGACGGCCGAACTCTCACATTCCACGATGCCCGACGCTTCGGCCGTATCCACTTCGTCGGGCGCGGCGAATGGTCGTCGATATCCACACTCTCGAGAATGGGTCCCGAGCCTTTCGACGAGTCGTTCACCGGCGCCCATCTCCACCGCGAGATCAAACGCTCCACCCGCCACCTGAAAACCCAGTTGCTCTCGCAGCGCCCCGTCGCCGGTGTCGGCAACATCTACGCCGATGAGGCTCTGTGGATCGCACGGATCAACCCGGCCACCCGCACGCTGTCGCGTCCCAGATCCGACCTGCTCGTCGATGCCATCCGTGAGGCACTTCAATCGGGCATCGACAATGGCGGTACCACGCTTCGCGACTACGTCGATTCCGACGGACGCACCGGCGCCAACCAGCACCGGCTTCATTGCTACGGGCGCAGCGGCGAACCCTGCGAACGGTGTGGAACCCTCCTGCGCAAACGCGAGCTCGATACCCGCGGCACCACTTGGTGTCCGCAGTGTCAGGCCCGCTGAGCTCCGCCTTCCGGCCTCCGGCGCCTCGGAACCGAATCCAGGAGTGCGTAGATGATGCCTGCCGACACGCCCACAGCGACGACGAACCACGCGCCGCCCAGCGAGGACCGATCCATCACCTCCACCGGTGAGTCCGCGGCAATGGCCGCGAGCGCTGCCGCCGCGAGCAACAGGTCGACGGTCGCATGGAACCGACTCGGTGGCGTGCCGGCGCGGCCGAAGCACGCACAGGTTCCCAGCCCGCGCCGCAAGGCCAGCAGGATGAGGACACCGAAGACCACGTAGATCACACCGATCAGCGCGGCCGACAGCCATTCACCGGTCGCCAGAGCCAGCACCCCGGCGACCAACTCGATCACGCCGACCGCTCCGGCGATCCGACGTCGGCCCGACCGGCCGGCCGGTAGCGTCAGACCCAGGTCGATGAGGAACTCGACGGTGGCGGTGGGGTCGGTGACCTTGCGCGACCCCGAGATGACCAGCAAGACGGCCGCGACGGCCAGTGCGCCTGTGACCAGATCCATCCCGAGACGATACGTCGGTCCGTCAAGGGTCGGACCGGAGCCGCCCGGCCCGCCACTACGGTGAACGGATGGCCGCCGATCGTCCCGACTTCTACGATCTCATCGCCTCGAATCGGCGGCGCACCTGGATGTTGATGTTCGCGTTCTTCCTGCTGCTGGTGCTGGTCGGAATGTTCGTGTCGGCATTCATCGGGTTGGGTCTGATCGGTACCGCCATCACGGTGGTCCTGGCGATATGGCTCACGGCCACCTCCTACTACCAAGGCGACACTCTCGCCTTGAGGTCGACGCGCGCCGTTCCCGCCCCACAGTCCGAGTATTCGCGTCTCCACAATCTCGTACAGGAAGTTTCGATCGCAGCCGGGATTCCGCCCCCTTCCGTCTACGTCGTCCACGATCCGTCGCCCAACGCGTTCGCCACCGGGCGAGACCCCGAACACGCCTCGGTGGCGGTCACCACCGGGCTGATCGACAAGATGAACCGGGCCGAACTCGAAGGGGTGATCGCCCACGAGATCGCCCACATCCGCAACCGCGACACGCTGGTGATGACCGTCGCCGCCTCCACCGCCGGCTCGATCGCGTTGATCTCCGACTTCTTCTGGCGTCTGCTCTACTGGGGCGCTCTGGTCGGGGGCGGGGCGTCACGCCGTCGCCAGAAGAGCAGCGACGCCGCCCGGGGCGGTCCTCTGGTACTGATCGGGTTTGTGTTCGTCGCTGTCCTGGCCCCGCTCGCGGCGGCGCTGCTGAAGGCCGCCGTCTCCCGCAGCCGCGAATCCCTCGCCGACGCGTCAGCCATCGAGTTCACCCGTTACCCGAGCGGGCTGCGCCAAGCGCTCGAGAAACTCGACGCCGACATCACCGTGGTGAGGCGAACCTCCCACGCCACCTCCCACCTTTGGATCGAGTCTCCCGACGACCACGAGACCGGGGCCCGGGGACGTCGGTTCAACGACCTGTTCAACACCCATCCACCGTTGAGCGAGCGCATCAACATCCTGCGGGCAATGGAAAGCCTGCCTCCCTATGAGGGCCCGGATCCGGTGGTCGCCGAATCGCTGCGAACGATGCAGGAGAGCCACTGGGACCCGGAACAGGCCCGCAAGCCGGTGGTCGATTCCGATTTCACGCCGGCCTCGGCATCTGTCGACATGAACGCGATCTTCGGCGGGTCCGGCGAGGTCGCCTACTCCGACCCTGATCCGCTGCACCCGCCGTCGGGGTGGTACGCCGATCCGGGCGGAGAGCCCGGTGTGCTGCGCTACTGGGACGGTTCCGACTGGACCCGGCACCGCCACGAGATACCCGGCCGAAATCGGCTGCGTCCCCCGGGTCGACGATGACGGAACCCACCATCGGTGTCGGCCCACATCCGGAGCCGTGGCCCGACGACCCACGGTTCGATCCCGAGTTGCTGGCCAACGGCGACCGCCGCAACGTCGCCGACCACTACCGCTACTGGAGCGTGGAGGCGATCGTCGCCGATCTCGACACCCGCCGTCACCCATTCCATGTGGCCATAGAGAACTGGGAACACGACCACAACATCGGCACGGTTGTGCGCACCGCCAACGCTTTCCTGGCCAGCGAGATCCACATAGTGGGCAAGCGCCGCTGGAACCGGCGCGGGGCGATGATGACCAACGTCTACCAGCACGTCGCCAAGCATCCGACCATCGAGGATCTGATCGAGTGGGCCGACGCGGAGGGCCTTCCGATCATCGGGATCGACAACATCGACGGGTCGGTTCCGCTCGAGACCTCACATCTTCCGGAGCGATGCGTGATGTTGTTCGGGCAGGAAGGCCCCGGGTTGAGCGAGCCCGCCAAGGAAGCCGCCGAGATGGTGTGCTCGATAGCCCAGTACGGATCGACCAGGTCGATCAACGCCGGGGTGGCCGCGGGGGTGGCCATGCACGTATGGATTCAGCGGTGGGCCGACCCGCCGCCGGGGTGGGCCTAGCCCTCGACCATGGCGGTGAGTTCCTCGTCGCTCGGGATCTCGACGCCCGGCACGTAGTAGGTGTAGAGGCCGCGAATGACGTCCTCGAGGTTGCCGCGGTCGGTGCTGGTGAGCTTGACGGTGACCATCGAGCCGTAGATGT
>JAJRXJ010000110.1 GCA_024276355.1 Actinomycetes bacterium | reverse complement strand
CGGGTCCAGCCCTCGAACACGTGGTGGAGCATCCCAGTGCCGCGGGTCTCGGTGAGAAACTCCGTGCGGAAACCGATCAGGGCCCGGGCGGGGACGACGTAGTCGAGCCGGACCCAGCCGGTGCCGTGATTCGACATGTCTTCCATCTTGGCTTTGCGTTCTCCCAGCAGCTGGGTGACCGAGCCCACATGTTCTTCGGGGACATCGATCGTGAGACGCTCGGTGGGCTCATGGAGGGTTCCATCGATCTCACGGGTGAGCACCGCCGGCTTACCCACTGTCAGCTCGAACCCTTCCCGGCGCATGGTCTCGACCAACACGGCCAGCTGCAGTTCACCTCGCCCCTGAACCTCCCATGTGTCGGGACGATCGGTGGGCAGAACCCGAATGGAGACGTTGCCGATCAACTCGGCATCGAGACGATTCTTGATGAGACGGGCAGTGAGCTTCTTGCCGTCGTTGCCGGCAAGAGGCGATGAGTTGACGCCGATGGTCATCGACAACGTGGGCTCGTCGACATGAATGGCCGGCAGGGGTCGAGGATCGTAGAGATCGGTGAGCGTGTCGCCGATCGAGATCTCCGGGATACCGGAAATGCTGATGAGCTGACCGGGGCCGGCTTCATCGACATCGATCTCGTCGAGAGCATCAGTGACGGTGAGGGTGCCGATTCGAGCCGACACGACCGACCCGTCGGCCCGGCACCAACCGACGGCCTGACCCTTGCGGATGGTGCCGTGCTTCACCCGGCACACCGCGATGCGGCCCACATACGGTGATGCATCCAAGTTGGTGACCCACGCCTGCAGCGGATGGTCTTCTTCGAATTCGGGTGGCGGAACCGTGTCGAGCAGGGTCTTGAACAGCGGCTCCATGTCGGTACCGGGCATGGATGGATCAAGGGTGGCGATGCCCTCACGTGCGATCGTGTAGACGATCGGGAACTCGATCTGTTCCTCGTCGGCGTCGAGATCGAGGAACAGCTCGTAGACCTCATCCACAACCTCGGAGATTCGAGCGTCGGGACGGTCGATCTTGTTGACCACCAGAATCACCGGCAGACGCAGTTCCAGCGCCTTTCGGAGCACGAATCGTGTCTGGGGTAGAGGCCCTTCGCTGGCATCGACCAGCAACACCACAGCGTCGACCATGGTGAGCGCCCGCTCGACCTCGCCGCCGAAATCGGCGTGGCCCGGGGTGTCGACGATGTTGATCTTCACGCCATCGTGATTGACCGCGGTGTTCTTGGCGAGAATCGTTATTCCCTTCTCGCGCTCGAGATCGGTCGAATCCATCACCCGATCGGTAAGAACCGCACCGTCGCGGAAGGCGCCGGACTGGCGCAGAAGAGCATCGACCAGCGTGGTCTTGCCATGGTCAACGTGGGCGATCATCGCCACGTTGCGAAGATCGTTTCGGGTGGTAGTCACCGCCCGAGGCTATCGACACCCCCGCGTTTCCCCCGTCGCCGGGCCGTTGGCGTACGAGACTGTGGTCACCCCGCTTGAGTGACTTCAGTTGGACGGCATGGTGTGCCAGCCTTGCCACATGAGCGATTCGACCCCCACGCATGATCAGAACACCCCCGAATCGGACGAGCCGCAGCCCGCAGTGACGGACGCCGCCAAGCTGATCCGGCTGGGCACGATGGTCCAGGCGTTGATGGACGAGGTTCGCAGCGCCGACACCGACGAACCAAGCCGGATGATGCTGGCCCGCATACACAACGAGACCGTCGAGGAACTGTCGAAGGTTCTCTCGCCCGATCTGATGGAGGAGCTCACCGAGTTCGCCGCCTGCTGCGACGACGATGGCGTTCCGACCGAGTCCGAGATCAGGGTGGCGCAGGCCCAGCTCGTTGGTTGGATGCAGGGATTACTACAGGGGTTGCAGGCTTCGATGGCCGCGCAGCAGGCCGCGGCGGCCGGTCAGCTTCGTGAACTACAGGCCGCTCGTGGCAACCCGCGACCAAACGACGGCAGATCCGGCACCCTCCCCCACCAGAGCGGCACCTACCTCTGAGGCAGGGGACCCACTACTTCGCGACCGTCGAGAGACCTCCGCCCACGGGGATCACCGCGCCGGTCACATACGACGACGCGCGAGATGCGAGATAGATCGCCACTCCGGCCATGTCGTCCGGCTGGCCGATCCTTCCGAGGGGCACATCACTGGCGATGGCCGCCCTGGTCGCCGGATCATCGAGAGCAAACTTCATCATGTTGGAATCGAACGGCCCCGGGGCGATGGCATTCACCGTTATGTGGTCGGCGGCCAGCGCCTTGGCCAGATGACGGGTGAGCATGATCATGCCTGCCTTGGAGGTCGAGTAGGAGAACGTGTCCATCTCCGGAGGTGTGAGGCCATTGACCGATGCGGTGTTGATGATTCGCGCCGGTGACTCGGGGGTGGCCGCGGCCTTCAGCAGGGGCAACAGGCTCTGGGTGAGAAAGAACGGACCGCGCAGGTTGACGTTCATCACCTTGTCCCAGCCGATGGCGGAGAACGATTCGAGAGGCTCTCCCCACGACGCACCGGCGTTGTTGTAGAGCAGATCAAGTGATTTCCATCGCGCCGAAATCTCTCCCGACAGGTGGGCGATGCCCTCGTCGGTCGACAGGTCGCAGGGCACCGCGATGCAGGTTCCCTTCTCCGACAGCCGGTCGGCGGACGCGGTGACCTGCTCCACCTTGCGCGCCGAAATGATCACCTCGCAGCCGGCGTCGATCAGGCCCTCGGCGATCATGAAACCGATGCCCCGGCTACCGCCGGTGACCACGGCCCGTTTACCCTCCAGTCCGAACAACGACTCAATACGGCTTGCGCTCATGGCGATCCTTTGTTTGCCTCGCGACCATCGGAGCGTCATCATGCCGCGCCGGGGCCGTATCCCACAAAGAGACCGACATTGATCCCGCTACGCGACGAGAATCCGACAAGCCACTTCCCTCTCGTCACGATCGGGTTGATCATCGCCTGCGTGGTCACCTTTCTCATCGTGCAGCCGTCGGCCAGCCGGAGCATCGACTCACCGGCTCCATCGGAGGTAGTCGATCAGGTCAGGTTCACCTACCAATACGCCGCCATCCCCTGTGAGATCATCCAAGGCAGGCCTCTCACGGTTGCCGAGATCGGAGCCACCCAGCTCCGAGGTGTCTCCAGCGCCTGCGTGGCGATCCCGCCCGGCCGAATCGCCTTCCCCGCCAAGTCGATCGCCCTCTCGGTATTGGTGTCGATGTTTCTCCACGGCGGATGGATCCACCTCATCGGCAACATGGTGTTCTTGTGGGTGTTCGGCAACAACATCGAAGACCACATGGGCTCGGTCCTGTACCTGATCTTCTACCTATCGGCAGGCGCGGTGGCCACCGGCGCCCACGTGATGCTTGATCTCGATTCGACGGTGCCCGTGATCGGGGCGAGCGGAGCCATCGCGGGGGTGATGGGCGCCTACCTCATCTGGTTTCCGTGGGCCCGAATCCGCACACTCCTGCTCATCGGGGTCATCCCGCTGTGGCCCAGGCTCCCGGCCGCGATCCTTCTGATCTTGTGGTTCTTGATGCAGTTCTTCACGGTTCCCGGAAGTGGCGTGGCCTGGGTTGCACACGTGGGCGGTTTCCTCTTCGGCACCGCGGTGGCCTGGACTGCACGCCGGGACCCGAACTTCCGGCGAAGACTGGCAGCCCACCGCCGACTCACGGTCGGGCGGGCATGAAGTGGCCGAGCGCCCGCGGGCGGGACAGGACTCTCGGAGATTCAACCCGAAGTTCACCCCGACTTCCGCGGGGGATCATGCCGAGGTCATTCTCGTGTCTTACCATCCTCGCATGCGCCTCTCCAACGAGCAGCTCTCGGCATGGAACAGATTCGGATGGTTGACCATCCGGTCGCTCTTCGATGACCGTCAGACCCGCGACTTGGCTCGCTGGATCGACGAGCTGGCGGAATGGGCCGACCGAAACGGCCCGGGTCTTCATCATCGCGAACTCACCCCGAACGGCCCGGCGCTCGCCCGAAGCGAACACTTCCTCGAGAGCCACGACCGGTTGCGAAGCGTCATCCTCGATGGAGCCGTCCCGGCGGTACTCGAGCAGCTCTTCGGTGAACCGGCGGTCCTGTTCAAGGAGAAGATCAACTACAAGCGACCCGGTGGCGCCGGATTCGCCCCTCATCAGGACGCCACCGCCTACCGGTTCGTCGACCATCACATCTCCTGCATGATCCCCGTCGACCCGGCAACGGTCGAAAGCGGCACGCTCTATTTTGCCCCCGGCCATTCAGCGGGTCGGATGCCAACCACCTCCGGCGGTCGAATCGAACCAACCCACGTCCAGGAACTCGACTGGCGGGCAATCGAGGCCATGCCCGGCGATGTCATATTCTTCGATTCGTACACTCCCCACTACAGCGGGTCGAACGAGTCAGACCGATCGCGTCGTGTGATGTATCTCACCTACAATGCCCGGTCCAAGGGCGATCACCGCGCCGATTACTACGCCGACAAGCTCAGGGAGTTCGCGACTGAGGGCGGGTCATTCGGAGGCAGACGCGTACGCATGAGCATCAACGATGATTTCCTGGGCCTCCCCGTGCCCGACGAGGCCGCCCGATGAGCGAATCCGAGGCCGGCGAACCGATCCTTGCTCTTTACTCATCAGCGGCGTCACACCGTCTCTACGACGAGCAGGTCACCGAACTCGAACATGCACTACAAGCGGGCCTGCTCGCCGACGAAGCCGGGGCCCCACCGGAGCTGATCGTGGCTGCGTTGCTCCACGACATCGGTCACCTGGTGGTCAACGATCTGGTGCCCATCGATCAGCCGCTCACATCGGACGCACGACACGAGGAGGCCGGCGCCCGATATCTCCGCCAGTGGTTTGATCCCCGGGTGTGTGCACCGGTGGCCCTGCATGTCGCGGCCAAGCGATATCTGTGCGGGGTCGACGAGAGCTACCGCGCGACCTTGTCGGCGTCCTCGGTTCGGAGTCTTGAGGTGCAGGGGGGTCCCATGTCGACGCCGGAGCAGGTCCGCTTCAGATCCAACGAGCGGTGGCGGGATGCAGTGGCCCTTCGTCTCTGGGACGACGGGGCGAAGCGTGCCGACATGAGCCTGCCGTCGTTCGACGAATGGCTTCCCCTGATCAACCATGTTGCGTCAAGCACCCCGGGGTAGGCGGACAACCCGATGGCGCTGCTCACAATCCGGCGTGCCAACTCCTGATCGCATCGGCGATCTCCGGGCCTGAATCCTCCTGAATGAAGTGGATGCCCGGGACCGTCACCTCGGTCTGATTGGGCCACGATCGGCAGAACTCCCGCTGGGGTCCGGTGAGGATGGTGCCCGGGTCGGCGTTGACGAACAGCTTCGGCAGGCTGGAACCCGCCAGCCACTCGGCGTAGGCGCCGACGATCTCCACGACATCGGCGGGTTCACCCGACAATGGGATCTCACGCGGCCACGTGAGGGTGGGACGCCTGCTCTCTCCCGGTGCCAGGTACGGACGGCGATACTCGTCGATCTCCGCGGCGTCGAGAGTTCTGATGATCGATGCCGGCAGGATGGCCTCCACGAACAGGTTCTTGTCGAGAATCAGGTCTTCGCCCGCATCGGAACGCATCGCCTCGAATATCCCGCGTGCCGCTTCGGGCCACGCATCCCATGTGACCGGCATGACGATCGACTCCATGTAGCAGATTCCCTTGATCTGATCCGGGAACCTGTGGGCTCGGTGAAAGCCCAGCGCCGATCCCCAGTCGTGGACCACCAGGGTGACGTTCTCGGTTGCGCCCACCGCCTCGAACCACCCGTCGAGATAGCGGCGGTGCTCCACGAACCGGTATGACCCCGGCCCGGAATCGGGCAGCTTGTCGCTGTCTCCCATGCCGATGAGGTCGGGGGCCAGGAGGCGACCGAGGCCTTCGCAGCCGGCCATGACGTGGCGCCACAGGTACGAAGATGTGGGGTTGCCATGGAGGAACACGATCGGATCGCCTTCACCGTGTTCCACCCAGGCCATGCGCCGGCCTTCCACTTCCACGAACCTCTTGTCTGACATCCTGGCCTCCCGGTCAACCGAGACAGCAGACTTGCACAGGTCCGCGGGCTACATCACATGCCGCCGGGTAGCCGGGTCAGGCCGGCGAGCCCTCGGCCACACCGGCCATCATCAAGCCGAGACCTTCGCGGGTGGCGATTTCAGCCGCAACGATCCCCATTATGCGGCCTTCGAACATCACCGCGATGCGGTCCGAGATGGCCAACAGTTCGTCGAGATCCTCGGAGATCACCAAGGCGGCGGTACCGAGGTTTCGTTGGGCGATGATCTGCTGGTGGATGTACTCGGCGGCACCGATGTCGACACCTCTCGTGGGCTGGGCCGCCAACAGAACAGTCGGTCCGGACGCCAGCTCGCGAGCGAGAATCAGTTTCTGGATGTTGCCGCCCGACAGGGTTGACGTGCTCGTGTCGAGCCCCGGGGTCTTGACCTTGAACTGGTCGACGAGCTGGCGACAATGCCTCTTTATCTCGGCGAACCTGAGCAGACCCCGACTGGAGAACTGCTTGGACCCATGGTCGATCAGCACCAGGTTCTCGCTGACGGTGAACTCGCCGATCGCCCCATCTCGCATTCGTTCCTCCGGTACGTATGCGAGCCCGGCTTGGCGGGTCGTGCGGGCGCCGGCACCGACCGCGTCGACTCCGTTTATCTGAACCACCGAGCCCTGCTTCGCGGGACGAAGCCCGGCCACCACCTCGGCGAGCTCGCGCTGCCCGTTGCCCGACACTCCGGCAATCCCGACGACTTCACCTGCCCGAACCTCGAGGTTGAGATTGTCGATGGCCAGCGTTCCACGATCGCTGGTGGCGGAGAGGCCCTTGATCACGAGTCGGGGCTCGCCCACGTCCACGGGTGGCCGATCCGGTGCCAGCGAAACTTCACGTCCGACCATCAACTCCGCGAGCTGATGACGGTCTGACTCCCCAGGGGTGGTGTGTCCGGTGACCCGTCCATTTCGCAACACGGTGATCTCGTCGGAAATGGCCACCACCTCTCGCAGCTTGTGGGAAATGAAGATCAGGCCGTGACCGGAATCGCGCATCCCCGAGAGGATCTCGAAGAACTCGTCGACCTCCTGCGGGGTGAGCACAGCGGTGGGTTCGTCGAGCACCAACAGCTTGGCCTCGCGATACAGAGCCTTGATGATCTCGACCCGCTGACGTTCGCCCACCGCCAGTTTCCAGACTTCCACCGATGGATCAATGGCCAGCCCGAAACGCTCCGAGATCTCGCTGACCCGCTCACTGACCACGGCGGGATCCGTGAGCGGCCACCGCGTTGATCTGGTACCCAGGGCCACATTCTCAGCGACGGTCAAGGTCGGCACAAGCATGAAGTGCTGATGGATCATGCCGATCCCGTGCTCGATGGCGAACGAGGGCGAGACGATCTTCACCGACTCCCCGTTGAGTCGAATGTCGCCCTCATCGGGTTGATACAGCCCGAACAGGATCTTCATGAGCGTGCTTTTGCCGGCACCGTTCTCACCCAGGAGGGTGTGAACCTCGCCCGATCGCACGGTTAGGTCGATCGAGTCGTTGGCCAGCACCCCCGGGAAACGCTTGGTGATGCCTCGCATCTCGAGCATTGGGGAATCGTCGTCTTGTGCCATGTCGTCTCAGGTGGTCGAAGCGTGTGCAACCCGGTGGACGGCCGCTGAACGCGACCGCCCACCGGATGAACGATTGTCAGCCGTTGGGATCAATCGATCCGTCGATGATTCCCTTGATGGTTTCATCGGCCTTGGCCCGCACGTCGGCCGGAAGGTCGTAGCCGTCGTTGAACTCGATCACCAGACCGCCATTGGCGAGGTTGATCTCGTAGGCCTTGCCCCCGATGGTGCCTGCAGCACGGTCGGCGAGCATCTTTTCGATGATGACCTCCCAGTGGTAGACCTGCGAAGCCACGACGAGGTTCGGGGCCAGCGAGGTCTGGTTGGCCTGGGTGCCGAACCAGGGCACGCCCGCGTCCTTGGCCACACCCACGGCACCGACGACCATCTGGGCCGAGCCGGTGAGTACGTCGGCACCGTTGGAGATGAGTGCCTTGGCAGCCTCGGCAGCCAGAGCGACATCGCCGAAGGAACCGGTGTAGGTGATCGGCACGTCGGTGGCGCCTTCAGCAAGGGCGCCCTTCTTGAAGCCATTGATGTAGGTGACCGCATCACCGGCCTCGATGGGGCCGACGACACCGATGGTTCCGCTCTTGGATATTGCGGCGGCGACCACACCGTTGACGTAACCACCCTCGGCTGCATTGGGTGCGTAGGCGAACACGTTGGGCAGACCCTGCGTGTCGGTGGATGTCCCCCACAGGAACGTCGTGTCGGGGAAGTCCGGGGCGATTTCGGCCAACGAGCCACCGAACTGGGTGCCGTGGGCGATCACGATGTCGTTGCCGGCCTTGGCGTACTCACGAATCGCGGCCGCGGCCTCTTCCACCACGAAGGTTCCGTCGGTGATCGACAGTTCGATCGGCTCGTTGAGAGCGTTGAGGGCATCGACCATGCTCTGGGTGAACGCCAGATCGTCCTTGGCACTCGGGGCGACGAGCGCCACCTTGAGAGGTGTGTCGGCGTTGCCGGAATCCGCAGCGGTGGTGGTTGGAGCCTCCGTGGTCTCCGGTGATGAGCTTCCCGAATCGCCGCAGGCCGCGGCCAGCAGGCCCACAGCCATCAGGACCGCGACCACCTTCAACCATCCGGTTCTGGTCTTTGTTTTGCTTCTTGTCATTTGTTTCCCCTCCTGTTTGGGTCATCCCGATTGTGGATGCGTCATTGTTCGACGCTCCCAACGAGACTGTCAGTGTCGATCAAACGGCTTTGCAAGTGCTGCCGGTGGCGAAATCCTGCCGGCCAACACCACCAAGGCCACGATGGTGAGAACGGCCGGCGCGGATGAAGCTATATCGGACCAGCTGCGCGGGATGATTTCGAGGGCTTTCCACGAGACCACGGTGGCCTGGACCAACCCGTAGAGCAGGGCCCCGACCATCACCCCGGGGGCGCGCCATGCCCCGAAATAGACCAACGCGACTGCGATGAATCCGAGCCCTTGGGTGAGGTTGGGCTGGAAGATGCCGAGGTCGAGGACCAGGGCGGTGCCGGCCACTCCGGCCATGGCGTTGCCGATGATGATGGAGGTGTAACGGACCCGGGCGACCGACACGCCCAGGCTGTCGGCGGCCTCGGGGTTCTCCCCGACGGCCCTGATGTTGGTGCCGAAGGTGGTGCGGCTCAACAGGAGCGACACGAGGGGCACCATCAGAAAGGCCATGTAGGTGAGCAGCGAATGGGAAAAGAGTGCCGGGCCGAGATTCGGG
Source organism: Actinomycetes bacterium (assembly GCA_024276355.1). Taxonomy (GTDB): domain Bacteria; phylum Actinomycetota; class Acidimicrobiia; order Acidimicrobiales; family Aldehydirespiratoraceae; genus SZUA-87. The sequence goes on along the minus strand of JAJRXJ010000110.1, from coordinate 3,946 downwards.
ATGTCGGACAACAAGGGAATGTCGACGGTGGGCAGCTTGTGGGGCACGAAGGTGGGGGTGCCGACCTTACGCTGGAACATGAGGTCCGAGAAGCCGAGACCGAACAGAAAGATTCCAATACCGCTGATTCCCTGTTCGGCCTTGAATTGCACGGTCATGACGCCGTAAACCACACCCATCACCACTCCCACACCGAGGCCCACCAGGGCCGCCAGCCAAAGGTTGTCGGTGCGCAGAGCAGTCCAGTAGGCGAAGAACGCGCTGAGCTGCATGACGCCGTCGACACCGAGGTTGAGCACACCGCTGCGCTGGCCGATGGTCTCGCCGAGACCAGCCAGCAGATACGGAGTGGCCAGCCTGATGCCGGCCGCGAGCGTGGCGAACAGGACCGAAATGGTGAAGAATTCGCTCACGACGACACCACTTCTTCGGAGGCGATTGTCGATTCGGACTCACGGAACTCGCTTCTGGCTTGGAGCAGGCTCGACATCCGTTCCCTCACGTTGGAGCTGCTGACGACGAACATCACCACGATGCCGTTGAGGGTGACGGCCAGCGCCGCCGGTACCTGGAGAACCCGCTGCAGATGGTTGGCCCCTGTGATGAGGCCGCCGAACACGTAAGCGGACGGGATGGTCCACAGCGGATGAAGCCCACCGAACAGGGCCGCGACGATTCCATTGAAGCCGGCCGAACCGGTGAACCCGGCCGCGGACCCATCGGTGACCATCCGCTGGCCCTCGCTGCCGAACACGAGAATGGCCCCGGCCAGCCCGGCCAGAGATCCACTCAGTGCCAGCGCGGTGACGATGCTGCGCTTCACCGGTATTCCTGCGGCTCGGGCCGCGTCGGGGCTGTGGCCGACGGCCCGAAGGCGGAAACCCAACGGTGTGCGCCACAGGAGAACGTACGCACCGATCGCCGCCACGATCGCGACGACCACGCCCAGATGGAGTCTGGTGCCACCGATGAGAGTCGGCAGAGCCGCGTTGTCGGACAGCCGCTCGGTCTGGGGAATGCGTGTGCCCCGCTCGATCTCCAGCGGATCGATCAGTGGGCTTCGCAGCATGAAGTTCATGAACTGCACGGCAACGATGTTGAGCATGATGGTGCTGAGAATCTCGTTGACCGACGCATAGGCCTTGAGGGCACCCGGAATCGCACCCCAGATTCCACCGCCGACCAGGCCGGCCACGAGAACCATCGGTAGGAGTACCGGGCGGGGCAGATCGGGGAACGCCAGCGCCACAACCGTGGACAGCAGGGCCCCGGCGATTATCTGTCCCTCACCACCGATGTTGATGACGCTGGCCCGAAACGAAATCGAAATACCGGCGCCGACCAGAATGAGGGGCGCGGCCCGCACCGCGGTCACCGACAGTCGGTCGACGCTCCCGAACGCACCCGAGAAGATGGCCCGGAACCCGTCGACCGGGCTGGCCCCGAGCGCAACCAGGATGACCGCGGCGCATGCAAACGCCGCAAGCGCGGCCATGAGCGGGACGGCGGCGCTCACCAAACGATGCAATTGCTCTCCCCCAACTGAACTCCCACTGAACCCCTGAACTACGGCCGCGGACTATAGATCCACAGCGATGCGACAAGCGAAGCCGGACCGGATTATGTTCTCGGCGATGAGACGGACTTTCATTCTTTTCGTGGTTTTTGCGGTGGCCGCGGGTGCCTGCAGCAACGCTTCCACCGACCAATCCGTCTCTTCCGGCACGACCGCCGCCCCGGCCGCCACCACTGTGCCACCGCCGCCGGTCACCTCGGTCACAACGTCCACCGAGGCCGTCCCCACCACCGAGCCGACCTCGGCGGCGACCGAGGTGCCGTCGCCTGAGGCTTCCGACATTGCGTCGTTGCTGGCGCTCGACCGCCCCACTGTGATGGCACACGCAGGCGGCGACCAGTCCTGGCCCCACTCCACGATGTACGCCTATCGACAGTCGGCGCTGGCCGGAGTCGACGTGCTCGAGATGGACGTTCAACTCACCGGCGACGGGGTGCTGGTCGTCCAACACAACGACACCGTCGACCGGGCGACCGGTTCAACCGGACGCGTGCGCGACATGACCTACGATCAGTTGCAGGCGCTCGACAAGGCCTACTGGGCATCGGATCAATGGCCGAGACGCGACCTTCCCGACTCCGCCTACACCTACCGGGGAATGCGCACCGGCGAGGTCTCACCACCCACCGGTTACACCCCCGACGATTTCCGAATCGAAACTTGGCGCAACATCGCCGAGACCTTCCCCCAATACCCACTCGACATCGAAATCAAGATCCCCAGCGGTGCCGACGGCGAACCCGATGTGGCCTTCGCCATTGAGGGCGCCCGGGAGCTGGCTAGGGAGATAGCGGATCTCGACCGCACCGCGTCGGTGATAGTCACCTCGTTCAACGACGATGTAATGGCCGCGTTCCGTAAGGCCGCCCCCGGCGTGGCCACGAGTCCGGGGCTATCGGCCATGTACGGCTGGATCACCAACACAGCCGATCTCGAACCCTCCGATCTGGTCCTGCAACTGCCGCCGAGCTTCCAGGGACTCACCATCATCACTCCTGCTTTGATTTCCAGAGCCCACGATGAAGGTATTCAGATCTGGGAGTGGGCCGACGACGAGACCCAGGAGAACGAGGACTTCTACTCGCTGATGGTCGCCATGGGCGTCGACGGCATCCTCGCGGGCCGACCAGCGGCCGCCGTCGACCGTTTCGCACGTGAAGCGGCCAACCCCCCTTCCGACAACTTCACCATCCTCGTCACCAACGACGACGGTGTCGCCGCCCCCGGTATCGACTCCTTGGTCGAAGCCCTGCGCGAGTTGCCGGACACCAACGTGATCGTTGTGGCCCCGGCCGAGAACCAGAGCGGCACATCCGACACCCGGAGCACTGAGCCACCGGGCTGGCAATACTCGCTGACTGCGTCCGGGTTCCCCGCGGTCGCGGTGCTGGGGTTCCCGGCCGACAGCGTCGATGTCGCTCTGGACACCTTCGGCTGGGAGCCAGATCTGGTGATCGCGGGAATCAACGAGGGCCAGAACATCGGGTCGCTGGTCGAGATTTCAGGCACGGTCGGCGCCGCGAGAACGGCTGCTCGAGCGGGCTACCCGGCACTGGCGGTGAGCCAGGGGATCGGTGACCCCGCCGATTTCGCCAGTGGAGTGCAACAGGTTCTCGACTGGGTGAAGTCGTTCCGTGAGGATCCCCGACCATTGGACGTGGCGGGTGTGGCCAACCTCAACGTGCCGACCTGCACCACCGGCGAGGTCCACGGCCTGGCAATCGTCGACGTCGCCATCGCTCCGGCGGGCCGCAACCCATTCGAGTCCGACTGCAGTGGTCCGGGGTCGAGCGAGTACTCCGACGACATCGGTGCGTTCATCCACGGCTGGGCCACGCTGTCGACGCTCGGCTTCTGAAAGCCGGGCTCAGTCCTCCCCGATGTCCTCGTTCCACAACTCGGGTTCGGCGGCGATGAATTCGTCCATGAGATCGACGCAGCGCTGGTCGTCGACCACCGCCACCTCCACTCCCCTCTGCCGGAGAAGCTCCTCGCCGCCCACGAAGGTGCGGTTCTCTCCCACAACCACACGGCGGATCCCGTAGAGGAGCACGGCACCGGTGCACATGTCGCACGGAGACAGGGTCGTGTAGAGAGTGGCCCGGCGGTAGGCCGAGGCCGGGAGACGACCGGCGTTCTCGAGACAATCCATCTCGGCGTGAAGAACCACACTGCCCTTCTGGACCCGGCGATTGTGCCCCCGTCCCACGATCTCACCATCGATGAGCAATGCCGAACCGATGGGTACTCCGCCCTCGGCCCGGCCGACCCGGGCTTCCTCGACCGCCGCCTGCATTCCCTGCTCGTCGGAGCTGTGGTCCATGGTCGAATCGTAGACCCGAGCACCGGGCGGCGCTGGTCGTCTGGCGT
>JAJRXJ010000109.1 GCA_024276355.1 Actinomycetes bacterium | reverse complement strand
GAGAAGGGCGGCTCCAACCAGAAGAAGCGTGCTGAGCCCAACCACCAGGAGCGTGGATGCTGCAACCACCCCGATCTTGGCTGCCTTGTCTGGTTCCACAATGGAGGAAATGGTCACCATGACTCCAGTCGCTTGAACGATCAGCATGACAACCCCTAGGAACTTGGCCCATGCTGCAAGACCGTTACTTGGCGGTCTGGGTGAATCGGGGTGATGCTGAACGGCCGGTGATGTAGACCTCAGCTGAGTGGACGCCGGTTCTTGGTGTTGGGGGCTGAGGTCATGCCGCCCCGAGCCATCCACGAGTATTTGACGGGCCGATTCAAGATCCTTACCGATCAAATCGGCAGAGACCGTGTCGCTCACGGCAACTACGCGATTGTCGTCCTTGTCGACAGCAAGTGCTGGCGACCGCAAGCCATTCATTTCACGTTGAGCCGAGGAGATCTTGCTCACCCGCCGGTTATGGGGCCGCAACCTGCCGTCGTCCCCCGCCAAGTAGATCAGGTACATGCCCGGAGACTAACTCTTGAGCCTATTGGCAGTCGTATTGCGCCGATCGGCAGGAGACAGCCATCTTGACCTTCTGGTGGTATTGAGCGGGCATGAGTGCCGTTTCAGAATCCGGGCTGTTTCACCGGCACTGAAACACCGGTGATGCTGCCTGATCATGCCGAGCTGCCCCGGAACCCGATCGCTCGGCTGCCGCTACCGACTGATCAACCCAATGAGCTCTCGCGTGTAGCCGGTCATGATCGCCGCGACTGTGGCTTCGTCGACGATGCCTGCGAGCGCTTGGGCGGCGAGTCCGATTCCGGGGCTTCTTGGGGTGGCGAACAAGTCGCTTACGTAGCCGAGCGCTCGTCGTGTCGCGGTTTCGGATCGACTGTCGCTGAGCAGCAGGTTGGTCGTCCGGGCCATGTCGGTGGCGGCGGTTGCGTCGAAGAGTCGGTAGACGTCGCCGGCATCCTTCGCCTTGAGTCGTTCGGGGGTCTTGAGGCGTTCGCCGAGCTTGTGGGTCTTGGCGACCAGCAGCGCGGCCGCTCCGGCGACGTTGACAACGACACGCCGGTCATCGCCGTCTTCGAGCGATGTGATTTCGAACGGGTCGAAGTCGACGACAGCGCCTTCGACTCCGTCGCTCTTTCGGGCCGCGGTCTTTCCGTGGCCGCCGGGAAGTCGCGCGCCGCGTCGCCCGGCTTTGGGCGCGAGTTCGGAGGGAACGATCAGATCGACGGGCACTGTCACCTCTCCATCGAAGCCGGGACGCTCGAATCGTTGTTCCCAGATTCCGGGCTCGCCTGGGAGCACGAAACCAGCCGCGGTCATGGCGTCGCCGAGGAGAGGTATGTCGACGAGTCGGCCAGGGTCGATGACGAGATCGGCGTCGGTGGTGAATGGCTGGTAGGTCGGCAGTCGCCCTTCGGTTCGCAGGTAGACGGCTTGGGCTCCGATCAGCACCACTGCACGTATGTGGGGTTGCAGAGCAGTGAGCGCGTCGAGCAGCACCCGCCGGGCTTCCACGTATTCGATTCGAGGCCCGGACTCGCCGGTCATGGCAGCACCGGCTGAGTGGTGAGGGAGGCCGCCTGCCAGTCGGGTGCCTTGCGGCGCATCCAGTCGAGAAGGGCGTCGCCTTCGGCGGGCATTCGGCCGGGACCGGTCAGACAATCGATCGCGGCTTGCGCGGGGGAGACGTAGATGGCGTTGTCTTTGGTCCAGGTGCGTTCGAACACGATCTGATCGTAGGGGAGGGCTATGACAACGTTCCCGCCATTTCGGACCCGTCGTAGCCGTGTTGCCGTAGCGATTCGTTCAGGGTCTTCGGCGTAGACGACCGCGATTTCGGGTGCGGCGACAGATACCAACGGCGAGGCTGCGAACGAGCCGGTGATGGCCCATCGCTTCGTGTTGCCCGCAATGAGATCGTCGATGAACTGATCGGGTCCGGCTGAGGCGATCCAGCTGGTGGTGGCGTTGGTGTTGAGCAATGAGTAGCTCGACGCCAGCTGGCGCAGCAGACCTTCCCATTCGACCTGTTGAACAGGCCCCCGAGGTTTGCGGCTGATCAGCAGTTCCTCCGCGAGGGCGTTCAATAGTCTCGAGACGTAGCCAGGATTGGAGTCAATGGCGCGGGCCAGGTCGCTCACCCCGTACGGGGGTTGCACTTCGGCCAGTGTGCGCAGCAGGGCCCAGGCCCGCGGGCCACGAATGTTGAGCCGCGGTATGGATGGGGGAGACGGGTCGCGTCGTGCCCCCTCGGTGAGAAAGACGATCCCGGGTCGCTTCACCACGACGCTGACATTGCCGGTCTGATCGACGTAGCCGTATCCGATGCCTTCGAGAAGTTCACGGCTGCGAGGGCTAAGCCATTCGCCGGCGATGACCGTGGGGGCATCGGGTTCGGGAAGAGCCGCGACATCGCGGGGCGTCAGACCTCTGCGGACGACAACGACCAGCTCGCCTGACACATCGTCGGATGAGATCACCCGGATCACGCCGCCATCGTCGGAGCGCCGGGCGACCTCGATCTGCCAATCCGGTGGCGCGAGCGATTCGAGGGACTCTACGGTCGCGGTGAACAGACGTCGGGTTGCTTGGGAGATGGGTTTGCGTGCCATGAATAGGTCGCCGATCTAGACAAGTCCGGAGGGTCCGAAACATTCTGAGTGACTTGCTTAGACTATCGACTTGTTTAGAACAAACAAAAGGGCTTTCCAGGCAATACTTCTAACGGATCTTCTAACGGACGCCCCGTCACGGCCAGTTATCCACAGGACGGGCTGACACGCAAAGTCCGCGAAACCCCAGCTCAGAGGCACTAAAGGGCACCAGCAGGTACCACCGGAAATGGCCTTTCCGCGACTCATAACCCGAAGGTCGCAGGTTCAAATCCTGCCCCCGCCACCAACCAAAAGGCCCGGAATTCCAACGAATTCCGGGTCTTTGTTGTTGTCGGCGGAGGGACGAACAGATCCGAGATCTCACAGAAAACTCACACGACGATAGTCGTCTGGCCGAGCGGGAGAAGCGGCCGCTGTGCGCCTTCGCGGGAACTTCAGAGAAGCCGGCTCTACAGATCCTTGATCGGTTGTACTCCTGGAAGCTGACTCGGCCTGGCCACCTGCTCCCGCATGCACGGTTGACACATCTGGCATGCGGCCGTACGATGGCCGTACAGAAGTGGAACCGTAGGAGTTGTGATGCCCCCACAAGCGACGAGACGACGAGACAAGCGCCTTGAGGTGCGCATCACTTCGGAGGAGCGCGTGTTGTTTGATCGGGCGGTCGCGGCATCAGGAACGGACCTGACCGATTTCGTGGTTGCCAATCTGACCGTGGCCGCCCAGCGGGTGTTGGCGGATCGCACCGAGTTCGTTCTCGACGATGACTCACTGGCCGCGTGGGAGGCTGTCAATAGACGTCGAGCCCGCGATCTGCCAGGGCTGCGTGCACTGATGGATCGCCCGTCGCCTTTCATCGACGAGTGACCCGCCGGTACCTGTCCCCCCGACTGCTCGAACCCGGCCACTCGCTTGAGGACTTCGAGTGCCGTTCGGTCGAACAGAGCGAATGGCTACGGCGCCATGCCCGCCAATCCAACGCGTCGGGCACCGCACGAGTGCTCGTGGTCACCGAAGCTGGCACTTCGACTGTTGTCGCGTACTACGCGTGGGCCATGGCCACTGTCGCCGTTGCTGAAGCCCCGAACAGGATGCGTCGCGGGGCCGGCCGATATCCGCAACCGGTTGCGTTGCTGGCCAGGCTCGGAGTGGCAGCAGATCATGAAGGTCAGGGCCTGGGTGCTGGCCTTCTTCGCGATGTGATCACACGCACAGCCGAACTCGGCACCGAGATCGGCTGCCGTGGTCTGTTGGTGCATGCCGAGAACCTCCACGCCAGAGACTTCTACCAGCACCTCATCTCGGAGATCGAACAGTCGCCCACCGATGAACTCCACCTGGTGCTGCTGATGAAGGACATCCACAAGACTCTCCGCGAGACCTGACTGGCCGGTTGGGGCTGGTGGTGTCAGTCGATCCCGAGTTCGCTGCGCAGTTCCGCCACGTCATAGGTGAAGGCTTGAAAGCCGTCGGGTAGCCCGGCGGCGTCGCGGTCATCGAAATCGGCGAGGAGGCGTTCGAGTTGTTCGCGTCGGGTTGGGTCGGCGGCGGCTTGGCGCGGGGTGAGGCCGTCGAGGGCGGGGATGTGCTCATCGAGCCATTTCATCTGGGCCTGCCTGGTGAGCTCACCGCGGAGCACGTCCATGGCGTCGGATGGGTCGGTGTTGTCGCCGAGCCCGGCGAGCACGGTGTCGATGGCGTCGCGGTCGAACATCTCGTCGATCATCCCGGGGCTGTGTACGATCCTGGGTGGCTGGGCGAGCGCGCCGACCCAGGCGCACAGTGCAATCGGATCGCCGTCGGCGCATAGGTCGAGCACGGTGGTCTCGTGACCTGTGCGCACGGGAAAGACCCCGCCGATGATCTGGTTCGTGGCGCCGTCGGGTACGACCCGTGCGCAGTACCGTTCCCCGATTTCGATCTGGGTGCTGGCTGTGCGTTCGCGAACCTCGGCTACTTCGCCGGTGGCGAGGTCACGAAGGGTCATCGTGACGCCGGGGTCCACGGCGACGACTTCATGCACGCTGCGATCGGTGGTCTGCCAGGCCGCGGCGAGAAGCTGTTCGTCTTCGGGCAGCAATTCGCCTCGTTCGCGCAGGAACAGTGCGAAAAGGCCGCCTGCGTGGAGGGCAGCGTCGAACACGATCGGGTCCCCGGCCGCGGCATCGAGCAGATCGGCCAAGGTGTCATCGTCGAGATGCACCAGGTCCCAAGGCCCGGTGTCGGGGTCGCCGGTGACCCGCGCTGATATCAACTCGGTAATGCTGGTTCGTACTTCACCGGTGCTGTGTTCCAGCCACAGGGACGCTTTGCGGCACAGCCAGCCGACACGGTCGGGAAGCGCCGGTAGCTCCCTGACGGTCTGGTGGCAGTGTTTGAATTTGCGTCCCGACCCGCACCAGCAGGGGTCGTTGCGGCCCAGTCTCGGCCCGCGGGTCCCGGGAGCGAGAAACGGTTCGATGGTGCGCGCGGCGTCGGGAATGTCGGTGAGTGTGCGCCACCAGCGCATAGCGCCGGAAGCGTCGCCGCGATCGAAGCGATACCAGCCCAGACGCTCGACGATGGGGCCGAGCCGGGGTTGTGCCTCGCCGGCTTGCTTGAGGTGTGCTTCTGCGATTTCGGGGGCGCCGCAGCGTTCGTGAAGCACGCACGCCAGATACTGCGCGGCCGCTGTCTCTCGTGAACGGCGAGCAACGGTGGTGGCCCGCTCCACCAGGTCGAACAGCCGTCCCGGTGCGTCGGCGTAGCCGCGTTCGAACTCGTCGGACACATCAAGGTGATGTCCGAACAGCACATCGGCGAGCACGTCGAGCGCTTCGGGTTCTGCGCATTCGTCGAGGATCGCGCGAACCTCGTCGGCGCTCGCATTGGGGTCGTCGAGAATCTCTACGGCACGCGCGAGAACGAGTCGCCAATGCGCTTCGGGGACGACCTCACACACGGCCGAGAACCGACGATGCGCGAGATCACGACGCCACACCTCCTCGGTGTGGGCCACGCGTCCGGCGCGCTGTTCGAGCCCGGCCGCCGCGCACAGCTCATCGAGCGGTAGCTGCGCAGTGTCGAACAGGCCGGGGTGATGAAACAGCAACGACCACGTCAACTCACTGCCGTCGACGGGCAGCCCGACCTCTTCGGCCAACTCGTCGTAGCCGGCCCGCACCAACCCGACAACCGCATCAGACACGGCGGGCTCGTCGGCTACCTTGTCAATTGTCACGGTCGCCTCGACCAGCTCGCCGTCCATGCCGTCGCTGTCGACATTGACGGCGAATCCGAGCAGGTCTCCCGGCTCGAAACCATCGAGCCATCCATCAGGGCCCCGCCATGCCAGATGGTACGTGTCGGCCGAGAACTGGGCCAGCTCGGTCCCATCAGCCAACTTGACCGTGTCGATACGGGCCAGTGCACCGAGATCAAATGCGACACTCAACAAACCCAGCTCGGCTTCGGTCTCGTTCAACCGATGGGTGAACGTTGTCCCGGCCACGAGGTCGGGAACCACCACGGTGAAGTCCCCGGGCAGCAAATGCAGCGGCCCGTCGAGCAGACCATCGAACACCCGATCTACCAGTGGTCCAACCACCGGCGCAGCGTCGGATCCCAGCGACTCCAATACCGCATCGAAAAGCTCGTCGACCTCGATACCGGGATTGGCGCGGGTGAGCTCCAGCACGCGATCTGCGATGTCGGACCCTTCCGGCAGCGGCAAGGTTTCGAGCGCCTCGACATACGCGTCGATGTCGAAATGCGATTGTGCGGACAACGCCACCGAGAGATGCTCGGCGATGACGATGGAGAATTGTGACAGCACGGTGTCTCGATCCAAGCCCAACCCTCGCAGCCGTTGCGCTGTCAGCCACGCTTCAGGCGGGTCATCAGTCAACATCTGGGTGACCGCAACGGTTCGCACCGCCATACGGGACTCGCGCTGGGGCGCATCGTGGGGCAGGGCCGCGAACTGCTCGACCGCCTCCATCCTTTCGGCCTCCTCGTCGAGGTCGAACTCGTCGAGATGCTCAAGGGCTTCGCTACCAAACAGGAACCGCAGTCGATCGACGTCCATCAACCGACCGTATCCGCTCGATCCCGCCGGTACACGAGCCCAGCAGCCCGCACACCCCCACACTCATGGGGCACCCGCTGCGGAAATGTTGAGTTGAAGAGGGCGGGGAAGGAAGTCCCTGAGGATTTGAGCATCACCGATTCGTCTGGTGTGCGCCGATGCTGGCGTCATGGAAGACAACACCGATCCCGCCCCCGAGGTTGCTGAACTCGCCCGCGTGCTACGGCGGTATCCGGCGAAGTGCAAGGCTCGGATTCTCGATGAGCACGAGGGTCAGTCCAAGGGCGACAAGGGCGCCCTGTTACGACGAGAGGGCCTGTACTCGTCGCTGATCTCGGGGTGGCGCAAACAACGCGACCGTAGGGTTCTCGGTGCTGGCCAAGCCGTCGGGCCGCCCCCGCGCCGACCCCCGGGACCGTGAGATCGCCCGGTTGAGAAAGGACAAGGAGCGTCTCGAGTTCCAGCTCGACAAGGTGCACAAGGTGATCGAGGTCCAGGGAAAACTCTCAGGGTCGTTGGAACGGATCGCCACCGACGACGTGATGCAGAGCGGGGGCGACAAGAGATGATCGACGAAGCAATCGACGAGCCAAAGGCAGTGGTGAGCACCTCCGCGGCGTGCGCTGCAGTGGGTCGGTGTCGCTCGACGCATTACCGATGGCACCGCCAGAGCCTGCTGCCACCGAAACCTGAGCGGGTACCGGCCTCATTTCCCTCGATGCTTCGGGAGTTTCGGGGACGCCCACACCCACAGCGGCTGGTTCTTCGACTGGTCACGACAACGACCACCGCCATTCCGGCATCGGCTGCCACACCCCGGCCGACCTCCACTACGGACGGGCCGAGCACATCCCGTCCGAACGAGCCGAAGTCCCCGATGCCGCCTACGCCGCACATCCCGAACGGTTCGCCCGCAAGGCCCCCACGCCCCCAGAACTGCCCACCGTCGCCTGGATCAACCAGCCATCAGAGGAGGACACCACCACGACACAATGATTCCGGAAGGAATCTGCCCCAAAAAGGTTGATAGGCGCCGATCCGAACGCCGCGAGGCGACGCACCACCGCACGACCGATACTGCCGGAACCGATCAGCCCGACCGTGGATCCGCACAGATCCCTCGGCAGATGGGACCCGGTGCGGTCCCACCGCCGCCTCCATGTCGATCGAGTCGACCCCGACACCGGTTCTGGCTATCACCTTCAGGTTCGTGCGGGTCTCGAAGGTCTGGGCATCAGACGGGTCGGTGCTGGCGATCACGGCCACCGAATCACCCAGCAGGTCTCGCAATTGTTGGGCTGATCGTGGTCCGGTCTTCGGTTCGAGCCTGATCGACAGCCCGGCCCGGTGGAGCATCAACCCGGAGGCCGGATTGTCAATGTCGAAGCCCGGCCACGTGACCACAATCTCGCCGTGGGATGTTTCACTCTCCGTGTCAACCTCACTGGAACCGGATCCCATCCGGCCTGTCACTCGTCCTTGGCGCCATGACAACATGCAACCGGCGCCAAGGACAAGTGCAGCCGCCCGTGGAGAATCCGGCGGTGATCCGACATCGGGATGGTGCCGGATCACCAGCCCTATACCGCGGTTTCCTCAGCGGCGTCCTGAACGGACCGGGGGGCCACTTCGGCCTCGCCTTCGAGGTCGATGTGGGGGAGAAGCCGGTCGAGCCAGCGGGGCAGCCACCAGTTCGGGTCTCCGATCAGCGCCATCGTGGACGGGACGAGAACCATCCGGACGATGGTGGCATCGACGGCAACCGCTGTGGCCAGCCCGACCCCCATCATCTTCACGACCGGATCATCGCTGGCAACGAAGCCCAGGAACACGCTGATCATGATGAGCGCTGCCGCGGTTATCACCTTGGCGGTCGCTCCCAAGCCGATTACCACACTGTCGATGTTGGAGTGCCCCCGGTGATACTCCTCGCGTATGCGGGAAAGAATGAACACCTCGTAGTCCATCGACAGTCCGAAGAGGATGGCGAACATCATCATCGGTACGAACGACGCGATCGGAACGGCTTCGTCGAGTCCGATCAGGGATCGACCCCATCCCCACTGGAACACAGCGACCACCACTCCATAGGCAGCACCAATCGACAGCAGGTTGAGGAGGGCCGCCTTGAGCGGAACCAGAATCGAACGGAACACCACGGTGAGCAGCAAGAAGGACATGGTGACCACTGCTGCTATGAACCACGGCAGGCGGGCCGAGATCTTGTCGGACTGGTCGATGAATCCGGCCGTCGGGCCACCGACCAGAGCCGTGGCGGCGGTGCCGTCGGTGACTTGGGGCAGGGTGGTGCCACGCAGACGGTGCACGAGGCTGCTGGTTGCCTCGTCCTGCGGGGTCGTTGTCGGTATGACCGTGATGATGGCCGTGTCTCCCGCGGGGTTGGTTTCCGGTGGTGAGACCGCCTGCACCCCGGGATCGGCCGCCACTGCTGAGGAGATGGCGGTGAGTACCGACGGATCTCCCGTGGGACCAAGGTCGACGGAGATGAGCAGTGGGCCGTTGAATCCCGGCCCGAACCCTTCGGCAAGAAGGTCGTAGGCCCGGCGGTGGGTTGTGCTGGTTGGGTCTGTTCCGGCGTCGGCCTGGCCGAGACGCATGTCGAGAGTTGGGATTGCGAGAGCCAGCAGAATGATCGACGCCGCTATGGATGATCTCCACGGATGATGTGCAACCCAGTGGGCCCATCTCACCCATCCACTGTGTTGGGCCAACGGGTCGGAATCGTCATTCGGCGTGTCGATGCGGAGGGGGGCCTCGCGGAGTTGATCACGGTCGGACTTCGAGAGCACGCGCTCGCCGGCGAATCCCAGGAATGCCGGGAGCAGGGTGATCGCAACCATCACGGCGATTGCCACTACCAAGGATGCCGAGTATCCGAGCGCGGCCACGAACGGTATGCCGGCAAGTTGCAGGCCCAATATGGCCACCACGACGGTTCCGCCCGCGACCACGACCGCCTGGCCCGCGGTGGAGTTGGTGCGGCCGATGGACTCGACCACCGGCATCCCCGCCTGGAGGTTGTCTCGGTGGCGACTGAGTATGAACAGTGCGTAGTCGATACCGACCCCGAGCCCGATCATCGTCCCAAGTCGTGGTGCGACGGATGGAATCTCGATGACCGCCCCCATCAGCCCCACCAGCGATAGTCCCGCCACGAGCCCCAGGATCGCCATTCCCAACGGGAGAATCATCGAGTAGAAGCTGCGGAATGTGATGAAGAGGATGACCAGGGCCGCCAGTATTCCGACAGCCTCAGCGGGTCCGGTGCTGCGTTCCTTCAGGAGTGTGGGCAGCTCACCTCCGTACTCGACCTGCACCCCGGCATTCTCCGCGGGTGACGATGTCGCGAACAGGGCCTGGAGCACGTCGCTGCCCAGCTCTGCCGACGTCTTGTCGAATTGAACCGCCGCAAATGCCGTGTCTCCGGCTCTTGAGACCGAACGTGGTCCTGCCAGGGGATCGGTGACGCTGACCACGTTGGGCATGTTGCGCACGTCGTTGACGGTCGCCTCGATGGCCTGAGCTATCTCCGGGTCGGTGACCGATCCCTCTCCCACATGGAAGACGACCATCGCAGTGGCGCCGGATCGTTCCGGAAACTGGGTCTTGAGCAGATCGAGTGCTTGCTGCGACTCAACTCCGGGAACCTCGAAGTTGTCGACGGTTCCCGCGCTGAGTGATCGGTTGAAGATCACGATGAACAGGGCGAACAAGACCCAGCCGGCCACCACCCAACGGCGATGACGGGCAGATGAGGTGCCGATCCTGTGTAGCCACTTTGACATTGGGGTCTCTTTCGATCGTTCTACGAGAAGATTATCGCAGTCACTGCAAGTTTGCACTAAGTGTCAGAATGTGTCAAGATGAAATCATGGAAGAACGCCTCGGGCTGAGAGAACGCAAGAAGGCACAAACCCGTCGACGGATCGAGGACGCTGCACTCGAACTCTTCGCCAGAGACGGGTTCGACGAGGCGACAGTCGAGGCCATCGCGTCCGCAGCCGACATATCACCCCGGACCTTCTTCTACTATTTCGCCGCCAAGGAAGACGTAGTCCTGGCCGACTACGCGGGCCGCCTCGACAGGATCATCCAACAGTTGGCCATGCGCCCGCCCACCGAGACTCCCTGGGAGGCACTAAGGGCGTCGTTCCTGGTGGTGGCCGCCGATTACGAGACCGAACGAGCCGGGCTCATCCGCCGTTTTCGCATCATCGCCGGCACCCCATCCGTCCACGCCCGCAGCCTGCAGCTCCAATCCGGCTGGGAGGACACCGTCACAGCGACGCTCGCCGAGCGAATGAACCGCGAGCCACAAGACCTCATCCCCCGATTGTTGGCTGCATCGGCTCTCGCTGCGATCCGCTCCTCCCTCCAGAATTGGATCGCCACCGAATCCAAGTCATCCCTCCCGGAGCTTGTGAACAACTGCTTCACACATCTGGAGTCGGGCTTGGCACGTGTGAGCTGACGAACTCGCCGGGTCCGTCAGCCGTAGGAGATGCCGGTCATGCGCAACTCGACCTGCGCCAGGTACAAGGTGCCGTGGCCGCCGTATACAACCACCGGTTGGCCGATGCTGGTGGTGTCCATCACCGCCTCTGCCCCACTGTTGGTGGTGGGGTCGAGAATCTGCGCCGGGTGATGTCCGAGACAGGCCGGGTCGCTGCATTCCACGACCGCCAGAACGTTGTTGGTTCTGATCCGGTACGCAATGGCGGGTAGGCCGCCGGCTGCCATTGCTATCGACGTGGCTGCCAATACTCCGCTGGCATCCGCCCCCACCACGAGAGGTGTGTCGTGGGTGGAGCATGCGGTGTTGGTGCAGTGGACGGCCTTGAGATCGGTGTTGGTGTTGTCGTAGTAGCTGATGATCGGGAGGTTGTCGGTGCCGATGGCAATGGAGGTGTATTGGCCGACGGCGCCGGTGCCGCCGGTGTCGAGCACGACTGGTGTGTCGTGGGTGGAGCATGCGGTGTTGGTGCAGT
>JAJRXJ010000108.1 GCA_024276355.1 Actinomycetes bacterium | reverse complement strand
CGTCGGGTCCTCCCCGGCCGCCACCCGGCACCGCAGGCGCAGCCAAGCCGAAGCCGGCGCGCCCCCGGCCATTTCTCCACGCGACCTCACGTAGTCCATCGCGCTCCAGAATCCGGGGAACGAAAACGCCGGACCCGGTGGTGCCGGCATCGGTTCGGTGGGCGGGATCGGTACCTCGGCCGGAGCGTTGGCGTCGTCCGGGAAGTTGAGCTCTGCCCCGTCGCGGATCAACAACGCCGACGCCCGGGCCACGATGCGGTCCTCGCTGAACAGCCTGGCATCGACAACCGCGATCTGTCTGCCCATCTTCACCACCTCCACCTCCTGGCGCATCGGGGTGAGGGGCACCCGACTGAGCAGGTCGACCGTGAACCGCGCCGGCCGCATGGAGACACGCGTCTCCACCGACTCGACCGCCCGGGCGAGAGTGGCCGCCACCGCGCTGCCGTGCTGCGCCCCGGCATCCCATGGTCCGCCGCACAAGTGGGTGGGGATGACCATGTCGCCGTCGACCTCGATCAGGTAGTCGTCGGGGTCGGCCCTGGGAATCCCACCGGCCTGCGAAGTGTTCTCTGAGATCAAAGTGCCGTCGTCCATCGGCGCTGAACCGTACCGGAGTAGTTTCCGACCATGACCACCGCATTTGTTCTCTCTGGAGGCAACAACCTCGGAGCGGTTCAGGTCGGCATGCTCAGGGCGCTCGCCGAGAAGGGCATCCACCCCGACATGATCATCGGCGCATCCGTCGGCGCGGTCAACGGGGGCTGGCTCGCAGCCGGCTGCGATGTTGCGGCCGTCGACCGCCTGGCTGACACCTGGGAGGCGATGACCCGACACGACATCTTTCCTTTCTCGGCCGTCGGCGGGCTCCTCGGAGCCATCGGCAAACGCGACCACCTGGTCTCCAACCGAAACCTGCGGAAACTGCTCGAGAAAAATCTGCAGTTCGAGAATCTCGAAGACGCACCCATCCCACTCACCGTCATCTCAACCGATGTTCTCACCGGGCGTGAGAACGCCATATCCACCGGCAACGCCGCCCGGGCGATTCTGGCCAGTAGCGCCATACCCGGCGTGTTCCCGGCGATCGAGATCGACGGGCGACCCCAGATCGACGGCGGAGTGGTCGACGACACTCCCGTCAGTCATGCCGTCAAAGCCGGCGCCGACGTGATCTGGGCCCTACCGACCGGATTCTCGTGCTCGGCTCGCACGGCGCCGACAAGTGCCTTGGCGATGACGCTCCATGCCATCGGGATCATGGCCTCGCAGCGACTGGTGATCGACATCGAGCGTTACCGCAACAAATGCGATCTGAGGATCGTGCCTCCGCCGTGTCCGCTCGAGATTTCTCCCATCGACTTCTCGCAGGCCCCGCGCCTGATCGAAGCGGGATACACCAACGCCATGACCTGGCTCGACATGGGCCGACCCGACGTGCGGGCCGAGGTCACTCTCCAGAACTGAGATCGCGCCCCGCGGTCAGGAGAACATCACGTCGAGGCGCTCGACGCCACGGATCACGATCTGGGGACGCCATGGTGGCTCCTCGGCCAGCGTCCACTCGTCGAACCTGTCGAGCAGTCGTTCGAGAACAACCTGCCCTTCGAGCCGAGCCAACGACGCCCCCAAGCAGTAGTGGATTCCGGAGCCGAACGACATGACCGGCGGCTGATCACGACGGGTGATGTCGAACCGGTCAGGGTCGTCGTAGACCTCGGGATCACGGTTGGCGCCCGCGAGCATGGTCATCACCATGTGGCCCGCCGGGATTGTCCGACCTCCGAACTCCAGGTCCTCGAACGCCGTACGACCGTCGATCTGAACCGGAGGGTCGAACCGCAGCACCTCCTCGATCGCGCCGGGAACCAGGGAACGATCCCGGCGGAGCATCTCCAATTGCTCAGGGTGACGGAGCAGGTTGAGCACCGTGTTGCAGATCAGGTGGGTGGTTGTTTCGAAACCGGCCGCGTAGATCACCATCGTGTTGGACAGAATCTCGTTTTCGCTGAGTCGATCTTCGCCGTCGCTGGCGGCGATCATGGCGCTCAGCAGATCATCGCCGGGATCGGCACGGCGCTCGACCATCAGCTCGCTCAGGTATGAACGAACGGTCTCCGACGACTCCTCGGCGTCGGACACCATCTGCTCGGACGCGGTGAGTTCCAGGCTCGCGGTGAGCTTGGCCACCAACGGCCGAAGCCAGTCACGTCTCTCCACCGGCACCCCCACCAGTGCGCTGATCACGTTGGCCGGTAGCGGAAAAGCCAGCGCGTCGAGAAGATTCACCGGACCGTCCGAGGCGAAACTGTCGATCAAGGTGTCGGCGATTGCCTCGACTTCGGGCCGCAGACGCTCCACACGGCGCGGGGTGAAAGCCCGCGACAGCAACGAACGAATGCGGGTGTGATCCGGCGGGTTCATGAACAGGATCGATCGCAGCTCGGGATCACGATCGCGTCGGCTGGCGTTCGACAGGGTCGACTCCGGGGCGGCGATGCCCGGTTCGGCGGCGCCGGCGCGATTGTCGCGCAACAACGACCGGCAATCTTCATATCGGCTCAGGATCCAAGTGGAGGTGAGGGCCGACTGATGGACCGGGGCGATCTCACGCAGCTTGCGGTAGAGCGGATGCGGGTCGGCGATCGATGCCGGGTCGGCGAATATCTTCAACGCCAGTTCGTCGGCCGGGCTCAACGCGGGAGGGTCCACTCGGACGGCGGCGGTGTCTTCACTCATGGCTGCGCTCCAAACCTCGGTACTCAGCCCTCATCATGCATCGCCGCCAGAGCGAGAGCGATTCCGGCAGCCACCGAGGCGTTCGACTCGGCGAGGGCGAGGTTGGCCGGGACACTCAGTCCGTCGGTGGCCGCGGCGATGGCTCCCAACACCACCGGGGTGACCGCCGGACCCGACAATCCACGACGGGCCACCTCATCGAGCCCCGCCGCCAAGGCATTGTCGACCAGCGACGGATCGAGCTCGTCGCCTTCGGGAATCGGATTGGCCACCAGGACACCGCCGGGATGCCCGACCGCCGCAGCTCCGCGTAGCATCCGGGCGACCTCATCGGCCGAGTCGGCGCAATGGGGCACCGGCAGGCCGCTGTCCCTCACGTAGAAAGCCGGGAAACGGTCGGTGTGCCATCCCACAACCGGCACTCCCAGTGTCTCCAGAGTCTCCAAGGTGCGGGCCAGGTCGAGAAATGCCTTGGCCCCGGCGGTGACCGTGACCACCCGGTGACGTGACAACGCCAGCAGGTCGTGGCTCACGTCTCCGCTGGCCTCCGAACCTCGGTGCACCCCTCCGATGCCACCAGTGGCGAAAACCTCGACCCCGGCGCGGGCGGCCAGGGTGACCGATGCCGACACGGTGGTGACCCCGACTTCGAGCCCCGAACCAAGCGCGGTCGGGATGTCGCGGGCCGCCACCTTCGCGGTGGCCGCCAACACCCGATCGATCTCATCGCCGACCACTCCGACGACCGCGGTGCCGTCGAGAATCGCGGTGAGAGCAGGCACCGAACCGTTGGCCCTGACAGCCCTGATGCAACGGTCGAGGCACTCCCGATTCGACGGTGACGGCAGACCCAGGCTGCTGAAGATCGTGGACTCCATCGCCACCACAGGACGGTGGTCGGCCACCGCCTCGGCGACCTCATCGGACACTCTCACGAAGCTTGTTGTCATGCCCGGAGGCTACGGCGCCGGCACCCCCGGCCGGAAAGATCACAGCAATTACCACGGTCGTGGATGGCTCTCACCAGCACCGAGGGTGTATCAATTCGCCCGTGATAGATGTCTTGAAATCCACCTGGGAAGAATTCACAGCACCCGGGGCGCCGTTCTCCTGGTCCACCATGGAGGTGCGCGGCATCCCGATGAGGGTGTTCGACAACGCTCCGCCCAACATGCGTGTGGTGTGGGAAGCCTCCGCGGTCCACGGCGACAAGCCCTACATCGTGTTCGAGGACGAGGTCCACACCTACGGTGAGATCCATGCCCGGGTCAGGTCGCTGGCCCACCATCTACGCGACCGGTTCGGCATCGCCGGCGGCGATCGGGTCGCGGTGTCCATGCGCAACTACCCCGAGTGGGTCGTCAGCTACTGGGCGATCACCTCGCTCGGCGCGGCGATCGTGGGCATGAACGCGTGGTGGACGAGCGCCGAGATGAAGTACGGCCTGGAGGACTCCCGGCCCAAGGTGCTGATTGTCGACGACGAAAGGCTCAAGACGGTGACTCCGGTCCTCGATGAGATCCGCGAGGGCGGAGATCTTCATGTGATCACCGTTCGTTCGAACGCCGACCTTCCGGCCGATGCCGCACGATGGTCCGATGTCGTCAAGCCCGACGAGGCGCCCGACACACTGCCCGAGGCGTCGATCGAACCCGACGACGACAT
This sequence comes from Actinomycetes bacterium, assembly GCA_024276355.1. Lineage (GTDB taxonomy): Bacteria > Actinomycetota > Acidimicrobiia > Acidimicrobiales > Aldehydirespiratoraceae > SZUA-87. Next base: position 1,412 of record JAJRXJ010000108.1, on the reverse strand, counting down.
CTGCATCTTCTACACCTCCGGAACCACCGGATTCCCCAAGGGGGCCCAGCTCACCCATCGGGGGTCGGTCCACAACGTCATGCACCTCGGGTTCGCCAACGCGCTGGCGTCGGCGGGCGCGGCCAAGATCGACGCGGCCAACGGTGTCGAGACCGAGAAAGCCGCCGAGGCCGACCCGGCTGTGATGGTGCCGACCCCTCTGTTCCATGTCACCGCGTGCAACTGCGTGCTGCATCCGGTCACCGCTGTCGGGGCCAAGATCGTTCTGATGCACAAGTGGGATCCCGGTCGGGCTCTCGAGCTGATCGAGCGGGAGAGGGTGGCGTCGTTCACCGGCGTACCCACCATGGCCCGTGAGCTGCTCACCCACCCGAACTGGGAGACCACCGACACCTCCACTCTCGCCGCCCTCGGCGGCGGCGGGGCCGCGCTGCAGCCCGACCTCGTGGAGAAAATCGACAAGGCCAAGGGTGCGGTGAAACCCAGCACCGGCTATGGCCTCACCGAAACCCACGGTGTGGCGACCGCGGTCGGCAACGTGTTTTTCTCGGCCAAGCCGACCTCGGCCGGACCGATCCTCCCCACCTTCGAAGCCAAGCTCGTCGACGACGACGGCAACGAGGTTCCGCCCGGCTCGATCGGACAACTGTGTGTGAAGGGCCCGGCGGTCATCAAGGGATATCTCAACCGACCGGAAGCCACCGCCGAGGCCATCAGGGACGGCTGGTTCAACACCGGCGACATCGTGCGCATCGACGACGATGGATTCGTTCACATTGTCGACCGGGCCAAGGACATGGTGCTCCGGGGTGGTGAGAACGTCTACTGCTCCGAGGTGGAGGCCGCCATCTACCAGCACCCCGATGTCGCCGAGGCCGCTGTGTTCGGAGTCCCCGACGAACGTCTCGGCGAGGAGGTGGCGGTGGCCATCGTCCAGCGGGAGGGTGGGACCCTCGACGAGACCGAACTGGCCGCCCATCTTGGTCCGCTGCTGGCCCGCCACAAGCAGCCGAAAAAGGTCTGGTTCCTCAACGAGAAGCTGCCCCGCAACGCCAACGGAAAGTTCCTCAAGAGAGAGCTTCGCGAGCGTCTCGCTCCGTCAGAGTGACGAAAATGATCTGACCAACCCCGTCGCCGACCATTAGCATCGGCGGGCCGCCTCGGTGCATTGCCCGGAGTCGGAGCGCGTCATGTCACAACCTTCGATCATTCGCCGGGGATTCCGGCTCGTTGCTGGCTACGTCCGGGCTCATCCCGCACCGTTCGCCGTGGCTGTTGCCGGGTCGGTGGTCTACGCCGCGGGGACGGTGTTGTCGACCGTGGCGCTCGGCTATGCCACCAACGAGGCCATCATTCCCGCGTTCGAGGGCGGCGATCCCAATCCCTGGGCGGCAGTGATCGGGCTGGTGGGT
>JAJRXJ010000107.1 GCA_024276355.1 Actinomycetes bacterium | reverse complement strand
GTGGTGACCGCCGATGTCGACAGTGCTGCAGGAAGCCCGCTGGCGCTGTTGCGCGAAGCGGTCGGCCCGTTGAACACTCTGCTCGACGAACTGGGTGTGCCCCACGCACACAGAGACCGAATGGTCGCGGAGATGTTCCCCGACGACCCCCATGATCTCGGCCCGGCGTCGTTCGCCGACATCAATCCGGAGTTGGTCGAGTTCGGTGTTGCTTGGGGGGCGGCCCGGGCCCACGTCCACCTGCGTCGTCATGTCGTGCCCCGGGCGACGCAGGCAACGATCCCGGTAGGATCCGGAGCCGTGCCCGACCGCCCGACCTTCGACCGGATACTCGCATCTGTGAGCGATGTCGAGGGCTGGATGAGCGACGATCAGGCCGGCCTGCTCCACGACCGCGCCAAGATGCTCGAGCCCGGCGATCGCATCGTGGAGATCGGAAGTTTCAGGGGCAGGTCCATGATCGTCCTGGCCAAGTCGGCTGTCGATGGTGTCGAGATAGTGGCCATCGACCCCCATGGCGGCAGCGACCGCGGTCCGCAGGAGATCTCCCCGGATCAGGCTCTCGGCGACGACGACAACACGGTGTTCAACGCCAACCTGGCCGCGGCGGGTGTGGCCGACAGGGTCACCCACATTCGCAAGATGTCAGACGACGCCCTCGACGACGTGACCGGGGACATCGATCTTCTCTACATCGACGGCGCCCACCGCTTCGGCCCGGCCCGCGCCGACATCGTGGCGTGGGGCAACCGAGTGGAATCGGGCGGCACCATGTTGATCCACGACTCGTTCAGTTCGATCGGGGTCACACTGGCGCTGCTGACCACCACCCTCATCGGTCGACGTTGGCGATACATGGGTCGGGCCCGGTCGATGGCCGAATTCCGCCGGGTCGACCTCACCGGTGGGACCAGGATCAGCAATGCCTTCAGGCAGCTCGCCCAGCTGCCCTGGTTCGCCCGCAACGTCGCAATCAAGGTGCTGATCACCGTCAAGCTCGCACCTCTCACGCGTCTGCTGGGCCATCGCGGTTCAGACTGGCCATACTGACAATCGGCAGATCCGGGCAGCGGGCGCCCTTCACGAAACATGCCGATCAGAGAGCGGAAACACTGCCGAAACAAGCTGAATCTAATCTGCACCCGAACGTGACCAATCGTGGTCACAGCGGCCCCGGGGAGAAGTGCAGTGAGTTCTGGCGACGTTGCCTGGATGTTGGTTTCGACCGCTCTGGTCCTGTTCATGGTTCCGGGGCTGGCGCTGTTCTACGGCGGGATGACCAGGTCGAAGAATGTTCTCAACATGGTGATGATGAACCTCTATTGCGCGGGCGCGGTCACCATGTCGTGGGTGATCATCGGATACAGCATCGGCAACGTGGGCCATGGAGGATTCGTGGGATCACTCGATGCCGTCGGGCTTCGTGGCATCAAGTCGACCGAGGACATTCTCAGCGTGGCCTTCTTCATGACCTTCGCGGTGATCACCCCGGCGTTGATCTCAGGAGCCGTGGCTGACCGGATGAAGTTCTCGGCCTGGGTCGTGTTCGTGCCCGCCTGGTCGCTGCTGGTCTACTGCCCGGTCACGTTCTGGGTCTATTCGGGATGGATGGAGGAGTGGGGTGTGCTTGATTTCGCCGGCGGAACCGCCATCCACATAAACGCCGGTGTGGCCGCGCTGGCGCTGGTGATTGTTCTGGGCAAGCGACACGGATGGCCGCAGGACGCCAGGCCTCCCCACAACAGTGTCCTGGTGGTGATCGGGGCCGGGATCCTGTGGTTCGGCTGGTTCGGATTCAACGCGGGATCGGCTGGTCTGGCCAACGAGCAGGCTGCCCGGGCGTTGCTCAACACGTTCATCGCCGGCGGTGCCGGGATGCTCGGATGGCTCGCGATCGAGAAGATTCGTGACGGCCGCGCCACAACGCTCGGCGCGGCGTCGGGGGTGGTGGCGGCGCTGGTGGCAATAACACCGGCGGCTGGATTCGTCGGAGGCATGGCCCCGATCGTGTTCGGGTTGACGGCGGGCGTTCTCTGCTATCTGGCCATCCAGTTGAAGTTCAGATTCGGATACGACGACAGCCTCGATGTCGTCGGCGTCCACATGGTGGGAGGCATCATCGGTGGCCTGCTGCTCGGGCTGCTCGCCGACACCAGCGCGTTCAGCACGGGATTCGGCGCCGACTTCCAGGAGGGTGCTTTGATGGGCGGGGGTTGGGGAGGGGGAGCGCTGATTTGGGATCAGTTCGTCTCGATCGGGGCCGTCATGCTCTATTCGTTCATCCTCACGTTCGTCCTGGCCAGACTCCTAGATGCCACCATCGGCATTCGTGTGAGCCTCGACGACGAACGAATCGGCCTTGATCAAACCCAACACGCGGAGTCGGCATACGTAGAGTGACGCCATGACGGCCGGTCCCGATACGGAGAAACTTCTTCACGATGCATCGCTGGTGGGAACCGGATTGTCGCGCGCCTGGACAGCGGCGATCGACGACTGGCTCGGGGCGATCGTCGCCGGTGTGGATGAGGTGGCCGGTGTCAGTTTGGCAGCGGTGGGGGGTTACGGGCGCGGCGAGTTGAGCCCGTTCAGCGACCTCGATCTCCTGTTGATCCACGACGGGTCCGGCGCGGTTGCCGAGGTGGCCGAACGGGTCTGGTATCCGGTGTGGGACTCGGGCATCAAGCTGGGGCATGCCGTCCGCACCATCGACGAGGCCCTTGATCTGGCATCCAGCGACCTCGAAACGGCAACCTCACTGCTCGACATGCGATGGCTCGGTGGCGACCGCCGGATGGTGATCGACCTGGCGGAGAAGGCCAATCGATTGTGGATCGACCGGGCCGACCGGATGCTGCCGATGATCGCGGAGTCGGCTCGTGAACGCCACGCCCGGTTCGGTGAGGTCGCGTTCCTGCTCGAACCCGATCTCAAGGTGGCTCGGGGTGGCCTTCGCGATGTTCATTCGCTGCGGTGGATGCACCGAGCCGATCCGTCGCTCCTGATCGCCAGTGAGAGTGCGGGCCTGGCCGGCCCTCACGACACGTTGCTCGCGGCCCGGGTCGAGCTGCATCGGAGGGTAGGCCGTCCAAACGACGTGCTCGCTCTGCAGGAACAGGACGAGGTCGCGCCCGCCCTGGGATATGGCGATGCCGACGAATTGATGGCCGACATAGCGGCCGCGGGTCGTTCGGTTGCCTGGATCGAGGACGCGGTTCTCCACCGTGTCCATGTCAGGGGCACCCGCCGCCGGAGGTTCCGAAACAAGCCGGCCCGCCACGGACACGGCATCGAGGTTCTCGACGACACCCTCGACCTCACCGACGACGCCGAGGTCGCCAACGACCCGGTTCTGCCCTTACGTGTTGCACTGGTGGCGGCGCGCCTCGACGCGTTCGTCAAGCGTGATGTCCTCGACCGGTTGGCCGACAACTCGCCGCCGCTCCCTGATCCGTGGCCCGACGAGGCCCGCGAAGTTCTTGTTGATCTTCTGCTCACCGGAGCGGATTCGATTCGGGTGCTGGAGTCCCTCGACCAGGTCGATTTGATCAGCCGACTCATCCCCGAGTGGGCTCCCAACCGAAGTCGCCCCCAGCGCAACGCCTATCACAGGTTCACCGTCGATCGTCATCTCTTCGAGACGGCCGCGGAGGCGGCGGCCATCTCGGATCGGGTCGAGCGGCCGGACCTCCTCGTGCTGGGCGCGCTCTTCCATGACATCGGCAAGGGATACGAGGGTGACCACAGCATCGTCGGGGTTGAACTGGTTCGCAGAATCGGTCTGCGAATGGGATATCCCCCTTCCGACATCGAGGTTCTGGCTTCTCTCGTTCGCCATCATCTGCTTCTGCCCGATGTTGCCTCGAGGCGCGATCTCGACGATCCGGGAACGATCCGGTTCGTGGCCGAGGAAGCCGGCTCGGTGGGCACCATCGAACTCCTCGCCGCTCTCACCGAGGCCGATTCGATCGCCACCGGCCCGGCCGCGTGGGGGGCGTGGAAGTCAGATCTGGTCAGGGAACTGGCCAAGAGGTGCGTCCAGTATCTGACCGAGGGAGACCGGGGTGAGGTAGCCGAGACCTTTCCCACCGAGAAGCACCTGGCGCTGCTGGCCGCTGGCGAGGTCACGGTGTTGATCGACGGGCATGAACTCACCGCCGTCACCCCCGATCGTCCCGGAATGTTCTCACGGGTGGCCGGGGCGCTGGCGCTCAACGGCGTCGAGATTCTTGGTGGCCATGCCCATACCGCCAACGACATGGCGTTGCTGGCCATCCGGTTGGGTGGGGGTGTCGGTCTCGAGGAGCGCCCGGAGCGTGTGGTGGCCGACGTCAAGGCGGCACTCGCCGGTCGGATCGCCCTTCGCTCCCGGCTCCTGCAACGGGCTCGCACCTATCGATTCCAACGAATCACAACCGCCAGGCCGGCGGCACCGCAAGTGGTGTTCGACAATGAGACATCAACGGTGGCCACCGTGATGGAGGTGAGGGGCCCCGACTCGATCGGGCTTCTCTACCGGATCACCCGGGCCTTGGCCGACCTCGACCTCGATGTGAGGAGAGCGAAGGTCCAGACCCTTGGCGACGACGTGGTCGACACCT
>JAJRXJ010000106.1 GCA_024276355.1 Actinomycetes bacterium | reverse complement strand
TGATCGGGATCACCGGATCGGTGGGCAAGACCACCGCCAAGGACTTGTTGGCGTCGGTGCTGGCCACCTCGCTGCGCACCCATGCCAACACCCGGTCGTTCAACAACGAGATCGGGGTGCCGCTCACGTTGATCGGCGCCCCCGAGAATGCCGAAGCGGTGGTGGTGGAGATGGGCTCGCGCGGTCGGGGGCACATCGCGGAGCTCTGCCGGATCGCCCAGCCCACAATCGGAGTGATCACCACGGTGGGTGCGGCCCACACGTCGGAGTTCGGCGATGTGGAATCGGTGGCCGCGGCCAAAGCCGAGTTGGTTGAGGCCCTTCCCCCAGACGGCTTGGCCGTGTTGAACGCCGATCTGGATCTTGTGGCGGCCATGGCCGACCGCACGGATGCCGAGGTGGTTACGTTCGGACTCGGCAGCGACGCCGGCGATGCCCGGCCCCCGATGGTGAGAGCCGAAGACATCGAACTCGACGACTCGCTGGTCCCCGCGTTCACCCTGGTGGCCCCCAACGGAAGCATCGGGGTGAGCCTCGGCGCCCGTGGCCTCCACCTGGTGGGAAACGCTCTCGCCGCGGCGGCCGTGGGGCTCCATCTCGGTCTGAGCCTCGAGCAGACAGCCGCCGGACTGGCCGAGCCCCACCTCTCGCCGATGCGGATGAACGTGGTGGACCTCCCCGGAGAAATCACCGTGGTGGACGACTCCTACAACGCCAACCCGATCTCGACCGAGGCCGCCATCAGGTCGCTGGCCTCCATACCCGCCGAGCATCGGGTGGCGGTGCTCGGGGTGATGGCCGAACTCGGCGCCGAGTCGGATCGCGAGCACGCCCGTATGGGAGCCCTCGCCTCGGATCTCGGTATCGACATGATCTCGGTGGGAGCACCCGCGTACGGTGGTCATGACACCGCCGACATCGGTGAGGCCATGGCCGAGCTGGAGGCGCGCACCGGCGGACTGCCGCCGGGCACGGTGGTCCTGGTGAAAGGTTCTCGGGTTGCGGGCCTGGAGCGACTGGTGGATGACCTGCGCCGCAGATCCGGTGGGTGAGCCGGCGGTGGTCCGAGGCGGGTCTGCCATCGACCATCGGAGCTCACCAACTCGACCCCACGGTCGTGAACATCGTGGTGGCATCGGCTGCACAGCAACACCAGGTTGGTGATGTCGGTGGCGCCGTTGACCTGCCAGGGCTGCACGTGGTGGGCCTCACACCGGTTGGGGTCGGCTCCGCAGCCAACACATCCGCCGTCTCTCGCGATCAACGCCAGCCACTGAGCGGTGGTGGCCGAACGATGGCTCCGCCCTACGAACAGCGGTCGGCCGGGCCCGTCGAACAACATCGCGGTGATGGTGGAGTTGCAGGCCAAGCGCTCAAGCAGCGACTGGGGGACCGATGCGCCGCTGCCGATGATCTGGGCCATCCCGGCGGGGTTGTCGAGCCGAAGGCGGGTGATGTCGGCGATCACCGTGAGCTGATGTTTGGGGTGACGAGGGGAAGCCGAGCCGGCACCTCCCGACCTGACCATGCCCATCAGCGCATCGGCCGGTGGCAGCTTGATGTGAATATTGGACATGCCATCGCGGCCTGTCCAGTCGGTGATGCTGCGGTCGGCCCGCTGACGGTCGGCGGACTCATCGGGATCATCTGGCGGGTCGGGAAGGTTGCGGGCGACCCACTCGCGGCAGTCCTTGGAGAACACGTCGGCCGGGCATCTCGCAGCCCGCCCCGCCAGGCCGGCATCGGCCAGAGCGGGCGACACCTTCTCGGCAGCGGTGGCGATAGCGGCCGCGTGAGACCAGGTGATATCACCGGATTCGAGGGCCGCCGCCGTGAGCGGCATCTCAACCAGCATCTCGGCAGCTGCCGAAATCCGGGCGGCAACGCGCCCCGACTTGCGCCCGGCTACCCGCAACACTCCGGAGCCGTCGAGGCCACCGTCGTCGAGGGATTCGATCGCCATCACCACCCGAGCCTCGGTAGCGGCGGTGGCGCCCTGGAGACGCCGAAGCCCCTCAACGAGGTCGACCAGCTCATGGCGCGACATGCCCGAGGGGACCATGCCGCTGAGTTGGCGAATCGAGGGTGCGAACATGAATGAAGCACGGACGAACATATGTGCGCTTTGCAACTTCAGGACCGGGTCTTTCGTTCACCCGCAATGGCGAGCGAACGGCTACTGTCGCAGCGATGCCCGATACCGATTCGTCCATTCCCGTCTAGCCCGCCGTCCACGTCCAGGGCCACGACCACATCGTGCTGAAGGTGGTCGACCCGGCCCGCTCCCTTGCCTGGTACCGCGACAACCTCGGTCTCACCCCCGAGCGCGAAGAAGAATGGCGCTCGGGTCTGGTGGCATTCCCGTCGCTGCGTATCGATGAGACCACGCTGATCGACCTGCTCGAATCGCCGCCCACCGGCACCAACGTCGACCACTTCTCTTTGCGGATCGACGACTGTGATCTTGATGCGCTCGCGGAGTCGGGACGCTTCATCGTGATCGACGGCCCCAGCCTCATTTGGGGTGCCACCGGGTGGGGAATCGGCCTCTATGTGGCAGATCCCGACGGCAACATGGTCGAACTCAAGCGGGCCCTGCGAGACGACGAGTAGCCCACGCTGCCGAGAGATGGAGACCCCCATGATCGTCCCCGATTTCCGCACACTCACGGTTGAGGAACTCGCCCGCAGGGTCCGTTCACGTGAGCTCACGGCCGAGGCGGTCACCGCGGCCGCGCTCGACCGCATCGAGGCCCTGAACCCGGCGCTCAACGCTTTCGTGGCAGTCGACGCCGATTCGGCCCGAGCCCAGGCCCTGGCCATCGACCTGCGCATCGAAGCCGGCACCGATGTCGGCCCGCTGGCGGGCATCCCGATCGGGGTCAAGGACCTCGAGGATGCCACCGGGTTCCCCACCGTGCGGGGCTCGATGCACCTGCGCAACATCGGCCCGGCCGAGGTCGACTCCACCGAGGTGGCCCGGCTCCGTGCCGCCGGGTGCGTCGTGATCGGCAAGACCAACACGCCCGAAGCCGGCTGGACCGGCGACACCCACAATCCGGTGTTCGGAGCGACCATCAACCCGTGGGGCGAGGGGCGCTCACCGGGCGGATCGTCGGGTGGCACCGCGGCAGCTGTGGCATCAGGGATGGTTCCCCTCGGCACCGGTTCCGATGGCGGCGGCTCGATCCGGATTCCGTCGGCGCTCACCGCCATGTCGGGGTTCAAGGTCTCACATGGTCGGGTTCCGTCGGGGCCGGCACCCATGGGGGCTGCCGACCTGTCGACCCAGGGACCCATGGCCCGACGCATCCGCGACGTCGCCTTGGCCCTCGACGCGGTCGTCGGCCCGGCCCCCGGTGATCTGCGCTCCCTGCCGGCTCCGAGTGAATCCTGGAGGGCCGCACTCGACTCGCCGCCGGCTCCGTCCCGGGTGCTGTGGGTGCCCACGATCGAAGGCTTCGGGCCCGACAACGAGATCGGATCCGTCTGCCGTGCGGCAGTCGACCGCATCGCCGATGCCGGAGTGGAGGTCGTCGAATCGGGCCCGATCCTCGACGGGGTGATCGGCCCGTTCGCCCAACTGTTCTACGGCTCGATGGTTCCCGTCTACCGACCCCTCATGGACACGCCCGATTGGGCCGACGTCACCCCTGGCTTGGCGGCGATCCTCGAAATGTCACACGACCGGGTCACCATCGACTCGGTGGAGGCGGCGCGTGCCGGGGCGCAGGCCCTGTCGATCCGACTGGCAGAAGTGATGAACGGATACGACGCCGTGATCAGTCCCACCGTGGCCGGCCACACGCCCCTGTCGATGCACGAAGGCACGGTCGACGGTGTGGAGACCCAACAGTGGGTGAGCTACACCTACCCGTTCAACGTCACCCGTCGACCGGCGGCAACGACCTGCGCCGGGTTCACCGCCGACGCCATGCCGGTCGGGCTGCAGATCGTCGGCCACCAGCTGGCCGACCGGCGCACGCTGGAGATCACCGCTTGGGTCGAAGACCTCCTGGGCATCGACCCGGTGGCCCCGAACGTCGCCGTCTGACATGATCTGACCAGCTCGATCGATCAGGGAGAACGACAATGGCGAGTCCGCAGGCCGAGATGGTGAAGGGGCTGTTGAAGCAGCTTCAGCAGGAAATCGTCGGGCGAGCCGAGCCTCCCACCATTGAGGAGATGAGGGTCAGCGGCGAGGCGTTCGGCGAGATGACAGCCGAGCCGGATGGCGTCACCTGGCAGGACGACGAGGTAGCCGGTGTGCCGTGCCGCTGGGCGGTGCCCGAGGGAGGCGCCGACGACCGTGTGCTGCAGTACGTCCACGGTGGCGGTTACGTGATCGGCTCGCTCGATGCGTACCGGAAGTTCACCGGCCACTTGGCCAACTCCATCGGCTGCCGGGTGTTGAGTGTCGACTATCGGTTGGCGCCGGAGCATCCTCATCCGGCTGCGGTCGACGACAGCAGCGCTGTCTACCGTGCCCTGCTCGCCGATTTCGACCCCACCCACCTCGCCATCTCCGGCGATTCGGCCGGGGGTGGGCTCACCGTGGCCACTCTGGTGAAGCTGCGCGACGATGGCACGCCCCAGCCCGCGGGCGCAGTGCCCTTGTCGCCATGGGTCGACCTCGAGGGCACCGGCGAATCGATGCAGGCCAAGGCCGATGTGGATCTCATAGTGGGCGCGGACGGGCTCAAGCAGATGGCCGACATGTTCCTCGCGGGGCAGGATCTTCGAGACCCGTTGGCGGCTCCGCTCTACGCCGACCTCACCGGAATCTGCCCGCTCTACGTGCAGGTCGGGGGTGACGAGACCCTGCTCGACGACGCCACCCGGCTGGCCACCAAAGCGGCCGCGTCGGGAGTCGAAGTGCGACTCGACGCCTTCCCCGAGATGCAGCATGTGTTCCAGATGGCAGCCGGGAACGTGCCCGAATCCGATGACGCCGTGGCCCGGATAGGGCAGTGGCTGAGGCCCAGATTGGGCCTCTGAACCGACCTTGGTGGGCGACGTTTCGTATCGCCGTATGGAACCGATATCGTCACCCGTCCCGGGCGATTAGCTCAGTTGGTTAGAGCGCTGCCTTCACACGGCAGAGGTCGAGGGTTCGAATCCCCCATCGCCCACCGGTAAAACCGCAGGTCAGAGGGTATTTCTTGTTTTCTCAGATTTTGCGGGATTCGCTCAACCCCGCGAAAACCCCGCGAGATTTTTCGCAGAGCTCGGCACTGTTCGATACGTGGGGGACAGATCCACCGCGGAACCCTCACGCAGCGTGACTGTTCATGGGGTTGTGTGGACGTCGACAAACGCCCGACATCTCGTTCACGGTAGTAGTTCGAAGCCGTCGGTGTGTGCTGGTCGCACTACTGAGAAGTGGCGACGGTCGAGCGTCGCCAGAGTTGTCTCGCGGTGACGTTCGGCTACCGCGACCACGCTTGCGTCGGTGCCTCCGAGCGGCAGATCGGTATAGGTCTCAACGAGGTCAGCGATCCGGTCGAGGTCATCGCCAGAGAGAACCTCCATTGAGATCTCGCCCGCGGCGACGAGGCGAAAGAACCGGGCTTCGGCGTTGGCTCCGAGTTGCCGGGCGATCAGGTATCCGGTCTCGGCGACAACCAGGGGTGTCGTCACGAGCTCGCCGTTATGGCTCTCGAGCAGCCGGGCGCAGGCATCGTGATCGGGGTCGTTGCGGTCAGCGGCTGCCAGCAGTACGCCTGTGTCAACGATCAGCACGTCTAACTCTGTCCAAACCCTTCAGCGAGCATCTCGTCGGCTTCGGAGGCCCGTCGACCTGACGTCGATGCCCCTAGTCCCACGATGCCGAGCTTGCGGCGCCGAGTGGGACGTGTTCGCTGGGGAAGCTTGGCTGCCAGCTCGTTGATCAGCGTGTCGATACTCACTCCTCGACGCGCGGCTTCGGCCTCTAGCCGGGCCAAGGCGTCGTCGGAAAGTTCGAGTGTGACCGTCATGGCTTCATTGTAGGAGAATCCTGCAGCCCTCGTCTGGCGCTCCTCTGGAGGTGCGTCAGCGAGGGTCGGATTTGGGGCGCAGCGATGTGATCTCGGCTCGGGGTGGCGGTGTTGGTGGTTGGTAGATCGTTTCGAGTCGTTCCACGAGTTCGGAGTCGGCTTCGGGGAAGAGATGGCCGTAGCGGTCGAGAGTGAAGCTGGTTGAGGTGTGACCGGCCCTTCGGGCAATCTCAAGGGTGTTCGCGCCCGTCGCGATCCACAACGCGACCGCGGTGTGGCGCAGGTCGTGAGGCCTCAGCGGCGCGAGGCCGGCTTCTTCGACTGCTGGCTTCCAGAAACGGCGTCGCCACGACGGGACTCGGAGGTCGCCTCCTTCGGGTGCGGTGAAGACCCGTTGGGTGCTTGAGTGTTCGCGAAGGTGCGCTTCGAGTTCGGCGGTGACAGAGCGGGGGAGTGTGACGGTGCGTCGGCTGGCTTTGGTTTTCGGCGGTCCGGTGGTGATCTTGCCTCTGACCTCGACGACGATCTCGACAACGTCGATGGTCGATTTCAGCAGGTTGACGCGTTGTGGTCGCAGCCCGGCGAGTTCACCGATGCGCAGCCCGCCGTAGGCCGCGACGAGGACCAGGGCGCGGTAGCGGGGGTGGATGGTGTCGGCGAGCCAGCCGACTTCTTCGGCGGTCAGGAACCGCATCTCCTTTCGTTCCTTGGCGGGCAGAGCGATCCGCCGGCACGGCGACGACGCCAGCAGCCCGGCATCGACCGCGGCGCCGAGGATTTTGGCCAGTAGTTGGTAGGCCTTGGTCACTGTTGCTGGGGCGAGGCCCCTGGCTGACAGGGCAGCTACCCAGGCTTGTATGTCGGTTTGGCCGATGCGGCCGAGTTCGTCGTCGCCGAGGTCAGCGAGCACATAGAGCTCGATGTAGCACTGATCGCGGACCCTGGTGCTTGGGCTCAGGTTCACCGTGGTTGGCCACCACTGGTCGACCCAGTCGGCGAGAGTGCGCCGAGCGAGACGTGGGTCGTGCCAGTCGCCTCGACTGATGTCCGCGAGATTGGCGGATCGCCATCGTTCTGCGTCTTTGCGGGTCTTGAACACCTTGGTGCGTTCGCGTTGGCGCGGGTCGCGGAATGAGGCTTCCCATTTTCCGCCGTCGAGCCGTTTGACACCCACCGCCCAGCCCCTTTCAGGAGTCGCTGTCGTTGTGGAGGTCGTCGACTACTCGCCGGGCCCGGGTTTCGATGTCTTCGAGCTGATTGGCGATGTTTCGCAGGTGGGTGGTCCATGACCCGATCTTGTGCATCGAGCGGCGCGCTACCGCTTCGGTGCGTTCGTTGGCTCGTTGCAGCAGTGCGTGCTGGGCCCGGGTCATGAGCTGTTCATCGATGTCAGCCAGCGTTCTGTCCATGCGAATCGCGGCGATCGCTGAGGATCCGTCATCTGTGCCGAACACGACATCGATCATGTCAGCGGCCGGAGCGAGCGACTCGGTGCCTTCCGCTCCGACGAGTACCGCGGCCCCGTCGACTTGGGAGGGAGGCGGCAAGAAGAAGAACGTGACCGGTAGACCGAACGCTTTGGAAAACGCGTAGATCTCATCGGCGCTGAACTTGCGCACCCGCGACCCATCCACGGAACGCTCTGCCGCAGAGTACGAGGCAATCGACATTCGATGACCGAGGTGAGGCTCGAGCGCTTCGACCGCTTCTGCCTGGGTCCAGTCGTTCCACAGGCGGGCCTGGGCGAGGTTGAACGCAACAACCTGATTCGGGGTCACATGGATCCCATCGGATTCGGCTTTGCGGGCTGTCGGTTTCTTGCGTGGCATCAGCTTCCCTCCATCCACCGCACTCTACAACAAGGCCGACTGGTCTGCATGGTTGCAGATCTCGGCCAGGTTCGACTACTGTCAACATTGGAGACGAATAGTCGTCGCTGACGTTGAGTTGCGGAAGGATGTGTGGATGCCGTCGTTGTCGGAGTTGCCTGAGGTGTTGACCGTTGACGAAGTCGCAGCCGCGCTGCGAATCGGGCGTAGCGCCGCCTATGGCATCTTTCGCGAATGGGAGACCAGCACAGGCAGGCAAGGCCTGCCGTGTTTTCGTATCGGACGCTCGCTTCGCACCACCCGTGAACACGTGCTCGGCTACATCGCCGGCGGAGGCAGCCCTACTGCACAGCAGCTCCCGGCGCTTTCAGAGGCGACCGTGCGTCAGTTCCCGAAGCGTTCACCGCGCCGCATCGCCCAGGCGCGCTGACCCCGATGATGCCTGCACCAAGCACTGCACCGGATCTAACCCTTGAGATGACAGACGAGTGCACAGATGTGCGAGGTAGGTCGTGTCGACCTGCCGGGAGGTGGTCGGTGTGACGGCCCGGGTCACGACCCTCAAGGGCGCCGACGCGGGCGCGTACTACGTCGAGGCGCTTCCGAACTACTACCTCGATTCGGGTGAACCGGCAGGGGTCTGGCACGGCAAAGGCGCCGAACTACTCGGTCTCGAAGGTGACATCGTCGACGGCGAGTTCCTCAAGATCATGGCCGGCGCCCATCCCCGCAGGCGGGGTGATGTTCCGCTGGGCCGTGTGTATGGGGAGAAGTCGGTGCGTGGTTTCGACATCACCGCGTCGGCTCCGAAGTCGGTGTCCACGATGTTCGCCATCGGCGACAACAACACCCGCCAGCAGGTGTTGGCCGCGCACGACGCCGCGGTGGCGACGATGCTCGGCTGGGTCGAATCCCACGCCCACACCCGCTACCGCATCGACAGCCAGGTCGCGGTTGTCGACGCGCAAGGGATCATCGCGGCGACGTTTCGTCAGCACACGTCGCGGGCGTTGGACCCGCAACTTCACACTCATGTCGTGATCGCCAACCGGGTCCGTTCCGATGACCGGCGTTGGCTGGCCCTCGACGCCCGCACATTGAAGCTTGATCAGCGGACCCTGTCGGCGATCTACCACTACACACTGCGCTCAGAGCTGACCCGGCGGCTCGGTGTCGACTGGCAACCCGTGGTGAACGGCATCGCCGAAATCGCCGGCATACGCGACGCGGTGCTCGAGGAGTTCTCGGCCCGCACCGCCGGGGTGCAGCGCCGCATCGATGAGAAACTCGACCGGTTTATCGACACCTTCGACCGTGACCCGACACCACGCGAGCGTTGGCGGCTCGAACGCGAAGCCGTAGTCGACTCCCGCCCGCCCAAAGCCCACGAGGTCGACGCCGCTGCACTCCATGACGGTTGGCGCAGCCAGGTCGAAGCGCTCGGCCTCGAACCCCATCAGGTCGTTGAGCAGGTCGTCGACTGGGTCCTACCCCATGAGATCGACGGCGAGGTCCTTGCCTTGGCCAGTGAGGATGCGATCGAGGCGCTGTCGGAGAAACAATCAACGTGGCGGCCCGCCGAGGTGACCCGAGAGATCGCCGCGGCGATACCCACCGACAACACCATCGATGCCGATGCGATGGTCGAGCTGCTCGGCGCGATGACCGACGCAGCGATCAACGAGCACTGCGTCGACATCTCCCGCCCCGTCCCGGACGGCGCACTCCTGCGCCGCGACGGCCGTCCGGTGACCGAATCGGTGGCCGATAGGGCGCTCACCACACCGGCCATCCTCGCCCAAGAAGAACGGCTGTTGGCGTGGGCCGAACACAGAATGGCCCACGACCCCACCGAATCCCCCCAAGCAGTACACCGCTCCGAAGTCGAGCTGACCGGACCCCAGGCCGAGACCGCCGCCGCGGTCGCGGGCGACGCCGACCTGGTGCTCGTGGTCGGCCCCGCCGGCACCGGCAAAACAACCGCCCTCGCGCCAGCTGTCGCGCAACTCAAAGCCGACGGCCGCCCGGTGTTCGGCCTCGCCCCATCAGCAGCCGCCGCGGACGTTCTGTCGACTGGGACCGGCGTCGCGGCTGACACCATCGACAAGCTGCTGTATGAACACAACACCAACCGGCGGCCCGATCACCGTTACGACCTCCCAACCGGCACAACCATCATTGTCGACGAAGCCGCGATGGCATCGACCGACAAGCTCGACCGACTCGCTGCTCTCGCCGATGACCGGGGCTGGCGTGTCGCCATGATCGGTGACCCGATGCAGTTCTCCGCGGTTGGCCGCGGCGGCATGTTCGAACACCTCATCGACACCCACGGCGCTATCGAACTCGACCAGGTCCACCGCTTCACCCACGACTGGGAACGCCAAGCCTCGCTGCAGCTACGGCGAGGCGACTCGACCATCGCCGAGATCTACGACCTTGAGGGTCGTCTCCATGGCGGCACCGCCACCCGCATGCAAGCCAACGCCCTCCACGCCTGGGCCACCGCCCGCGCCAACGGCGAAACCGTCGTTCTTACCGCGCCGAGCAACGAAACGGTCGCCCGTCTCAACCACGCCGCCCAACAACAACGGATCGACACCGGCGAGATCGACACGGCCGGTCGCAGTGTCGAGGCCGGCGGCTACCGGCTCCACGCCGGTGATGAGATCGTGACCCGCCGCAACCACCGCAGGGTCCGCACCGACCAAGGCCTCCCGGTCCGCAACCGCGACCAATGGACCATCGACACCATCCACCGCGACGGCGCCATCACCGCCCACGGCCCCGCCGGAACAGTGAAACTCCCGGCCGACTACGTCGCCGAACACGTCGAACTCGGCTACGCCCAAACCAGCCACGCCGCCCAAGGCCGCACCGTTGACCGATCCATCCTTGTGCTCGACGGGCCAACCGACAGCCGCGGCATCTACGTCCCCATGACCCGAGGACGCCACCACAACGACGCCTACATCGTCACCAACAACCAAGACACCGCCCTCGACATCTTCGCCACCTGAATCGCCAACAACTGGATCGACCGTCCAGCCGTCGCCCGCCGAGCCGAACTCGCCGGAACCAACCACCACCAGCCCGGCACCCTCCCCGCCCATGAAGTCCGATCCCTGCTCGGCCAGCGAGCCCGACTCAGCGCCACCCTCACCCAGCTCCGCACCGACCTCGCCAAGTTGCCTGGTGACCACGCCTGGACCGTCGAACGACGCGAACGAGCCCAAACCGAACTCGCCGCCACCCGCCAACGGCTACAAGACGCCGTCGACACACTCGCCCAATTCGACCGGCCGTTGCGTCGACGAGGCCACGAAACAGAGATCCGTAACGCCCACCACACCGTCGACAACCTGCCCAAGACGATCAGAACCCAAACGGCCGGCATCGAGAAACTCATCGATCAGCAACACGAAATCGACAAACAACTCACCCGAGCCGAAACCCTCAACCAGCGCCGCCGGGCCCTCGAAACCCGACTCGGCGACATCACAGACCGTCTCAGCGACGACCGCCACACCCGCAGCCGCGGCATCCGCCGTCAACCACCCAGACGCATCACCGACACCCTCGGCCGACGACCCCATCAAGCCAAATCCGGACGCACCTGGGACATCGCCGCCGGACAACTCGATCAACACCAGACCGCGTACGGTCTCGAACGAGGACTCGGCCCCACAAGAGGCCCCCGGCTGCCGCTCGGATACCTCCACAGCCGCAGGATCGCCCAGCACGCCGCCCGCTCCGTAGACCAAGCAATCAGCAGCGGACCACAACTCACCCAAGACATAGAAGGACCATCACTCGGAATCGAACTATGACTCGACCAAGCCCCGCCCACGGTCGCGACTCGACCAACGATGTCCAACACCACGCCGTCAACGGCCGGCAGAGGGACTCCGCTGCGCCATCGAACATCAAGAAGGCCGATCCAACCCGACCGCCAAAATCATGGGCTGGCACCAAATCCTCAACCAGTTCGTCGCCCTACACCCCAACAGAATCACAATCGACCAACCGACCAAAAACACCGAAAACCCGAGACACTCCTCTCGACCTGATCCGGTGGCGTGGCTGCGTGAGCAGCTGGAGTCGATAGAGGGCCTGCTGGCAGCCACATCCCTCGAGCCGGGAGGCATCCCTGCGAGCGGCGTCGATGCGCTGCGAGAAGCAGCACCGCTGATCCTTGCCACCGTCGAGCACGGCCTCGCCGAGGTCGCCGCTAGCGGCGCGGGCCTCGCCCCCGACGACACCGACGGCTTCGTCCGCGAGAGCTGGCTGTGGGTCGCGGACGCGGCGAAAACCCGCTCTTCCGGCCGCCGGAGCGAGGCTGACCGCGCAGTGCTCGAGATCTGACGAGCCTGCGTCGGCGAGGACCGTGGCCCCTCGGGTCGCCGCGACCGTGCTGCAGTCCACCGCTGAGGTACGAGCGCTGGACGCGGGCTATACCGCGACTGCTCTTTCGATCACGTACGCGAATCGATCATTCAGATCATTCTCGAAGTTGATTGTGGGTCGTGAGAGATGAAGACGAGAATTGTGTTCGACTCGTGTGTCTCAGAACTGCATATTGACAGGTTGAGCCTTCCGATGTAAACTGAGGAGGGGGATCTGTAGCCTCTCTTCCGTGCCCGTAATAAGAGCCAGCACCCACGACTCGGGCCGTGCAGTCGCAACGCGATACCCAGTTGCGGGGCACGCAGACACAACCCGACTCAGAGAGGTAGGCGACGTGTCAGGCGAAACAGGAGTTGTTGTCCAAGTCACCGGTAGCGACGTTCGCGTGGATGTCAACGGGCGGGTCGCCCAACGTGTTCTGGGTGAACACCAGATGCGCGTCGGCGACGAGGTCGTCGTTCCACCTACTGAGAGAGACGATCTGTCAGTCGGCCGCCTGTATCGAAGCGCCACGCTCGCATCGGCCGGGGCAGACGGGATCGTCACCGTGGACCGGTTGCGGATCGATCTCCCGAGTGCCATCCGACTACAGCGTCTCGAACAACCCGACGTCGTTGTCTCGAAAGAGGATCTGATCGACGCAGCTGCGTTCGGCCAGACCTTCGAGGTCTACTACCACCGCCGCCGAGATGACTCCGGCGGTTGGTCCAACGTCGCCAGTTGGCTGCAGCCCGCGTGATCGCCGTGGTAGCCACGTTCGTAGCCGGAGTCGTCGGCTTCACACTGTTGCTGGCTGCACTGTCGAAGGCGCTCGATCGGCGAGCCGTGGAGGTCGCCATCCAGAATTTCGCGCTGCCGGACATCCTCGACCGCCATGTGAGCGCGAGGCGTCTCGTGTATCTCGAGTTGGCACTCGCGTTGGTGCTGTTGGCTTCGGCGGTCACGAACGCAACCGGCATGTGGTACCTAGCGGGCTCCGCCTGCTTCGTGGTGTTCGCGGCATTCGCGCTCGGGATCGTCCGGGCGACCTGGCTGGGCTCGGACTTCTCGTGTTCGTGCTTCGGGCCATCGCACGAGATCAAGACGCTGAGCTACTGGCACGCGGCACGAGCAGGGGCTCTGGCTGCACTGGCGCTCGGCAGCGCGCCGCTCGCAGCGGCGCAGGCCACCACGTCGACATCGGAACGCCTCGAGGCCGCAGCCTTCGCGGCGTTTCTCGTCTGTGCCGCTGTAGCGGCGCCGGGGATTCGCTTTCTCCGGACCGCCAACCCGGCACCGTTCGTTGTGGCACAGGGAGGTATCGCGTGAGCACGTCACTCCTCGGCGCCTTCGGGCTTGCCTGGCTCGTCGGGCTGTCTCTGGTCGTGGTCCTGCTGGTGAGACAGGTCAGCTTGATCAGCGTTCGACTCGACCTCAACATGCGGATGTCCGACGCGAGTGACCTCGGCACCGGCCCTGAGTTGGGCACCGCGCTGCCGGCGGACCTCGCCCACTCATTCCCCGAGGAAAGTGCGGTGCTGGTGCTCACGGGCACGTGTGAGAGTTGCCACGAGTTCGCCCGTAGTCTGGCCGAGGCAAAGACTGCGCAACGTGTGCCACTTACCGTGCTGCTCCCAGGGCGCGGCCGCCCCGCCACCGAGCTTCGGCGACTCTTGCCAGAGTGGGTGAGCGTGGTGCGGGACCCGGTTGCCACCGAGACTGCCCGCACCCTCGAGCTGTCGCGAACGAGGCGGGCGCTGCGGGTCCGGCGAGGCGTGGTGGTCGGCAGTGCCGACACCTCGAACGTCATCGAACTGGACGCGCTCATGTCTGCAGACCTTCCTCCGGACAACCTCGTGACCCGGTAGTCGATGAAGGAGAACACATGACGTCCCTACGAGAAGAACTGCAGCGGCCCCTAGGTCGAGCGACGCGGGCGTGTGACGAGTCAACGTCAGACGAGCTAATTTTCCAGCCCACCGAACCCGAGCTTGATCGTGCCTTTCTCGGGCGCCGTCGAGCCCTCGGCATGCTCGGCGGCGCGCTGTTCGGTGGTGTTGCGACGACCCTCGTCAACGCGTCGCCGGCGTACGCAGCGGCCTGCAGTATGACTTCCCCCGGCTCGGGCTGCTTCGGCTTCAAGAAGTGCAATTGTTGCTCCGGCACGAGCTGCTGCGCGTCCGGTTGCACCCCACTCACCGGTCTGTGCCCGGACGTGGGCTGGGGAGGCGGGCCCAACTACTGGTATACATGCCAGAGCGGGTACATGTTCGCTTGCGCTGACTTCTGCCAGACCTGCAGTGGCGGGTCTGGGTCGCACTGCCCCAGCGGGAAGAGCCCGTGCATCTGCCGGTTTTACATCGGGACATGTTGACCGTTGCGCGGGTATCGATCGAGTCCGGGCGTGCCGGGCTGACGATCATCCTGGCGGTTGTTGTGGCGGGGGCGCAGCTCCATCTGCCTTGAGGGCCGAACGCAGTCTTCGGTGCTGCGAGAGCTGGCGTGCCCAGGTCGACGATCGGACGAGTGCTACCAGGCGTCTTCGGCGCCGCCACCGGCGGGCTGACGGCACTACTGCTCGCCCTGTCGGGTGACCAACTCCTTCCCTCGAGCGTTTCCGACGGAGCGGGCGTTCTCGGCTACGTTGCGGTCGTGGCCGGACTGGCTGATGTCGCACTCCTCGGCAATGCGGTAGGCGTCGATCGCGAGACCGTCTCGAGGCGGTCGGGTTGGGTGAGTTGGTCGATCAAGAACTCCGCTGAGATGTCCATGATGGTGGTGACGCGCCCGGGGCTGATGACCATGTACGTTCTGGTTGCCCTGTTGGCCACGTCGTCACCTGCCACTGCGGCGGTGGCAGGCGTCGTGTACGGAGGTGTTCGGAGCTCGGGGCATGTACTCCTCGAACGCGCGGTTCGGCGCGATCGTGGCCTCGCCCTCCTCCGCCGTCGGGCTCATGTACGGCGCGGCGTAGGATTGGTCACTCTCGTCGGTGGCGCACTTGCGCTGTCTCGGCGCTCTAGCGCCCGACTCCTCCTGGGCATGGCCTGTGCTGGTCTCTTGCTGGCCAGCGGGTGCGCCGACTCGGATCCGGCGAGCGACGTCGTCGACCGTGGTCAGCAGGCGGGTGGGCCGAGCCGCCCCGGTGCGACGTGTGCTGCGTCCGATGTCGAGGCCGCACTGGTCGACTTCGCCGAGGCGGTCACGCGTGGCGACGTGGGCGCCGCCGCGGCGCTGATCGCCACGGACGCGTCGTTCCTCTGGTTCGCCGATTTGCGGCTCTCCGAGAAAGCGGTGACCGACCCGGACCTGGTCGCTAGGCACCTTATGGACACGATCGCTCTCGACGAGGAGATCGAGATCACCGAAGTCACGGTTCTCGACGTCCCAGCGGTCTCGGGCGAGTTCAACTTCCGGAGTCGACGAGGCAACTCGGGGGCCCGACGCGACTCAGGGGGCAAGGGTGTGTACGACTGCGGCGCGCGGGCCTTTGTCATGCTCACCCTGTCGGCCTAGCGACCTGCGCCGAGATCGAGGCGCGCCAACGGCATGACCCCTTGACAACCTCGTTGGCCCTGGAGTTACATGAGCTTCACGTCACCGGACACTGCCGATGCGAAGGCTGCGATCGCCAAGGTCTACTCAGCCCAGACACGTGCTGACGCGATCACACCCCTGTCGCTCCACCCATTCCAGCGTTCGCAGGCTGTGGGGGCCGAATATTGGGTCGTGGCTGGTCAAGCGGCGTTTCGGTACTCGTTGATGAGTCCGTCGCATCGGCTCGATTTCACGACCCGAAGGTGGCGTTGGACCACTGAAGGCGGCGCTTCGGTCCCAAGTGGTGGTTGCTGATCGAGGGAGCGGTGGGGTCGGTGGGTGTTGTAGTGGTCGACGTAGTCGACGACGAGCTGCTCTACTTGGTGTTGGTTCCAGATGATGGTGCGGTCGATGAGCTCTCGGCGGATAAATCCGATCCAGCGTTCGGCGAAGGCGTTGGCCACAGGCGTGCGGACCGGGCTCTTGAGGATCTTGAGGCCTTCGGTTCGGAAGATCTCGTCGAAGGTGTCGATGAACTGGCTGCCTCGGTCTCGAATTAGTGCCCGTGAGTGGGCGAGCGGGTCGCCGTGGCGGAGGAACAGGTTGCGGGCGGCTTGGGTGGTCCAGGCCCCGGTCGGGTTGGCGGTGACACAGGCGTAGAACACTTGCCGTGTGGGGACGTGGATGAAGAACAGCACGTAGTAGCGGCGAAGCATGGAGGTGTCGACGGTAAAGAAGTCGCAGGCCACGGCGGCCTGAGAGTGGAGGAACTGCGACCAGGTGACCTCGGATCGCTCGGGCGCTGGTTCGATGCCGCTGGCTTTCAGGATCTGCCACACGGTCGACGACGCGATCCGATGGCCGAGGCTGGCCAGTTCGCCGTGGATGCGGCGGTAGCCCCAGGTCGGGTTCTCGGCGGCGAGGCGGAGGACGAGTCGGCGGATCTCGATCGCGGTCGATGGGCGTCCCGGTCCTCGGGCGGCATGTGTCCAGTGTCTGGCGATTCGTCGTCGGTGCCATCGGAGCAGGGTGTCGGGTGTGACGATCCAGCCTGTTCGTTGTGGGCGGGGGGAGCGCGGCGGCGATGGCGCCGAGCAGGGTCCGGTCGGCGTCGTTGATAGCGGGTCGGTTGATCTGGCGGCGTAGGACGGTGAGTTGGTGGCGCAGCACGATGATCTCGAGGTCCTTGGAACGATCAGAGCGGACCGCGAGACGGGCGAGCATGGCGATGAGGTGGTAGAGAATGCGGAACATAGTTGGTCAGCCTCGGCTGCGTTTCCCCTGATCAGCGCCGACGACAGAATACTCGGCCCCCACAGGGTCAATCCCTCTTCACTCAGGTCGATGGGCTTTGCACGACTCTTCGGCTGCGACCCGGTTGACACATCGCCTCGAACTACCGAATTCAGTGATCCACTGTGTGCATTGGTTGAGGCCGTCGTGTCGATGCTCGTCCCACTCGCGGAGCCGGTCACGGGCTTGATGGACGTCGTTGGCGAGGTCGACTTCGATTGTTGCTCGATCGAGGAATTCCTCGCTCCACCAGATCCATTTCTCGACGAGACGGTCGGGCTCGAACGTGTGTGACGGGTCGGTGATGAACCGTGCAACATCATCGACGAAGTTGGGGTCGCTGAGGTGAGCGAAGAGTCGAGACTTGAACTCGTTGGAGCTGATTCGTTCGTGATGTAGGTAGTGCGCAGCACACGCGGCGAGCTGCCCGTCATAGAGGCCGAGGTAGACGTGGGCCAGCTCCAGGTCGTTGAGATCGCGGCCCTTGCTGCGTTGTGCGAGAGCGCGGAACTTCGTTCCGATCATCTCGGCAGGGTGAAAAGTGAGCACGTCCGTTTTGCCGCTCCACCATCGGGTGTCGACGTGCAGCGTTCGTCGTTGGAGGGCGAGCAGCGGCTCGACTTCGTCGATATTGATCTCGACTTTGATGTTGGCGGTCGGCGCACCGCCTGCCGGGTCGAATCGCAGCCGGATCTCGAGCTTGCGCTGCTTTGACTTGGTGCGGCCACGTCAAGCCCCGCGGCTGCGGCCACCTCGCGCAGAGCCGACAGGACCGGCCCGAAGTCGGCACCTGCGATGCCGAACGCCACGTAGTCGAGATCCTCGCTGTAGCGAAGCGTTTTGGTATTCGTTGATGAGGCCGTCGCAGCGGGTGGTTCTGATGACTTGTATTGGCAGTGGGGGAGTATCTCCGGCGCCG
>JAJRXJ010000105.1 GCA_024276355.1 Actinomycetes bacterium | reverse complement strand
GGCTGGCTGAACAGCCTGGTGGTCTCGGCCAACTCGACCAGCTGCCCCAGATACATGACCGCCACCCGGTGGGAGAGGTGGGCAACCACGCTCAGATCGTGGGCGATGAACAGGATCGCCACCCCGAGTTCCTCTTGAAGCTCGCCGAGGAGATTGAGTATTTCGGCTTGGATCGACACATCAAGCGCCGACACCGACTCGTCGGCCACCACGAAGGAAGGGTTGGTGACCAGTGCCCGGGCTATGCCGATGCGTTGGCGTTGGCCGCCGCTGAACGCGTGGGGGTAGCGCCTCAGATGCTCAACGTTGAGCTTGCAGCGCAGGGCAACGTCGCGTACTCGCTCCTCGAGCTCGTCGCCCTTGCACAGCTTGTTGACTATCAGGGGCTCGGCGATGATGTCGCGGACGGTCATACGTGGGTTGAGCGACGAGTACGGGTCCTGAAAGATCATCTGCATGTGCTGGCGAATCCGGCGCAGGCTCTTTCCCGAGATCGAGGCCAAGTCGATCACATCGTGGTCAAGATGAAATCCGACCGTGCCGCCGGTGGGATCGAGCGCCCGCAGAATCGATCTCCCGATTGTGGTCTTGCCGGAGCCGCTCTCGCCCACCAACCCCAGGGTCTCGTTGCTGTCGATGGTGAACGACACGCCGTCGACGGCGCGCACGGTGCCCACCTGACGATTGAACAGTCCGGACTTCAGTGGGAAATGGACCTCCAACCCTTCGACATCAAGGACCCTCGATGTCTCCAGGGTCGCCTCCGTGTCAGACATTGGACGCCTCCGACTCCTTGTCGTGAAGATGGCAACTGACAAAATGCGAGGGCGATATCTCGATCGGTGAAGGTCCGTCGACCTCACACCTACCGGCGATCGCCACATCGCATCGGGTGTGGAACGGGCAACCGGAGGGTCGGGCCAGTGGGCTGGGGATGTCTCCCGGGATGGCGGTGAGCCGCTCGTTCAGGCGGTCGAGCCTCGGGATGGCCTCCAACAACTTGGAAGTGTAGGGATGCTCGGGATCGGTGATGATCTCGCGAACGGTGCCGGTCTCGACGATCTTGCCCAGATACATCACGGCGACGTCGTCGGCGATCTGGGAGATCACCCCCAGATCGTGGGTGATGAAGATGATGGCCATGCCGAACTCGTCGCGAAGTTCGCGAAGAAGATCGAGAATCTGGGCCTGAATCGTGACATCGAGAGCGGTGGTGGGCTCGTCGGCGATGAGCAGTCGAGGCTGGCTGGCCAGCGCAACCGCGATCATCACCCTCTGGCGCATCCCACCCGACAACTCGAAGGGATACTGGTCGATGCGGGTTTCGGGGTCGGAGATTCCCACACGCTCGAGCAGGTCGAGAGCGATCGTGCGAGCTTCCTTCTTGGTGATGTCTCGGTGAAGCATCGCCGATTCCATGATCGGATTGCCGATGCGATAGGTGGGAGCCAGCGACGACATCGGCTCCTGGAAGATCATGGCGATCTCACCGCCACGTATGCTCTGCAGGCGCTTGTCGCGGCGGTGGAGCTTGGCGATGTCGACCATGCCGTCGGCCGTCGACAGTTCCATTCGTGAGTCGGGGTCGAGCTTCGCGGTGGAAGGAAGCAATTGGATCAGAGCGCGGGTGCAGACACTCTTGCCCGACCCGCTCTCACCAACCAGCCCGAGGATCTGACCCTCGTCGACATCGAAGTCGATCCCATCGACGGCGCGGACATCGCCGTCCTCGGTGCGGAAGGTGATTCCGAGGTCGCGGACCCGCATGATCCGCTTGTCTGGTGCGGTCATGACGACTCCTGGTAGGGATCGGCAGCATCTCGGAGGCCATCGCCGAGGAAGTTGAACGCGAGAATCGCAACAACGATGAAGCCTGCCGGCGCCAGCAGCCACGGGGTCTGTTCGAGAACCTCAACCTTCTGGGCGTCCTGCAAAAGGACACCCCAACTGACCGTGGGCGGCCTGAGCCCCAAGCCGATGAACGACAGCACGGACTCAGCAAGAATCATGTAGGGGAACTCGATCGCCAATGTGACCACGATGTAGCTGAAGAAGGTGGGGAGCATGTGGCGAGTGACTATTCGGAACGGACCGGCACCGGCGAGTCGGGCCGCGACGACAAAGTCTTCGTCTTGAAGGGTGAGGAGCATCGACCGGATACGGCGGGCGAGGGTGGTCCAACCGACGAGCCCGAGAATGATCGCGGTGAAGAAGAAGATCTTCTGGTTGGTCCAATCCTGGGGGAATGCCGCCGCCAGGCCCATCACCAACGGGATCGTGGGAATCGACCTCACGATCTCGATCAAACGCTGGATGGCGTAGTCGATCCATCCACCGGTGAAGCCGGAGATGCCACCGAAAATGAGCCCCAGGAAAAAGGCGGTGAACAGACCGGCCAAGCCAATGGTCATGGAGGTTCGGGTGGCCACCATTATTCGACTGAATTGGTCGCGTCCCAAGCCGTCGGTGCCGAGCAAATGAATGAACCCGGGGGCCGTCACGGTCTCGATGACCTCGGGTTCCGCGGCCGTGGTGTCCGGTGCCGACTCGGGGGTGGTCGTGGTGACTGGTGCGGCAGTGGTGGTTGTCGCGTTGCCGCCAATCTGGAAGTGGCCGTTCTCGTCGCGCTGGATCGAGGCGAACGGATCGTCGGTTGTCCCGTCGGAGGATGTCGAGTTGCCCCCGCCCAGGGAGCCGATTCCGTTGCTGCTCGAGGGAGCCTTGATCTTGACGACCGGAATCTGCTCGTCGCCGACGCCGAACAGGTGGAAGTCGGATTCGAACAGGCCGAGGAAGGTCCACTTCTTGCCGTGAACGAACCAGCGGATCTGCTGATTGGAGTCGAGCCCCTGCACCTTGAAGGCAAAACCGTCTTCTACACCACCGCGGGTGGTCATCTGGGAATCTATGTGGGGTCTGGTCGGGCCGCCGTCCCAGATCTTGACGATCTCCGGTGGGCCCTTGAGATAGTTGGTGTCGCGGGTGGTGGCACCGTAGGGGGCGATGAAATCCGCGAAGAAGACGACCAGTACATAGAGGCTGAGGATTCCTGCCGACACCATGGCCAGCCGATGACGCTTGAATCGCACCCAGACCATGTGCCACTGGGTGGCTTCGGAAAGTTGATCTGCTGCCAACTGCGACGGGTCGCTGTCTTTCTGCGGATTCGATCTGGTCCTCGAGAGAAGCTTGGGCAGTTTCATGTCAGCCGCCCAACTTCACGCGGGGATCGACTGCAGCCAGAACCAGGTCGGACACGAAATTACCGAGCACGTAGATCATGCTCATGATGAAGAGAATGGCGCCGGCCACTTGGGTGTCCTGGTCGAGCAACGAAAGGATCAGCAGCTGACCGAGCTCCGGTAGTGCCAGAACCAAAGCGACGACGGGGGCATCTGAGAGAACCCTGTTGATGTCGAAGGCGAAGGTCGAGATGATCGGGTTGAGGGCCTGGCGGACCGGGTACTTGGTGATCAAGCGAACCTCCGGCACGCCTCGTGCCCGGGCGGCGGTGACATAGAGCTTGTTGATCTCGTCGAGCATCATCGCCCGTACGGTCTGAAGTTGAAAGGCGAGGTTTGCGGTGCCGAGGACGATTATCGGCACCCACATATGTCGTAAGAGGTCGAGCATCTTCGCGAATGACCAGCCCGCATCCTTGTATTGGGGAGAGAACAGCCCGCCCACGCTTGATCCGAAGTAGCGGACCGAAACCCACAGAAGAATCAGGGCGAAAAGAAAGTTGGGGAGCGCCAAACCGATGTATCCGACGCCGGTGAAGGTGTAGTCGGTGATCGAGTAGCGCCGAACCGCCGAGTAGACGCCGATCGGAATGGCCAGCGCGTAGGTGAGGAACAATGTGGCGAAAATGATGATGGTGGTGAGCAGCATCCGGTCGCCGATGAGCTTGTTGACCGGGGTCTCGTTGGTGAGAGACTGGCCGAAGTCCCAGTGGAAGATTATTCCGCTGATCCAGTCCCACCACCTGACGATGAAGGGATCGTTGAGGCCGAAGCTCTGACGAACCGCTTCGATCTCTCTGAGACTCACGACCGATCCGCCCTGGAATTTCTTGGCCAGATAGATGTCTGCGGCGTCTCCGGGTGGCAGCTCGATGATCCAGAAGATGATCACCGAGACAACCGTGAGTGTGATGATTCCGCCGATAAGTCGCCGAAGCGTGTACCTGGCCATTACTTGGTTCGACTCCCTTCGGCCCTCTGATTGCTGGCGTTGTCAGAACACAGGGCCCCACTCGCCGGGCTCCTTGCGAGCCCGGCGAGTGAGAATCCCCGCTATATGAAACTACGTTCCGGGAAAGTACCCGTTATCAGCCTCGCTGGAGATACCAGGAGTAGGTGTTGAACGGGTACGACCAGTAGAAGTCGTAGGTGTGGACGGTGAAGTCCGGGTGGTTGTGAAGATCGTTGCTGAAGATCGTCGGTGCGGGCACCGATCCGATCGTGCCGATCTTCCACAGGTTGTCGACGTGGATCTGAACGATCTCGTGTCCGAGCTTGTCGCTCTCGGGCGAACCGAGAGGAGC
Source organism: Actinomycetes bacterium (assembly GCA_024276355.1). Lineage (GTDB taxonomy): Bacteria > Actinomycetota > Acidimicrobiia > Acidimicrobiales > Aldehydirespiratoraceae > SZUA-87. Next base: position 5,453 of record JAJRXJ010000105.1, on the reverse strand, counting down.
CTGCTGGAACTGGGCGACGAGGTCTATCAGCCTCTTGACGTCGGCCGGAGGTTCGACCGGGTCGACGCCGTTGTCGACACCAGTGGTTGCCGCTTCCCAGTGGAGAGCAGGGCCCGGGTTGAAGAACTGACCGAACGGTGGAACCAGCTGGTTGGTTGCGCCCACGATGAAGGCGCCGGTGGTGCCGTCGTTGGCCCAGGTGAGCATCTCCTGCTCATTGCGGGCTGCGGCCTCACGGTACTGGTCGGAGCTGACCTGCTTGACCGTGATGCAGATTCCGACGTCCTTGGCGTATCCACGCACCAACTCGTGCATGTCGGCGGGCGAACCCTGATCCGAGAAGTTGAGGTTGATGTTGATGCGGCAGCCGTCGGCACCGGGGGCCAGGCCCATCTCGTCGAGCAGGGCGTTGGCCTGCGCCGGGTCGTAGTCGATGAACGCATTGAGCTGATCATCGGTCACGAAGCCAACGGTGTTGGGATCGGCCGGTGTGGACTGCTGCGGAATGCCCTGTCCGAAGTAGATCAGCTGATTGATCTCATCGCGGTTCAGAGCCAGCGAGAACGCTTCGCGGAAGCGAACGTCGTTGAAGGCCGCGTTCAGGGTCGGATCGGCGATTGCCAGGTTGAAGGCGTAGAACACGTTGGTTCCTGCTGACGGAGCCAGCTGAACCTTGTAGTTGCCACCCTCCTGGTTGTCGTTGAGAACCGGGAAGTCGGCAATCGTGAGACCCTGGGTCTTGTAGTCGACTTCACCGTTGGTGATGCGCAACTGGGCGACCTGGCTGTCTTCGACGAACTTCTCCGACATCTCGTTGATGTAGGGAAGCTGGTTGCCGGCGGTATCGACGGCGAAGAAGTACGGGTTGGCGACCAAGTGACGCTCTTCGGTGGACTCGTCGACCACGATGAACGGCTCGAGGGTGGGGGTCCATACGTCGCCGGTGCCGGTGAGCCACGGAGATCCGACGTCCTTCCAGTTGGACGGCGACCACATCTCGAGGATCTTGTCGGTGCTGGTCACCGAGCTGTTGTAGTCGGGGTGGAACTGCTTGAGGAACTCGTCGGGCTGGAAGAACTGGACGAAGGTGGTGGCCAGGGTTCCGAGGAAGCCCGGGGTGGGGGCGCCGAAGATGAACTTGAAGTTCAGATCGTCGATGACCTTGATGCCCAGCGGCTCTCCGCCAATGATGAAGTTGCTACGGAGGTCTCCGGCGATGTCCTGGTTTTCGACCAGGTCCTCGAGCCAGAAACGCACGTCTTCAGAGGTGAAGGGTTCGCCGTTCGACCACTTCATGCCGTCGCGAAGGGTGAAGCTGAGTTCGGTGAAATCACTGTTGAACTCGAACGACTTGGCGACGTTGGGAAGAATGGTGACCAGATCCGGGGCGAACCGCACGAGGTTGACGTGGCGGAACGACAAGAGGTCGGAGGTGCCGGCTTCGTTGGCTCGGGAGAGGCCGTTGAAGATGCCGCCGTAGGTGCCGATGGCTTCGCTGGGGGCGATGACCAGGGGCTCAGAGGGCAGACGATCGGCCACGGGCGGAAGATCACCGGTGATGTGGGTGATGCGAGAGGCCAGAGAACCGATGTCCGGGTTTTCGCTGAACTTCATGGTGCATCCGGCGGCCGACTCGTATTCGGCAAGCTCGAATTGGCCGGGATACTGGCCGGCGAGCTCGGAAGCGGTGGTTCCGGTGCAGGAGTTGTCTGCCGCGGTTGTGGTGGTTGCAGGTGCGGCAGCGGTTGTGGTTGGCGCGCTGTCCGCAGTTGTGGTGGTGGCTTGGGCATTGCTGCTGCCACCGCTGTCGCCGCACGCGGCGGCGATCAGCGAGAATGTGGCGAGGATGGCAAAAAGCCACACAAGCCGATTGGATCTACGTTCCATCAAGGGGTTCCCTCCAGGGTTATCGGATTCCGGGGCAGGCTGATGGGCCTGTCAGAGACAGCCAAGCTGCCTACGGTTACCGGAGCATGAAACATTAGCCAACGCCAAGTTGATAATCCGCTAACTCTGGATATTTCTGCAGGCGTCGATCACCCGGGATGAACAAGTCCCCATGCCCCATAGCCGCCAATCAGGTCGGAGACGTCGTCGAACCCGTTGACCCGCAGCACGCTGGCGGCCACGGCCGACCGGTATCCACCGGCGCAGAACACGATGGTGGGACGGTTGGGGTCGAGCTCGTCGAGACGGGTGGGGATCTGACCGACCGGGATCTCCCGGGCACCTTCGATGGTGCCGAGCGCCACCTCTCCGGGTTGACGAACGTCGACCAACTGCAACCCCTCGATGTCGGCCAGGCAATCGTCGAGTTGTGATGCGGTGACGCGGGAGGCGGTTGTGGTTCGCTCCGGGTTGGCCTCCATGACGCCGTAGGGATCCGCGAGATGGCCGATCACCCGGTCGAAGCCGATTCGTGCCAGGCGGTTCTTCGACTCGAGTTCCCCGCCGGGCTCGGTGACCAAGATGACGTCGTCGTGGGGAGACACCACCGAGCCGGCGTATTCGGCATAGCGACCGGCGAGGCCAACGTTGATCGAACCCCGTAGGTGGCCCTGTGAGAAAGCGTCGGCATCGCGACTGTCGACCAGCACGGCCCCGTCGGCGACAAGCTGGTCGACTTGGCTGAGCGTGAGCGATACCGGGGCGACGGTCTCGTCGTGAAGATCGCGGTTCTGCTTGTTGAGCGACGCGTCGTAGGCAAAGTAGGCCGGCGCCGCCGGCTGACCCTCGGTGACCAGCTCAATGAACGTCGGTCTGTCGGGCGCGGCGATCGCGTAGTTGGTGACCCTCTGATCGCCGATGGTCGACCATGTGTCGGTGGAGAGGTTCTTTCCACACGCTGATCCGGCGCCGTGCCCCGGATAGACCCGCGTGGAGTCGGGGAGGGTGAGGATCTGGGTGTGGAGGCTGTCGTAGAGCTGACCGGCGAGATCGTCGCGGTTGAATCCGATCGACGTGAGGAGATCAGGTCGGCCGACGTCGCCGATGAACAGGGTGTCACCGGTGAGCACGCCGTATGGCTCGGGGTCTTCGGCGTGCTCCCATACGACGATGCTCAGTGACTCGGGGGTGTGTCCCGGCGTGTGGCGGAACTCGAGAACAACTTCGCCGAGCACCAGGCGCTCTCCGTTCCCGAGTGGACGGAAATCGAACTCGGGTGTGGCCACCGACGAGTATCCGATCTCGGCGCCGGTTTGATGGGCCAACTCGAGATGTCCGGAGAGGAAGTCGGCATGGAAGTGGGTCTCGATGACCATCTCGATGGTGAGCCCGGCGGCCTTGGCATCGGCCACGTATTCGCCGACGTCGCGCCGTGGATCGATCACGACCGCGCGCCCGGTACCTTCGTCGCCGACGAGGTAGGAGGCCTGGGACAGGCAGTCGAGGTAGTACTGGGTGAAGATCATTTTACACCTGACGTGACGATCGTCACTGGTTGTGCTTGGGAAGCATAGTGAATCAAATATCCGGACATTTGTCGACCGACGGCCCGGCGATGACCTTTGGCACTGATGCCGTGACAATGTGGGTGACACGCTGGGCGGGCCGAGCCGACACCCACAAGGGAGCGACTGACAATGGAGAACGAGGCTGATTTCGATCCGAGAACCGGGTTGACGGAACTCAACGAGACCGAGTGCTGGTCACTCCTCGCCCAATCCGGGATCGGCCGGCTGGCGGTGATCGACGGGCATCAACCCGACATCTTCCCGGTCAACTACGTGGTTGATGATCGACGAATCGTGGTTCGCACCGGTCCGGGAACCAAGCTCGCGGCGGCAGTATTGACCGGTCTCGCGGCCTTTGAGGTCGACACCTTCGACAAGGACCATCGATCCGGATGGAGCGTGGTGGTTCACGGAACAGTCGCCGAGGTTCACGACCTCGACGAAGTGCTAGCGGCAAGAGACCTCGGGATAGAGCCATGGGCCGACGGTGAGAAGACCCGGTTCATGACCATCACCCCTGGCGAGATCAGCGGTCGACGAATCCCCGACTGATCAGTCCGGGAACGGCCGACACGGTTGTGAGCGCGTGCCGGGGCACGGTGGCAGACCGGGCGGGACGCTCGCACCGAAGATGAACGGCAACACCAACTCCGATGGCGTGGCTCCTCCACTGCCAACGGTGATCGTCTCACCGTCGTTGGGCAACACGTCGAACTTCCACAGATTGCGGTTGCCCCCCGGATTGTCGACTATCAGCCGGAGCCTGGACCCGGCCCGGAACACATGGGCAACCGGGAATATCTCGATGTCGACACGGGTGAACTCGCCGGCCGGAAGCGGTGCGGCGTCGGCCTCGGTGTGGGTCTGGAACGGTACGAGGTCGGTCGACCTGGCCGGGTCGAGGGCTCGGTGTGACGCTCGTAGCCATCCACTCTGAACATACATTTCCTGACCGTCGGGCCGGATCTCGGTGATGGTCACCTGCAGATCGGCATCGTCGGCCGAGGACTTGATCCACAGCGATGCGTGGCCCGATCCGGCCAGAACGGTGTCGGCGTCGAATGGCTGGGTGATGTAGCTGAGGTACTTGCCGGACTCGAGGGCCGGCCAAGCCAGATTGTCGAACTCGTCGTTGTCGCCATCGGCCTTGGGTGTGACCACCTGCGAGTGGGCGGTGTCGACGGTGAAGCTCTCCGATTGGGTGTCTGCTGTGGTCCGTTCGGGCGACACGAGCGAGCCGTCGGCTCGCAGTGCCCACGAAACGGGCTCGGCTTCGGGCGGCGGCCACGAATCGAATTGCATCTCGGCGCGGGGAGTGGGCCCGCCCGGGGTGTCGGGATTGCCACCCATTTCGAGCAGAAGATGGATCGGCTGGTCGGATTCGAGCGCGGCCTTGGCCTCTTCAAGCGACGTGAACCGGTCGGGTGGGAGAGTGAGACCGTCGACGCCGTAGACCTGCTTGTAGAGCAAGGGCGCCCCGAAACGAATCAGAGGGTCGATGGTTGGCGTCCGATGGGCGACGTAGACGTCCATGAACTCGAACAGCCGGCCGAGTGTGAGCGGGTTGGCAGAATCTGCGTGAGCCCCGTTGTAGAGGTAGACCTCCATGACCGGCGCGTTGGTGAAGTTGCCGAGCATGGTCGCGAACCGGGGGCCGGTCTGTTCGTCCTGCCATGCGCCGGCGAGGAAAACCGGAACGTTGATCTTGTCGACGAACGTTCTCGGGGCCAGCCGATTGCCGGGGTCGTCCGACCAGTAGGCCAGAGCGGCCGCGGTCTTCGCCAGGTCGACGTTCTGGCTGCGAAGGAGTTGGTTGGCCTCGCAGATCGTGTCGCCGTTGTCGACCTGATCCTTCACCCAGGCCTGACCGTAGGCCTCGGTCGAACCCTGGCGGTTGTCTCCCCAACTCTTGGCAAAGCCGTTGTTGTAGATGCCCCCCGGATAGATGACCGACCGGTAGCTGTCCTCGATCACCGACATCGGGCTGATGGCCGCGAG
>JAJRXJ010000104.1 GCA_024276355.1 Actinomycetes bacterium | reverse complement strand
TCCGGGTCGAGCCGGGTCGCCGTAGGCGCCGCCAATCGCCTGACGGGTGCCGGCCGTGCCGTTTATGACCCATGAGATCTGACCGGCAAGACCATCGAAGGGAGCTGACACACCCGCGTCGATCTGGGTCTGGAGGTCGGGGAAGGTGAGCAGCACCTCGCCGCTGTTGAGCTGACGGCCGCTTCCACCTTGGCCATTGGCGCCATGGCAGCCGGAGCAGCCCTGGGTGTTGTAGACCGTGCTGCCCACGAATGCGAGGCCGGTGGGAGGTGCCGGGGGACGCTCGAGGAAGCCGACGTAGAAGATTGCCCAGATGGGCAGGAACAGCAACACCGGCATGATCCATACGGGCAGGATCTTCCGACTCTTGGCGGCCTCTATGTAGGGCGGCACCGGCTCGGGCTTGTCGGGCTCGGTCGGAACCGCGGCTGCCGGGGTGGGTGCCGGCGACGGCTTCGCTGCCGCTGCGGGAGAGGCCGCGGCAGATTCATCGGGGGCCTCTTCGCCCTTCTTGGCGGCACGCGCCTGCTTGGCGCGGGCGAGGAGGTGTGCTGGGATTTCGGTCACCGCTGTCTCCGCTTGGGTGTCGGGTCGGGTCGATGCAGGGCGCATCCAACGACGGCAGGATAGGGGCAGCGACGCCGGTCGGCGCAAACCCAACGCGAATCACCGAAAATGTCTGGCCGGGAATGTGCCGAAACCGAGCGGATCGTGGTAGACCCTCAATCCAATCCGAGGGTCGAGTGCCTTCGGGTCTACACTTGTGCGTGGATTCACTAAGTCCGTTGGATTAAATGTGATCCACAAGGAGATCGCACGTGGTTGCATTCACACTTTCAACGTTCATCAGCCTCGCCCTGTGCGGTGCGATCGTGCGCTACTCGAAGCGCCGCGCCCCTGATGCCATGCTCACCTGGGGTGAGGCGATGCTCGGCGCATTCGTGGTGTTCTTCATCTTGTTCTGGTCCTACGGCGTCGTGCCCCACCAGTGGTTGCGCTGGGCCGACAACGAGCTCGGATGGCGCTCCGACAAGATCATGTTCGGATGGGGAAACATCCTTCAGCCCAAGGCCTTCGGTGGATCTTTCCCGATCACCATCAGCTACGAGACCATTCGTGACATCATCGCCACGATGATCTACGTCGTCGGCCTCGGTATCAACATGGCAATGTGGAAGATCTGGCAGGAGCGCGGCAAGGCGCCCGCTGCCAAGACCCCAACCCGTTCCCACTTCGGACGACCCCTCGTGAAGGAGGGCGTCGAGGCGTGACAAAAACCGATGCCAACCCGCCACTGCCGGCCTTTCGCGACGACTATGTCCTGCGAGAGGTCGATGCAGCGTGGCTGGCGAAGGCAGTCAAGCCCAAGCAATTCATTCACATCGACCAGTCCGAGTGCATCATGTGCGAGGGCTGCGTCGACATCTGTCCGTGGAAGTGCATCCACATGGTGCGGCCCGATGCCATAGACGAGGCCATCGGAACCGAACTTCCCGGTAGTGATCCCAGCGACCACGTGATATTCACCATCGACGACGACGTGTGCACACGGTGCGCGTTGTGTGTCGACAGGTGCCCAACCGGAGTGATCATCCTCGGAAAGGTCGGCGATCCGTCGGCCAACGGAGATGGACACCAGAGAACCAATGCCCACGGCTACGGATACGGAATGCGTCTCGGCTGAGGCCGACGACACACAGGAGGAACGGTCAGACCATGGCCACCGAAATCGATGATGAGATAAAGAAACCGATGCCCCAGCGGGTTCAGGATCAGATGTCGCAACTGGGCAACTCGATTCAGGGATCCCAAGCGTGGAATTCGATTTTCCGCCCGGGCTCGATTTTCCGGAAGGGCTACACCGACAGCCCCAGGAATCGCTCCTACGTGATCATGAACAGCGTGCTCTACCACCTCCACCCGGTGAAGGTGAAGCGCCACGCGGTGAAGGTCAGCTACACCCTGTGTCTGGGTGGCCTCAGCTTCTTCCTGTTCATCCTGCTCACAGTCACGGGCATCTTCTTGATGTTCTTCTACCGGCCCACCGCGGCCGCGGCGTGGAACGACATCTACACCCTCCAGTCTTCGGTCACCTTCGGCCTGCTGGTGAGGAACATGCACAGATGGGCGGCCCACCTGATGGTGCTCACCGTGTTCCTCCACATGGCGCGCGTGTTCTACCACGGGGCCTACAAACCACCCCGTGAGTTCAACTGGGTGATCGGTGTGGTGCTGCTCACCCTCACCCTGCTTCTGTCCTTCACCGGCTACCTCCTCCCATGGGATCAGCTCGCTCTGTGGGCAGTCACCGTCGGCACCAACATGATGGGCTACACACCGGTTCTCGGATCCCAGGTCCGCTTCGTTCTGCTCGGTGGTGCCGAAATCGGCACCGACACTCTTATTCGCTGGTACGTACTCCACGTCCTGATGCTCCCGTTCGTGATCGTCATCTTCATGGCGATTCACTTCTGGCGGGTCCGCAAGGACGGCGGAATCTCGGGACCCCTCTAGGCCGGTACAGGAGATCCACAGATGACCGAGATTCCCGAACACCTCCGCAAGCGGGCCGAAGCGGCCAAGGCCAAAGCGGCCGGCGAGAGCGCCGCGGCGGCAGAGCCCGAGCTCACCGCCGAACAGTCGGAAGCCGCTTCGAAGATTCCCGCCCACCTTCTCGAACGAGCCAAAGCAGCCAAGGCAAAACGGGCCGGCGGCGAGGCCGAGGCCTCGGGCTCCGGTGTTGCCACCGCCACACCCGCTGGTTCCCCACCAGCCGCCCCCGACGGTCCGCCGCTGGTGTCCGGTCCCGAGGGTCACACCCAGCGCCTTCTCACCGTCGTCAAGTCGGGTTCCATTCAGGACGTGAAGGCCAAGCCGGTCGACAAGGTTCACACCTGGCCTCACCTGCTCGTGATCGAGTTCGTGGCCGCCCTGTTCATCACCGCGTTCACCACGATCTTCTCGATCTTTGTCAACGCACCGCTGCTCGAACACGCCAACTTCAACAAGACCCCAAACCCGTCGAAGGCCCCGTGGTACTTCCTGGGTCTGCAGGAACTTCTCACCATGTTCCATCCGATGGTCGCCGGTGTGACCATTCCCGGAATGGGAATCTTCCTCCTGATCCTTGCCCCCTACATGGACAAGAACCCCTCGCAGAAGCCCGAAGACCGCAAGTTCGCGATCTCGCTCATGACCATCCACATGATGTTCTGGGCAGTTCTCGTGATCATCGGTTCGTTCTTCCGTGGCCCGGGATTCAACTTCGTGTTCCCGTGGCAAGCCGGCCTCTTCTTCGAACTCTGATGTCCATATCCGCCCCCGCCCTCGCTCACCCTCAAGGTGGCACCAAAATGTCTGACACCAATATGAAGATGACCGTTGGAGGTAGATCGTGATCGTCGTCGCAGTAGTGGCCGGTGTCCTTCTTGCCGCGATCGCGGTTTTCGCAGTGGCCAGAAGTCGCCAGACAAGTGAGGCAGTGGGCGTGTTGTCGCGGGAGACACGCTCGCGTGACGCCGCCAACACCGAACTGGGGGCCGAGGAACAACTCACCGGTCAGCAGGTCGAGAAGGCCGCACTTCTCGAGCGCAAGAACGCCCGCGCCGAGCTCGTGGTGGCCGCCAAGGGTGCTCCTCCGGCGGCGTATGTGCCCGCCGACCCCGAAACTCTCGGCGTAACCCGTCGACAGTTCTTCAACCGCAGCATCGTGTTGATGTTCGGATTGGGTCTGGCCGGTTTCGGTGGTGCCGCCATTGCCTTCCTCTGGCCTCAGGTGTCCGGCGGGTTCGGCTCGAAGATCAAGGTCGGTCTGGTGTCGTCGCTCCTGGCCGACATTCGGGCCGGCAACGGCTATCTCTACAAGGCCGAGGGTCGTATGTGGCTCACCGAATACCCGAATGGTGCCGCCGAGAAGGCCGCGGCCACATACTCCCCGGCCGAACTCTCCGGCATGCTGGCCGGCCACAATCTCGGTCTCGATGGCGGAATCGTCGCCCTCTACCAGAAATGTCCCCACCTTGGTTGCCGAGTGCCGAGCTGTGTCACCTCGCAGTGGTTCGAGTGCCCCTGCCATGGTTCGCAATACAACCAGGTGGGCGAGAAAAAGGGTGGGCCCGCACCGAGGGGCATGGACCGCTTCGCCATGACCATCGGCGCCGACGGATCGCTCACCGTCGACACCGGAACCATCATTCAAGGCCCACCAATTGGCACCAACACCACCGGGCAAGAGGCCGAGGGGCCTCACTGCATCGGCAAGATCAAAGCACACGGCTAGACCCGCAAGCATCCCCGAGACCCACGAGAATTACTGAACGCGCATGCTTTTCGCCGCAACAACACAACGGACCATCGGATTCGTCATTCTGGCGATTGTCTTCGTCGGTGGGATCCTTTACATCTACTTCAACATTCGAGGCGCCAAGCCCGAGGTCGGTTCCGAGATTGAACTCGCCCCGAATCGAATGCCCTACCTGTCCGATGAGGAGCTGGAGGGGCGTCATCTCGATCGCACTCTTGCTGCCGGTCTGGTGCTTCTCACCGTGGTCTCGGTCTCGCTTCCGCTCTACTGGCTGGGAGAGCCCGGCCGTCACGATGGTTTGGTGGCCGACACCGATCGGGTGTTCACCGATCGGGGCCGCGAGCTCTACACCGAGGGTGCCAAGTGCGTCAGCTGTCACGGCCCTGATGGCACCGGCGGTTCGGTGTCGAAGTCTCTGATCGGCTCCGACGGCAACTTCATCGCCCAGGTCAGCTGGAAGGCTCCCGCTCTCAACACCGTTCTGTCCAGATTCAGCGAGGATGAGGTTCTCCACGTTCTCAACTTCGGACGCAACGGTGTGATGCCGGCCTGGGGCGGCCCCGGAGGCGGGCCGCTGTCGGAGCAGGAGCTCGAGACCGCAATCTTCTATCTGCGCAGCATTCAGATCGACGAGGCCACCATTCGCAGCGAGGTTTCGCAGGGCATACGCGATGGCGTTGCCGAGAAGCTGATCGCCGAGAGTCCGGCCGACTGGGCCGTGGCCATTCGAGATGCCGAGGCGGCCTTGGCGGCTCTCGATCCGGAGAACACCGATCCTGACAACGTGCAGGCCATCGCCGACGCCAGCGGCGCAGTCAATGCGGCCAGATCCGATGCTGCTGCTTCCATTAGCGCGGCTGTCGATCAGTGGCTCGCAGCGAAGGATGCCGTCGTGGCAACCGCCGAGCATATGGCTCTTGAAAACGATGCCACGCTGGCTGCCCAGGTGTCGGCCGCCGCGAGCGAGACAGAAAAGGCCGACGCCCAGGCGGCACTGAGCAAGGCCGCGCTCGAACTTCTGTCCGAGCCCGGCAAGGTGCCCGACCAGCAGATCTACCTCGATTACGGCAAGATCATTTTCACGAATCAAGCCAGCGGCGGAACCTACAGTTGCGCCAGGTGCCACACATCGGGTTGGTCATACGACGCAACCGCTCCCCGTACCATCGCCGAAAACGGGACCGACAAACCGTTGCTGTCCGAATACAAGCAGGGCGGTGGATTCTTCGGGCCCAACCTCACCAACGGCACCACCCTCGATCAATTCGAGACCGCTGCCGAACATGCCGCCTTCGTGAGCGAGGGCCAGACCATCGGAAAGACCTACGGCAAGGGTGGATCCGGTGGCAACGGACAGATGCCGGGCTTCGGGCCCCGCACCGATGACGGTGTGGGAGTGACCTACCCGGGCCTTCTCACACCTGAGCAGATCAACGCCGTCGTTGCGTTCGAGAGGAACCTCTGATGCAGATGATTCACGTAATAGCCGGCTTGGCGTGGGATCCGCAGATGCGCGGTTTCATGGCCGTGCTCGTCGGAATCGTCGTGCTGATGGGTTCGGTGTGGGTGCTGCTGAGCAGCAACTCGGGCCCTCGTCTCGGCACACTGCTCACCTTGGCCGGCTTGTTCGGCTGGATGACCATTCTGGCCACCGTCTGGTGGATCTACGGCATCGGCTACAAGGGCACCTCGCCGACGTGGAAGCCCGTCGAAATCGTGGCGTCCGCCGATCAGGGTGACCTCACGCTGGCCGCGCTCGACAGAGCCAACACGCTCCGCAGCGAGGCCCTTCCGAGGGCTTACGACCTCGTGGTTGCGTCCAACGACCCGGTGGCTCTCGCGGAGTTCGGACCCGTCAGCCGCGATTCGCTCCCTCCTGCCGAACTGGCCGGAAAGACCGATGCCGAGATTCAGGCGTTGATCGAGGAGACCCAGGCACTCCACGAAGCGGTCACATTGTCGGAACTCGACGCGGTCGCCCCGGAATTGGTCGATGAGTCCAACCCGGCGTTCGGTGGCTGGAACCTTCTCTCGACCGCGGAATCCGGTGAGATCAATGCTTCGGCTGGGGCGGTTCTCACCGCCAGTCCCGATTTCGGTTTCACCGACACGACAGAGTTCAAGGTCCTCGACGCCTACACCATCGGTGGAAAGTCGCCCCTTCCGCCCAATCCCACCCGATGGGATCGCATCTACACCCAGATCAAGTCGGCGCTCACCATCACACATCCGACCCGTTACGGCATCGTCCAGGTGCAGAGGGTCACACCCGGGTCTTTGGTCACTATTCCCGGCGAGGCCCCTCCCCGAGCCATGGCCGACCCCACCCAGCCGATAATCTCGGTCGTGATGATTCGAGACCTCGGCAATCTGAGGGTCCAGCCGGCACTGATCGCAATAGGTTCCGGCCTGATCTTCGCAGCCTTGGTCTACATGCTCCACGAGCGAGACAAGGAAGCCATGAGAAGAAGAGCCGAATTCCAGGAAGAAACGGCGTAGAACATGCTTGGCCAGTATCTCCCCCTGCTGGCGTTACTTGCGATCGCCACCCTGTTCTCTGCTGTCAGCTTGGTGCTCTCAGGCATCCTGGCACCCAGCAAGCCGACCCAACCGAAACTCGACGCCTACGAGTGCGGGATCGTGCCCACCCGCGACACCCCCGAGCGTTTCCCGGTGCGGTTCTTCCTGGTGGCGATGATCTTCATCGTTTTCGACATTGAAATCATCTTCTTCTACCCATGGGCCGTCGCCCATCACGGGCTCGGCCTGTTCGGCTTGGGCTCGCTGCTGATCTTCTCGTTCGCCGTGTTCGAATCGTTCGTTTACCTGATCGGCAACGGCGCTCTCGAATGGGGCCCGCTCAAGCAGGTGGCTCGTCCCGACGGTTCCGTGTCGTCGGCGCGCACCACCACGTCCACCATTCGCCGTGTCGGGCTCGAGGACCGGGGACCCGGGCCGGTAGGCAACGAGGAGGCGGCCTGATGGGGCTGATCGGCGATGTGAAGGAAAACGGCCTCGAGGGTCTTGAATACAATTTCGTGACCGGTCAGGTCGAGAGCCTCGTGCAGTGGGCCCGCACCCGCAGCATGTGGCCGGCCACATTCGGGTTGGCCTGCTGCGCCATCGAGATGATGGCCGCGGGGGCCGCCCACTACGACCTCGCCCGCTACGGCATGGAAGTGTTCCGGGCTTCCCCGCGCCAAGCCGATCTGATGATCGTGGCCGGCCGGGTGTCCCAGAAGATGTCTCCCGTCCTTCGTCAGGTCTACGACCAGATGATGGAGCCGAAATGGGTCATCTCCATGGGCGTGTGTGCGTCCACCGGGGGAATGTTCAACAACTACGCGATCGTGCAGGGTGTCGACGAGGTCGTACCCGTCGATGTATACGCACCGGGATGCCCGCCCGGCCCCGAGACCCTGATGCACGCGATCTTCACGCTTCACGAGAAGATCCAGACCGGCGAGATTCTGCAGCGACGTTCCGACAACGGTGGTGGTGCCGGCATCACCATCGAGCAGCGCGACGGTCAGTCGGCACCCTTGGAGATTCGGGGGGCTCGATGAGCGAGTCAACAGAAGTAGACGAGTCGGAGGAGGTCGCCGCGCCCGATCCGCAGCCCGAGCCCCCCACCCGATTCGGAGTTCCGCTCAGTGATTCACTCGGTGTGTCCACGATCCACCCCTCTCCGGAGGAGTGGCTCGGCGTGGCCGAGGCCGCGAGAGCCGAGGGGTTCGATCACCTCACCGATCTGACCGCGGTCGACTACCTCACCTACGGCGCACCTCGCGGTCTCCCCGACGGAATCAACGCCGAGCGCTTCGAGGTCGTTGCGCATCTTTCCAACGTGTCGAGCCGTGAACGTCTCCGTCTCCGGGCCCAGGTACCGGCCGACGAACCGACGTTGCCCACGCTGTTCGACGTATGGCCGGGGGCCGAGGCCCTGGAGCGTGAGGTATACGACATGTTCGGGATCGTCTTCGCCGATCACCCCGACATGTGCCGAATACTGATGCCCGACGACTGGGTCGGCCACCCCCTGCGCAAGGACTACGCGGTCGGGCAAATCCCGGTTCAGTTCAAGGACGAAGGCATGAAGCGATGAGCCTCACCGAGATTTCCGCGGAGCGTGTTCGCAGGCGTGGCGACGACAGTGCCGTGTTGCGAATGTCCGATGCCGAAGCCGCTGAGATCGGCAACGATCCCAACACCCCCGACGACGACCAGCGGGTCCTGCTCAACATGGGCCCGTCGCATCCGTCCACCCACGGCGTTCTACGCCTCATGCTCGAGATGGAGGGTGAGACGGTCCTGCGGTCGAAGCCCGTGGTCGGATACCTCCACACCGGCATGGAGAAGCAGGGCGAACAGCTCTCGTATCTCCAGGGTTGCACCAACGTCACCCGGATGGACTACGCCTCACCGTTGTTCAACGAACTGGCCTTCTCGCTCACCACCGAGAAGCTGCTGGGCATCGAGGTACCGGAAAGGGCCACCTGGATTCGCATGATGATGTGCGAGCTCAATCGCATGGCATCCCACTTCTTGTTCATGGCTTCGAACGGCATGGATCTCGGCGCTGTCGGGATGATGATCTACGGGTGGCGTGAGCGCGAGGAGATTCTCCGGTTCTTCGAGAAGGTCACCGGCCTCCGCATGAACCACAACTACATCCGGCCGGGAGGAGTCGCCGCCGATCTCCCCGACGACTGGCAACTCGACGTCGCCCGACTCCTCGAGATAATCCCTCCCCGTCTCGAGGAATACGACACGCTCATGACCGGTCAACCGATCTGGCGGGCACGTCTGCAGGGTGTGGGTGCCATGGCCCCTGAGGAGGCGATCGCGTTGTCGGCAACCGGGCCGCTGCTGCGATCCACCGGGGTACCTTCGGATCTGCGTCGCGACGAGCCCTACCTGGCCTACGACCAGGTCGAGTTCGACGTGATCGTGGGCACCTATGGCGACTGCTATGACCGATACGCGATTCGACTCAACGAGATACGCGAGTCGATTCGGATCGTCCGCCAGATTCTCGACATGATGCCCAGCGGCGACTACCGGGTACAGGACAAGAAGGTCACGCCTCCGCCGAGGGCCCGCATCGACGAGTCGATGGAAGCGCTGATCCATCATTTCAAGATCTTCACCGAGGGCTACAAGGTGCCGGCCGGTGAGGCCTACGCCGCGGTCGAATCACCTCGTGGTGAACTCGGCGTCTACATCGTGAGCGACGGTTCATCACATCCCTATCGGATGCACGTGCGCTCTCCGAGTTTCATCAACCTTCAGAGCATGCCGCATCTGATGCAAAACGGTCTGATCGCCGACGGTGTGGCCATCATTTCGTCGATTGATCCGATCATGGGCGAGGTCGACCGATGAGCAGATTCACTCCCGACAACGAAGCCATCGCGCGGGAGATCATCTCCCGTTACCCGTTGCCGAAGTCGGCTCTCATACCGCTCATGCACCTTGCGCAGGAACAAGACGGCTGGGTCACCGAAGACGCCATGCGCCACATCGCGGAGCTCACCGGGACCACCCCCGCCGAGGTGCGGGGCACGGGCACCTTCTACGAGATGTTCAAGTTCCATCCCGTCGGCAAGTACGTGATCAACATCTGTTCCAACATCGCCTGCCAGCTGCTGGGCGCCGAGAACCTCTTGGAACATGCCGAGAAGAAACTGGGCGTGAAGGTGGGTGGCACCACCGCCGACGGCTTGTTCACCCTCGAAGATGTGGAGTGCATCGCCGCCTGCACCGAGGCCCCGGCCCTCCAGGTCAACTACCGATACCGCTTGCGTGTCACCGTCGAGGACTTCGACCAGCTGATCGACGACATTCGCAACGGCAACGCCCGCGACATCCCCGAACACGGCACTTTGTCGCTCGTACGCCAGAGCATTCCCGCCGACCGAATGGCCGGGATCGTGCCTCCCGAACAGGCCGGCGAGGTCCCGGTCTGGATGTCGCGCAACGATGCAGGGGAGCAGAACTGATGCCCACCCACGCCTACGTCCCCCACGCGCCGGGCTATGTCGACAACGACGGCCCCAAGCTGATCACCAAGCGCTTTCCGCTCGAGGATTCCTACACTCTCGAACGTTACGAAGCCACTGGCGGCTACTCCGGGCTGCGTTCCGCACTCGATCGCAAACCCTCAGAGGTCCACTCCGAGGTTCGCGACGCCACCCTCCTCGGCCGGGGTGGTGCCGGATTCCCTGCCGGCATCAAGTGGGGATTTCTCCCACCCGGCAAGTACCCCTACTACCTGGTGGTCAACGGCGACGAGAGTGAGCCCGGCACCTACAAGGACCGCCTGCTCATGGAGCGCGATCCCCATCAGGTGATCGAGGGGTGCCTCATCACCTGCTACGCGCTCGGCCTGGCGCAGTGTTTCCTCTACGTGCGCGGCGAGATGGCCCTGGCCCAGGAACGGCTCTCCCAGGCCCTCAACGATGCCTACGCAGCCGGATACATCGGCCGCAACATCCTCGGCACCGACTTCTCGGTCGACATCACCCTCAGCTGGGGCGCCGGTGCCTACATCGTCGGCGAGGAGACCGCCCTCATCGAGAGCCTCGAGGGCAACCGCGGGCGTCCCCGCCTGAAGCCCCCGTTCTTCCCGGCCGCCATCGGCCTATACGGCCAGCCCACCATCGTCAACAACATCGAGACGATGTCGAACCTGCCCTGGATCATGAACAACGGCGCGGAGCAATTCAAGGCCTACGGCTCGGAGACCTCCCCCGGCACCCGCCTGTTCGCGGTGTCGGGCCACGTAAAGAGGCCCGGGGTCTACGAGGTCGAGCACGGCGTCACCACTTTCCGCGATCTCTTCTACGGCGACAACTTCTGCCAGGGCATACGAGAGGGTCACGAGCTCAAGATGTTCGTACCCGGTGGCGGTTCGGCCCCGTGGTTCTTCCCAGAACAACTCGATCTTCCCCTCGAGGCCCGCCCGGTCGGTGCTGCCGGGTCGATGCTCCCTTCGGGCGCCATCGTGGTGATGGACGAGACCACCGACGCGGTCAAGGCCGCGTTGAGGCTGGTTCGTTTCTACGCCCGGGAGTCGTGCGGCAAGTGCACCCCGTGTCGCGAGGGAACCACCTGGGAGGAGCGCATCCTTCAGCGCATCGTCGACGGACACGGACGCCCCAGCGACATCGAGCTGCTGCTGGATGTGGCCGACAACATCAGCCCCGGCCCCTACCCGGTCGCCGCCCATCCCGATGCCGGACTCGATGCGATCCCTTTCCCACCGAAGCAGACCACGATCTGTCCGCTGGGTCCCTCATCGGTCGCTCCGATCACATCGACCATCCGTCGGTTCCGTGACGAATACGAAGCAAAGATCACCAAGTCCGACCTCATCCCGGTGAGCGCGGCGCCCGTGGAGGTGGAATCGTGACCGACACGGAAGCCAAGACCACCGTCTCGATCACCGTCAACGGTGAGGCCTTCGAGGCCAACAAGGGCGAGCTTCTCATCGACGCCTGCGAACGGGCCGGTGTCCACGTACCCCGATTCTGCTACCACTCCCGCATGCAGCCGGTGGGCATGTGTCGCATGTGTCTGGCCGAGGTCGACACCGGCCGCGGCCCGGCGCTTCAGCCCACATGCATGCTCCCCTGCTCGGATGGCATGTCGGTCGACACCGAGTCTGAGCTCACCCAGAAGGCCCAGAGTGGCGTCCTCGAGTTTCTCCTTATCAATCATCCGCTCGACTGTCCGGTCTGCGACAAGGGCGGCGAATGCCCGCTGCAGGACCAGACCATGTCCTACGGCCCCGGAGAGTCGCGCTTCATCGAAGAAAAGCGCCACTACGAGAAGCCGATACCTCTCAACGACAATGTGTTCCTCGATCGCGAGCGGTGCATTCTGTGCGACCGCTGCACCCGGTTCGCCGACACGGTGGCCGGCGACAAGCTCATCCACTTCATGGATCGTGGCAACAACACCCAGGTCAACACGTTCCCTGATGAGCCGTTCGCCTCGTATTTCTCGGGCAACACCGTGCAGATCTGCCCGGTGGGGGCGCTCACCGCCAAGCCGTATCGCTTCAAGGCCCGGCCGTGGGATCTCGACGAGACCGTCTCCACCGCCTGGACCGATTCAGCGGGTGCCCGCATCGCCGTTCAGTCCTCGCGCAACCAGGTGATTCGCCTGCTCGGCATCGACTCCGACGCCGTCAACTGGGGCTGGCTGTCCGACAAGGAGCGTTTTGCCTTCGAGGCCCTCAACTCCGAGGATCGTCTCACCGCTCCGCTCACCAGGGCCGGCGATCATCTCGTACCCACGGGGTGGTCGGTTGCACTCGACAAGGCCGTGTCGCTGCTGTCCGACACCGATCCATCCCGCATCGGGGTGATCGGTGGCGCCAGGCTCAGCAACGAGTCACAGTACGCGTGGGCCAAGCTGGCCAAGGGTGTCATCGGCACCGACAACGTCGATGCCCAGCTCGGCGACGGCCTCCCTCCCGAGCTGGTGCTGGGACTGCCCAGGGCCACCATCGACCAGACCTGCACCCCGGGTGGAACCATCATCGTCTGCGGACCCGACCCGAAAGAAGAGATCGGTTCGCTGTATCTGCGTCTTCGACACGCGGTGGTCCACGACGGAGCCAAGCTGATCGAGCTCACCCCATCGGCCACCGGTCTGTCCCCCTTCGCCACCCATTCTCTCCACCCCCGTCCCGGTGAGATCGCCACTGTGGCCGCGGCCTTGGTGGCCGCTGCCGCCGGTGATCCTGCGGTGGCCGCCGGTGGCCTCACCGCCGAGTCGATCGCGGCTGCTGCCGGGATCATCGACGGCCCGGTCTCGGTTGTCGTCGGTCGAGCCTCGCTGGCCGAAAGTGCCGACTGCATCGCCGACGCTGCTTTGGAACTGGCCGCAATTCCCGGCGCCCGCTTCCTGTCGGCGCTTCGTAGGGGCAATATCCACGGGGCCCTCGACGCCGGTATGTCCCCGGGGCTGCTTCCCGGTAGAACCACCATCGCATCCGGGGCCGACAGATTCGCCGAGGTGTGGCCGTCGACCCCGGCCGGATCCGGCCTCGACACCGCCGCCATGCTGGCTGCTGCGGCTGCCGGTGATCTCGACCTACTGGTGTTGCTGGGTGCAGATCCGCTCAACGATTTCCCCGGCCGAAGCTTGGCCGCGTCCGCTCTCGAGTCGGTGCCGAACGTGATCGCCATCGACATGTTCGTCAACGACTCGATCGACGCTGCCGCCGACATTGTGCTGGCCGCTTCGGGGCCGACCGAATCCGACGGCACGTTCACCAACCTCGAGGGCCGTGTCAGCGTCTGCTGCCAGCGGGTCACACCGCCCGGCACCGCCCGGGCCGACTGGATGATCGCCTCTGAGTTGTCGCGTCGTCTCGGCACGGATCTCGGATTCGATTCCATCGAGTCGATACGTTCGGAGATCGCATCGGTCTCGCCGCTGCACTCTGACATCACCGAGAAGGCGCTTGTCGACTCGGTGGTCGAAGGCCTGCTGATCGAGGGGCCGGGCGATCTGGTCGCCCCTTCCCCGACCGGAGCCGGCCCGAACATCCACGATGCCTACTCGCTGCGCCTGGTGGCGGCACGCAGCATGTACGACGATGGGGTCGCGTTGCGAAACTCGCCATCGAGCCGGGGTCTGGCCCGTTCGATCACCGTGAGGCTCAGCCCGCCCGATTTCGACAAGATCGGGGTCGCTCGGGGTACGGTCGTCAAGGTCGAGTCGGCCGGTGGTCAGTTGCTGATTCCGGTCGAACCCGACCCCGGTGTTCCGGAGGGAACGGCGGTTCTCCCGTGGGCCGCTCCCGGATCTCCGACCAACACACTGATCGATGCCTCGGCGACGGTCACCGACGTGAGGGTGGAACGAGCATGATTCTCGCCTTGGATCCCCTGTTCCTGGAGAAGGTCGGGCTGAGCGTGGTGCTCATCGCCCTGTTCAAGGTGGTGCTGGCCTTCGCCATCATTCTTGTGGGCGTCATGTTCATGGTTTGGTTCGAGCGCAAGGTCATCTCCGACATGCAGCACCGAATCGGCCCCAACATCGCCGGTCCGTGGGGGTTGTTCCAGACACTCGCCGATGGTCTGAAACTCCTGATGAAGGAAGATCTCGTCCCCGAACACTCCAATCGGGTGGTGTTCAAGCTGGCGCCGTTCCTGTCGATTGTGCCCGCCTTCCTGACATTCGCGATCATTCCGCTCGGCGGCAACTTCGAATCGAAGAGCGGTGTGATCAACATCTTCGGACACGACACATTCCTTCAGATCGCCGACCCGCCCGTCGGAATCCTGTTGGCGTTGGCCATGTCATCGATAGCGGTCTACGGCGTGATGCTGGCCGGTTGGGCGTCAGGCTCGAAGTATCCGCTCCTCGGTTCGGTGAGGGCCTCGGCCCAGATGGTGAGCTACGAGGCCGCTCTGGGGCTGTCGGTGGCCGCCATCATCCTCCAGACCGGATCGCTTTCCACCCACGACATGGTGGTCGATCAGGCTGCCGGAGGGTTCGCGGGCTTCATCCCCAACTGGAACCTGATAGTCACCGGTTTCGTGCCGTTCGTGATCTTCCTCATCGCCGGCACCGCTGAGCTCAACCGCCCACCGTTCGATCTGGTCGAGGCCGAGCAGGAGCTGGTGGGCGGGTTCCACACCGAATACTCGTCGTTCCGGTTCGCGATCTTCTTCCTCGCCGAGTATCTCAACACCATCACCATGTCGGCGATCATCGTCACCATCTTCCTCGGCGGTCCGTCGGGTCCGGTGCTGATCGAAGGCATCGACTGGGCATGGGGAATCCTGTGGTTCCTCGTGAAGCTCTTCGTGTTCCTGTTCACCTTCGTCTGGTTCCGGGCCACGCTGCCGCGGTTCCGCTACGACCAGTTGATGGACTTCGGCTGGAAGCTGCTGATCCCGCTGTCGCTCGGATGGTTCTTGTTCCTGGGGGCCCTCAACATCTCCAACGACCGGGGCTGGAACGCGTCGCTGGTGGTGGCCGTCACCGTGGCTGTGGGGGTTGCGGCCGGTGCCTTGTTGATGGCCGCGGTCCGTACCGCCCGAACGGAGAGGCTCAACCAGGAGGTCGATCTTCATGGCTGATCCACTCGACTACATCCGCGGATTCGCGGTCACCTTCAAGAAGCTTTTCGAGGAACGTCTCACCCTCGAGTACAAGGGCGGCAAGGGCAAGCCCGGCACCCCCGACGAAAAGCGTGAGAAGGCGCTACGGCTCCACGGCCGCCACGTGCTCAACCGCTACGAAGACGGCATGGAGAAGTGCATAGGGTGCGAGTTGTACGCCGGAGTGTGCCCCGCCAAGTGCATATCCGTGCGTGGCGCCGACAACGACCACGACAACCCCACTTCGCCGGGTGAGCGTTTCGGCTACGTCTACCAGATCAATTACCTGCGCTGCATCCACTGTGATCTGTGCGTGGAGGCCTGCCCGACCCAGGCGATCACCGAGTCGAAGCTCTTCGAGTTCTCGTTCACCAATCGGAACGACGCCATCTACACCAAGAACGAACTCCTGGTCGACGACCAAGGCAAGCCCCAACAGCTTCCATGGGAAGACTGGCGCGAGGGCGAGGACCAACACACCTCGGCATGGATGCGGGCGACCTCGCCGTCGGGCGACCACCGCTACGAGGGCGTGGTGGCGTGGTCCGGCGAACTCGGACAGGGCGTAAGGCAGCCCGAAGCGGGACAGAGCGAGGTCGAACAATGAGCGAAGTGATCGTCTTCATCGTTGCTGCGGCAATGATCCTCGTCGGTGCGGTTGGCGTGGTGGCATCTCGCAACCCGGTCCACTCGGCACTGTTCCTGGTCGAGACCCTGTTCGGGGTCGCGGTGATCTTCCTGATCCAGAACGCCAACTTCCTGGCCGCGGTTCAGATCATCGTCTACGCCGGCGCCATCGTGATCCTGTTCCTTTTCGTCATCATGTTGCTGGGCGTCGACAAGGCCGAGGAACTCGATGTCGAACCCATAGCCGGTCAACGCCCTCTCGCAGCAGTGCTCGGAGCGGCTCTCCTCGGAATTGGGCTCACCGTTGTGCTGGTGGCTTCGAACGGCGTGACCGGTGCCATCGCCGCGACCGGAAGCGAACACGCACTCGACAACGGATTCAGCGATGTCGAGCGAATCGGTCGGGTGCTGTTCACCGAATACGCGTTCGCGTTCCAAGCCACCGCGGCCCTGCTCACCATCGCGGT
This sequence comes from Actinomycetes bacterium, assembly GCA_024276355.1. GTDB lineage: Bacteria > Actinomycetota > Acidimicrobiia > Acidimicrobiales > Aldehydirespiratoraceae > SZUA-87. The sequence continues at coordinate 7,087 of JAJRXJ010000104.1, read as the reverse complement.
GATCGGTGCGGTGGTTCTCACCCGACGGGTGCCATCGACCGAGATGCTGCCCGATCGCGAGCCGGCCAGCTTTGAGCTGCCGCCACTTGCTCCGGCGATCGACGAGGAGGAGCACTGATGGAACTCACCACCAACTGGTATCTGGTTCTGTCGATACTGGTGTTCTCGATCGGCGCCGTGGGTCTCATGGTCCGCCGCAACCCCTTGGTCATGTTCATGTCGGTCGAGTTGATGCTCAACTCGGTCAACATCGCCTTCGTCTCGTTCGGCACCTCGCTCAACGACGTCGGTGGGCAGATGGCGGTGTTCTTCGTGCTGGTGGTGGCCGCGGTCGAGGTCGTGGTCGGCCTGGCTCTGATCGTGGCGATCAACCGTCGACATCCGGATGCAACCGCCGATGATCTTTCGGCACTGAGAGGCTGAGGCAGACATCATGCTCGACGCAGTTTTCCTCATTCCTGCCCTTCCTCTACTCGGCTTCCTCACCATCTTGGTGTTCGGTCGCCGTCTCGGTGAGCCCCTGGCCGGATGGTTGGCCACCGCGATGATGGGCGGCTCGTTCGCCACCGCAGTGGTGGTCATGTTCGGTCTGCTCAACCGGCCGATGGAGGAGCGCCATTTCGTTCAGACCCTTTTCGAGTGGGTCCCGGCCGGCGACTTCAGCGTGGATGTCGGCTTCCTGGTCGATCCGCTCTCGGTCACCATGATCCTCTTCGTCACCGGCGTCGGCATGCTGATCCATCTCTACTCGATCGGCTACATGCATGGCGACGAGAACTTCTCGAAGTTCTTCCTCTATCTCAATCTGTTCGCCTTCTCGATGCTCATGTTGGTGCTCGGCGACAACATGCTCATCACCTTCCTCGGATGGGAAGGGGTGGGTGCGTGCTCGTACCTGCTGATCTCGTTCTGGTTCACCGACGAATACAACGCCTCGTCGGGCAAGAAGGCCTTCATCACCAACAGGGTCGGTGACTGGGGCTTCATGGTCGCCACCTTCCTTACGTTCACCTCGATCGGGTCGATCCGCTACCTCGACATCCTCGGCAATGCCGGTCAGCTCCAACAGACCACCGCCACCGCCATAGTTGTGCTGCTCTTCGTCGGCGCGGCCGGCAAGTCGGCGCAGATACCGCTCTACCTGTGGCTGCCCGACGCCATGGCCGGCCCCACCCCGGTATCGGCCCTGATCCACGCGGCCACCATGGTCACCTCGGGCGTCTACCTCCTCACCCGCATGAACCCGGTCCTGGCCGAGTCGGCCTCGTGGGCACCCCATCTGGTTGCGTGGGTCGGTGTGGGAACAGCGTTCTTCGCGGCCACCATCGCCATCTCGCAAAACGACATCAAGAAGGTGCTGGCCTACTCCACCATCAGCCAGCTCGGATACATGTTCCTGGCTGTGGGCACCGGTGCCTACGTGGCCGCCATATTCCACATGGTCACCCACGCGTTCTTCAAGGCACTGCTGTTCCTCGGGGCCGGATCGGTCATCCACGGCATGGACAACGATCAGGACATGCGCCACTACGGCATGCTGCGCAAGTTCATGCCCATAACCGCCGGCACATTCATCGTCGGCTGGCTGGCCATCGCTGGCGTGCCACCGTTTGCCGGGTTCTGGTCGAAGGACGAAATCCTGGGTCAGGCATGGAACGACAACAAGCTCCTGTGGCTGATCGGTTTCATAACCGCGATACTCACCGCCTTCTACATGAGCCGCGAGGTGTTCCTCACCTTCTATGGCCGCTACCGCTACGCCGACATTCGTGACGAGGAAGTCGACGAGATGTGGAACGGTCGCATTGCCGAGGCCGAGGCCGAGGTCGCCAAGGCGGAGGCCGCCGTCACCAGTGCTGATGAGGCGGTTGCCAAGGCCGCCGACAAGCTGGCCAAGGCCGTCGAGAAACTCGAGCAGCGTCAGGGTGAGCTGGCCGAAGCCGACGAGGCCGACGAGAAGGCGTTCGAGAAGGCCACCAAGAATCTGGCCAAGGCCGAAGAGGGGGTGTCGAAGGCCCAGAGCGCGCTCGACGACGCCCACGCCGCCGCCGAACAGGCGAGGGCCGCGATCGCCGGCGTACAGACCGAGGTGGAGCGGGTGGTGGCTGCATCGGAAGCCGATGGCATGCGAGTGGGTGTCGCCCTGTTCGAGGAGCCCGACACCGATGCCATTCCCGACGATGAGCTCCCCGAGGCCGTCAGGGCCCGCCGCGAGTACCACCCCCACGAATCACCGTGGTTGATGACCCTGCCGCTGGTGGTTCTGGCCACTCTGGCGGCGATCGCCGGTGGTCTCAATCTCCCGTTCTCCTCATCCACCAAACGCCTCGAGACATGGCTTGAACCCTCGTTGTTCGGAAACGAAGCGGTCAACACGGTTTCCGCGGGTGGCAAGTGGCTGCTGGCCGGGGTGGCCGTGGTCGGAGGCTTGGTCGGCATCTATGTGGCCGTGGCCATCTACATCCGGGGCCGGATCAAGCCGTCCACTGTCGAGCTTCCGATCTTTGCCCATGGATGGCACTACGACGAAGCCGTGTCGTCGTTCATGGCCGGACCCGGCCGGAAGGGATTCGATTTGGTTTCCTGGTTCGACGGCGCCGCAATCGATGGCGCGGTCAATGGTGTGGGCCGACTGGTCAGGGGTAGCGGCGGGCAGCTACGGCGGCTCCAGTCGGGCATGGTTCGTGCCTATGCGGCAATGGTCGCCTTGGGGGCGGTCGCCCTACTTGGCTGGTTCCTCGTGAGGGCAGGCCTGTGATGAATTCTCTCCTTCTAGCTTCCGCATCCGGTACCGGCTTCCCGGTCCTCACCGCAATTGTGGTGTTGCCCCTCATCGGTGCCGCTCTGCTCACACTCCTGCCGGCGACCCGACCCGACCTCGTAAAGCAGGTGGCGGTCCTCGTGTCAACGGCGGTCGGGGCCATGTCGATCTGGGTGTTGATCCAGTTCGAGACCGGTGCCGCGGCCGCCGGATTCCAGTTCGTCGATCATCAATCGTGGATATCGAGTCTGGGCATCTCCTGGACTCTCGGAGTGGATGGCATCTCGCTGTTCCTGGTGGTTCTCACCGGTGTGCTGTTCCCGATTGCCATGATCGCAGTCGACGAACACAAGGACCTCAAGTCGTATTACGCCTGGATCCTGGTGCTCGAGACCGGTTGCATGGGTGCCTTCCTGGCGCTCGACCTGTTCGCCTTCTTCGTGGCCTTCGAGATCGTGTTGATCCCGATGTATTTCATGATCGGCAAGTGGGGTCACGGCGACCGGGCTTATGCGGCCACCAAGTTCTTCATCTACACCATGGTCGGTTCGGCCCTGATGTTCGTGGGGATTCTCTCGCTCGTGTTCCTCACCGCATCAACCACCGGCAACCCGATCACCTTCGATCTGCAGACCTTGGCCCACAGCCAGGCGCTGTCCACCACCACCTCACGCTGGATCTTCCTGTCGTTCGCTGCAGCGTTCGCGGTGAAGGTGCCGCTGTTCCCGGTTCACACCTGGCTGCCCGACGCCCACACCAATGCGCCCACCGCGGGTTCGGTGATTCTCGCCGGCGTGATGCTCAAGCTCGGCACCTACGGATTCCTGCGCTTCGGCATCTATCTCTTCCCGGAGGCCGCGGTCTACTTCGCTCCCGCACTGATCACCCTCGGTGTGATCGGCATCATCTACGGAGCGATCGTGGCCACCATGCAGAAGGACCTGAAACGGCTGGTGGCGTATTCCTCGATCGCCCACCTCGGTTTCATCATCATCGGCATGTTCGCCCTCAACACCCAGGGACTCGAGGGTGGCATCATCCAGATGGTCAACCACGGTCTGTCCACCGGAGCGCTGTTCCTGCTGGTCGGGATGATCTACGAACGCCGACACACCCGTGAGATCGCCAAGCTCGGAGGGCTGCAGAAGTCGGCACCGATGCTGGCCGCGGCCTTCATGGTCGTCATGCTCTCATCGGTCGGCCTGCCCGGCCTCAACGGATTCGTCGGTGAGTTCCTCATTCTGCTCGGCTCGTTCTCCGCCCACCGGTGGTGGGCCGTGGTGGCCGCAACCGGCGTGATCCTCGCTGCCCTCTACCTGCTGTGGGCTTACCAGAGGGTGTTCCACGGTCCGGCCGAGGGCGACAACGCAACCATGCCAGATCTCAACGTGAAGGAAGGACTGGTTCTGCTTTCTCTCATCGGGATGATCGTGTTCATGGGTGTCTATCCGAAGCCGGTACTCGATCGCATGGAGCCGGCCGTAGATGCCCTCATCACCCATGTGGAGACCAACGTGCCCCGTTTCCACGAGCCGACGGCCAACCATCTCCCCACGGTGAATCTGGCTGATCTCAATGCCTCGGAAGGCGCGGCTGCGAGCGAAGGGAGCGGCAAGTGATGTTCGCCCAGGTCGATTTCACTCCCGTCGCCTCGCCCCATGTCGAATGGGCCGGCCTCATGCCGCTGGTGATACTCGGCGGCGGAGCCGTGCTCCTGGTGATGTTCAGGTCGGTGGTCAAACACCTGCCGTCCGAATACGAATCCTGGGTCACCACCGCCATGGGTCCGGTGGCGGTGGTAGCCGCCTACGTTCTCGGTGGCATCGCCGGCCACGACCTGCCGCTCAGCGGGGTTCGTGCCGACGCCGGTGATGTCCTGTTCTATGTGGGCTTCGTGGTGGTGCTGGCCGTCGCCGCGTTCGTCGTGTGGAGCCTCGACATCGGGCTCGACACCGCGTTCACCTTCGGGGTTTCCTTCGCGGCCCTGGTCTCGGCCTGGATGCTCTGGATAGACCGGATCACGGTTGATGGTGCGTTCAACTCGATCGGCGACCAGCTTGGCGTCGACGGGTTCGCGGTGGTGTTCACCGGCATCATGGCGATCGCCGTGGGCCTCACCGCACTGCTGCTCGACGATTACATCGATCGTGAGGGCATCGGCGGGGTCGAGATGTATGTGCTGTTGATGCTGTCGGCCGCCGGCGGCGTGGTCATGGCCAGCGCCAACGGTCTGATCGTCTTGTTCCTCGGACTGGAGACCCTCTCGATTGCCGTCTACGTCCTGGCGGCGATGCACTCCAAGAGGCTCGAGTCGCAGGAAGCCGGTCTCAAGTACTTCGTCCTCGGGGCCTTCTCCTCGGCGTTTCTGCTCTACGGAATCGCCTTCGTCTACGGCGCCACCGGTTCCACCAACCTGATTGCGATCCGTTCGTTCCTCGATTCGAACACTCTCACCGACGACGCCCTGTTGCTGGCCGGATTCGCCCTCATGTTGGTGGGCCTGGGGTTCAAGGTGGCCGCGGTCCCGTTCCACTCCTGGACCCCCGACGTCTACCAGGGGGCTCCCACCCCGGTCGTGGCCTGGATGGCATCGGCTGTCAAGGCCGCCGGTTTCGCCGCACTGGTGAGGGTGTTCGTGGTCACCTTCGGTTCCTACCGGCTCGATTGGCAGCCCGCGGTCTACGTGCTGGCGATCCTCACCCTGGTCACCGGTTCGGTGCTCGCTGTTGTGCAGCGCGACGCCAAACGAATGCTGGCCTACTCATCGATCAGCCACGCCGGCTTCATCCTGGTCGGGGTGCAGGCTGCGAGCGCCCGGGGCACCGCAGCGGTGGTGTTCTACGCCGCGGCCTACACGTTCCTGGTGATAGGCAGCTTCGCGGTGCTCACCGTGGTGTCCGGCAAGGGCGATCGGGCCACCACGCTCGACGATCTCGACGGCTTGGCCGAGCGCCGGCCGGCATTGGCCCTGGCGTTCACCATCTTCCTGCTGGCCCAGGCCGGGGTGCCGCTCACCACCGGATTCGTCGCCAAGATCGAGGTCATCGGTGCTGCGGTCGAGGCCCGGTCCTACTGGCTGGCGATCGTCGCCATGCTCACCGCCGTCATCTCGTCGTTCCTCTATCTACGCATCGTGCTGGCAATGTATGTCGGCAAGTCGTCGGAGGAAGCGCTGGCCGCTCCTCGCACCCGCATACCCACCGCGGCCGTGCTGGTGATCGGCATAGCGTTCCTGGTCACTGTCGGCTTCGGGATCATCCCCGACCCGATCGACCAATTGGCGCGCGACGCGGTGCCTCAGCTGGTTGCCGCCGGCTGATCCCCATTTCATGAGCAGCGAGTCGCGTCAACCTGCGGAGCCGGTTGCCTGGGACGAAGCGCGCGAGGTGCTGAGCCTCGTGTTCCTGATTACCGCGGTGATGCTGGTGCTGGCACCGGGAATTCGCTATCTCGCCGACGGAAGCAGTTTCGGCCTGGCCGACACGCTGTCGACATTGCTCGACAACGTCGGACCGGTGTCGGGTCTGCTCCTGGTGGGTTCGGCTCTGTTGGTGGTGACCGCCCCGGTCGAGGACGTGGTGCCCGCACTTCGGCGGTCGATCGCCGTGATCAGCGTGATCATCACCGTGCTGGGGATCCTTGCTGTGTTTGTGGAGGTCACCTCGGTATCGGGTGGCCGCGCCGTTGGTTTTCTCATCAAGTTGTCGACCATCTCGGCTCGAAGCCTTCCCGGCACGTTGCTCGCCGGTACCGCTGCGTGGTTGGCGCGTCACGTGGTGCCGTTCCCGAAGGGCTGACACCGGCCCCCAACCGAGTGGGCGGCTGCCTCAGCCATCCGAGCGGTGGTGCAGTCCGGCCGGTACCGGTCAGTCGGTCAACCAAAGGCGATCCCGGTGACGGTCATGGTCAGATGAGCCACTTTCAGATCGCCCTTGGTGGCGTCGTTGTAGCTGATGATCGGGAGATTGTCGGTGCCGATGGTGATCGAGGTGAACCAAGCGACGGTTCCGGTGGTGTCGAGCGTCGTGTTGGTGTTGGTGGTGCAGCCGGTGTTGGTGCAGTGCGCCACTTTCAAATCGGCGTTGGTGTCGTCGTAGTAGCTGATGATCGGGAAGCCATCGGTGCCGACGGCAATCGATGTGTAGAGCCCGACGGCGCCGGTGGTGTCGAGCTTCGTGTTGGTGCTGGTGGCGCAGTCGGTGTTGGTGCAGTGCGCCACTTTCAGATCACCGTTGGTGACGTCGTAGTAGCTGATGATCGGGAAGCCATCGGTGCCGACGGCAATCGACGTGTAGCGGCCGACATTGCCGGTGGTGTCGAGCTTCG
>JAJRXJ010000103.1 GCA_024276355.1 Actinomycetes bacterium | reverse complement strand
CGCAGCGGTCGCTGCCGACTTCGCGGACGTCCCGCTGTTCGTCCTCGGGGTGATCTTCATCATCATCGGATTCGGCTTCAAGGTGTCGGCGGTCCCGTTCCACTTCTGGACACCTGACACCTACCAGGGCGCACCACCGCCGGTCACGGCGTGGCTGTCGGTCGGTTCGAAGGGGGCAGGCTTCGTCGGTCTCCTGTCGATCACCTACCTGGCGTTGCCGTCGGTGGCCAACCTATGGGGCCCGTTGATCTGGGTCATGGCCGCGGCGTCGATGTTCGTCGGCAACCTGGTTGCGATCAAGCAGACGAACGTCATCAGGCTGCTCGGCTACTCATCGATCGGCCACGCCGGGTTCATGCTGGCCCCGTTCGCGGCCTCCGCCGCCTCGGGTGCCGACGAACTCTCGGCCCAGTTCGCTGCGACGGTGACCTACTTCGTGATCTACGCGGTGATGAACCTCGGTGCCTTCGCCGTCGCCATCGTCATCGGGTCGAGGGTCGGTTCGTACGAACTGGAGGACTGGAGAGGCCTCAACAGTTGGGCACCGGGTCTTGCTCTCGGTCTCGGCATGTTCTTCATGTCGCTGGCCGGTATCCCGCCGCTTGCGGGTTGGTTCGCCAAGTTCGCCATGTTCTCGGCAACCCTCAGCGTCGGCAACTGGTGGGGCTATTCGATAGCCATCATCGCCGCTCTCAACGCCGTCATCGCGTTCGTGTACTACGCCAAGGTCGTCAAGACAGCGTTCTTCGACCCGCTCCCCGACGGTGTCGACATGGCGTTGCTCGAGGGTGCGAAGGTGCCCGGCCCGATCGGGTTCGCGATCGGCCTCACCGCATTCGGTGTGATCCTCCTCGGTGTGTACCCCGGGCTTGCAGCCAACCTCGGTGAGTTCACAACCCAGATCTTCGCCAGCGCGGGGTTGTAGGAACGGCAATCAGCCGTCAACCGTCAGCATCTATTCGGGATATCAGGTGTCTGGTTTCCGGTATCTGGATTCTGGCGCCTGGATATACGTACGTCCGAGTCGGGTGGTCCATTGGATCCGGCCGTCTGGTAGTTGTTCGTACGTCCAGCCGTGTTCGTGCTTGATGCGGTGATCGTGGCGACATAGTGGCGCGAGGTTGCAATCACAGGTCGCGCCACCGTCGGAAACAGCCGTCGTGTGGTCGATGTCACATCCTCGTGCCGGCATCCGGCATCCGGGGAACACGCAGGTCGAGTTCCGTGCCTGGACACGGCGGCGTTGCTGAGCAGAGGGTCTGCGAGTTGGGGTGATGATGTGTGTTGGTTCTCCTGTGGCGTCGTCGCAGACGATGACGCGGAGTGTGTTGCCGAGGTCGTTGGCGATCTGTCGTGCGACATCGGCGATGACAGGCCCGAAACCGGCGACGTCGCCCGGATGGTCGTTGAGTTCGGCAAGTGTCTCCATGCCGACGGTGACATCCACGTTCCCACCTGGTGAGCTACTTCCACAGCCGATGCCGTTGAGATGGTCGATGAACACGTCGGTGCGGAGCTGATCCATGGTGCGTGTCTCACCGTCGCTGCCGTGCATCG
>JAJRXJ010000102.1 GCA_024276355.1 Actinomycetes bacterium | reverse complement strand
TCGAGAACCAGATCGCCGTAGTAGGTGTAGAGCTCTATGAGCCTCCCGGGCAACGCCACCGGGAACGGCGCCGGATGACCAACCTTGGTGGCGCTCTCGGGCGCCATCTCCCACACGTCTCTGGTGTCTCGCATGAAGGCTTCGCGGGTTATCGAGCCCACCGACGGCAGGCCCATCTCGGCCCGTTTGCGGCTGGGCAACGCCCGATCGAAGCGGCCCTTGCTGGCCACGATGATGCGCTCGGTGGTGTCTCGCAGCACCGGGTTGGATGGTCGCTGGAACGACCCCCAGGCGGTCGACCCGTTGGAGCCCTCGCCCTTCTTCCAGATGATCTCGCCGCGCAGCAGCAACCCGAGGTCCTCGAAGATGCGGAGGATGTCGGCCGCCTGCGAGCGGTAGGGGCGACGCCCCAGGTTGGCGACATTGACCGCGATGCGGCCCCCGGGTTCGAGCTTTCGGACACACAGCTCGAACACTCGCTGGAGGTTGGCCAGGTGCTCTTCGTATTCGGCCGGGATGTGGCCGGTGCCCATGGCCTCCTCGTATGACTTTCCGACGAAATACGGCGGTGAGGTGACCACCAGCGCAACGGAGTCGTCTTTCACGAACTCCTGACCGCCGAGGCGATCCTCAGCGGTTCCGTGGAGGATCTCGTCGCTGACCGGGCGGTCGGCCGGGGCCACCACATGGGTCGATTCCGAGATCACCGGAGGCGTGAACCTCGCGTAGAATGCCGACGAATCGTGGCTCTCGCGGCGCCCGGCACCGAACGAGGCCGTCGATGTCGGCTTCCTGTGGTTGTTCAAGGCTCTCCTCGGCTTGGTTGCCGCTCGATGTGCCACTTGGGCCTCCGGTGGTTCGATGATCCTAGGCGGACCGTGCCGGTGAGCACCGCTACCGTCGCGACCGCGTGATCATCATGGTGATGGGGTGTGACATTGGCTGATGTCTCACCCCGCCGCCATGATGGCGACAGGCCCTCGGGCGTCCTCGTGATCCGGTCGGATCTCCCAACCACCCCGATCATCGAGGAATCCGATGAACACCCGCATTCACCTGCTCGATCTGGCCAGATCGGCGCTGAGCTCCGACACCGTCTTGGCCGTCGATGCCAACGGCCGCATGGCGCGCTGCGACCCACCCCCCGGGCTCAGCGGGACGACCGCTGTCGACTACGGCCCGATAGTCGGGGTTGTCTGTCCACCGGGCGCCCGGGCGGTGGCCTACCCGGTCGACGTTGCCCTCTCCAACCCGTCGGGTCGCGTCGCAGCTTCCATCGCCGTGGCCGTGCCCCGCCACGGGAATCCCATCGTGACCGGGCCCGACCATCCCGAGCTGCATCCGAGGATCGATGTCCACACCATGTTCGATCTGGGCCTTCGATCACTCGGGGAGCCCACACCTCCGCCCGACCAGCCCCTCATCGAGTTGCTCGACCGGATCTGGCTCGACCGTGTCCTGTCCGTCACCCTCGCCGCCGATCTGGGGTTTCCTCCGCGATGGCCCCACCTGGGATCGTTGCATCCGGCCCTGCCCTCCCTGACCAACCCCGACCGATTGGCACGCGTGCGCTCCGGTTTCACCGCCACCTGGGAGTCGCTGCGCCACCGGGTCGCCACGGCCCACGTTCGCTGGATCGGCCTGCCCCCGCGTGTCGCCGGTTGGCTCGATGAGGGCTCGTTCGCCCGATGGTGCATGGCCGACACCC
>JAJRXJ010000101.1 GCA_024276355.1 Actinomycetes bacterium | reverse complement strand
CGGGGCCCGCCACATCACCTTTGGCGACCCTGATTTCTTCAACGCCGTGCCCCACTCGATGAAGGTTGCCAGGGCGGTTCACGACCGGTTCCCCGACCTCACCTTCGATTGCACCATCAAGGTTGAGCATCTGATGAAGCACCGCGATGTACTTCCGTCGCTCGCCGAGACCGGATGCCTGTTCGTCGTCACCGCGGTCGAGTCGACCAGCAACCTCGTGCTCGACAAGCTGCAGAAGGGTCACGTTCACTCCGAGGCGATCGAGGCCATCGGTCTTCTACGGGCCCACGGCATCGAGATGCGACCCACCTTCCTGCCGTTCACACCATGGACCGAGGTGTCGGATCTTCTCGACATCTGCCGTTTCATAGCGGACCACGATCTGATCGGTAATGTCGACCCGGTTCAGATGACAATCCGCCTGCTGATCCCCGACGGATCTTTGCTGCTCGACGACCCGGAGCTGGTCGGGACGCTGGGCCCGTTCGATCATGAGCGTCTCACCCATCCGTGGTCGTCTCCCGACCCGCTGCTGGATCGCCTGCAGTCCGACCTGAGTGTCCTACTCGAGAAGCTCACCGCCGAGGGCGCACCCCCGGTCAACATCTTCGAGGCCATGTGGCGTCTGATACACGCGGCCGCTGGTGTGCCCGATTTGGTGCCCGACATGCCCCACGGCTCGATCGAGGGGAGGCCACGGCTCACCGAACCGTGGTTCTGTTGAGCTGAGCCAACCGAGAGCCAGTTCGGCTCTCAGACATCATGACCGACGGTCTGCCACCCGCGGGATGGTTCGAGGACCCCGACGACCCGACGATGATTCGGTGGTGGGACGGCTCACAATGGACCGACAATGTGGCCCCGGCCGCGCCTGCGCCGACGCCTCCCGAAGTCTCGGTGCCTCCCCAACCGGCTGCGCCCGAAGAGCCGGTCGCCCAAATCGCCCGGGCTTCCGGGCCGGCCCCCGCCGAGGTGTTGGCCGATCTGGATCTTCCCTCCGACAGCGCTCGCAGGAAAACCATTTGGGTACTGGCCACCCTGTCGATGATGGCTGTCGTGGTACTGGGAGCCGTCGCGATCGTGATTCTGCGAAGCGGCAACGACACCGGTCCCGAGGCCACCGGGGCAATTTCGCCTCCGGAAGCATCGCCGTCACCCACCTCCCCACCGGCCATCACGACTCCCTCCACAACGATTGCTCAAGCGCCGCCGACCACAGCCCCCACCACGACCCCGACAACCTCGGTGGTCACCACAACGACCGTCGCTCCGCCGGAATGCAACCAGATCGTCAGACCGCTGCCGCCAATGCGGTTCGTCGACATCGGGGCCGTGGGCCCCGAAGCCCAGGATGCGATCCGGTGGGCCGAGTCGGTTGGGCTCGTGTCGCTGGGCGACCGGCAGTTCCGCCCCGACGACACCATGAACAGGGCGGAGGCCACCACTGTTCTGTGGCGATACTTCTGCAGCCCCGACCCGGTGGCATCAGCCGGCTTCACCGATGTTCCCGCGGCGTACTTCACCGATGCGGTCAATTGGGCGGCCGGTGAGGGGATCGTCTCCGGCAAGACCGCCAACACGTTCGATCCCGGCGGTGCGCTGAGCCGCGCCCAGTTCGTCACGATGTCGTGGAGGGCCGTCGGCTCGCCGACCGGATCACCACCCAACCCGTTCACCGATTCGTCCCGGGGCGTCTTCTACACGCCTGCTCTCGACTGGGCCTTCGACGTTGGGTTGGTCAATGGGAGGACCCCTACCACGTTCGCCCCCGACGACCCGCTCGACCGTCTCACGGTGATCGTGTTGTTCTGGCGCCTCGAGAGCCTGGTCGATCCACCGGTTCGGTGATGGGCCTGCTCGTGGCCCGCGTCCGAGCGGGTTGGTGAGGGCCATCCCCTAGTCTCGGGCCATGCAGCAGAGCTACTTCACTCCCAAGACCTTCAAGTTCCTGCGTGACCTCGCGGCCAACAACAATCGGACCTGGTTCAAAGCCCACCAAGAGGAATACGAGCGCACGGTTCGTGAGCCGGCACTCGACTTCATCACCGACATGGGTGACCGTCTCGAGGAGATCTCGTCTCACTTCGTGGCCGACGCCCGCAAAGTCGGCGGATCGCTGTTTCGCATCCAACGCGACACCCGCTTCTCGAAGGACAAGACCCCATACAAGGAGAACACGGGGGTGCAGTTCCGCCACGAAATGGCCTCCGATGTCCACGCGCCGGGCTTCTATCTCCACCTGCAGCCGGGCGGGTGTTTCATGGGGGCCGGTCTGTGGCGGCCGGCCACCAAGGTGGCCTACGAGATTCGTGACCGAATCGATGCCGACCAGGATGGATGGCTCAAGGCCACGACCGGCGAGAAGTTCGCCTCAACCTTCACGCTTGGCGGCGACACGTTGGTGCGTCCACCCAAGGGCTTCGACCCGGACCACCCGCTCATCGTCGATCTGAAGCGCAAGGACTTCATCGCCTCCACGAAACTCAGCCAGAAGGCGGTCACATCCCCGGACTTCGACGACGATTTCATGGACCTGTGCAGAACAGCCGCACCGTTCATGAAGTTTCTGTGCGAAGCGGTCGGTATCAGGTTCTGACCGGATGCCCATGACCCCCACACCACGCATCGCCATCGGGTCAAGGGTCCGGAAGTCCCCGTTCTGGAACGCCACCATCGCGGCCGGCGCCACGGAGTTCACGGTCTACAACCACATGTACATGCCGACCTCCTACGGCGATCCAGAGGCCGAATACCGCAGGCTCACCGAGACCGTGGCCATCTGGGATGTTGCCGCCGAGCGTCAGGTCGAGATAGCCGGACCCGACGCACGTGACCTCACCCAGCGTCTGTGCGCCCGCGACATCATGTCGTGCCAACCGGGGCGGGCCCGCTACGCGCCCATGTGCGACCACGAGGGACATCTGATCAACGATCCGGTGGTGCTGTGTCTCGACAATGACCGGTTCTGGTTCTCGATCGCCGACAGCGATGTGCTGCTGTGGGCCAAGGCGGTGGCCGGTGAACGAGGCGCGGATGTCGACGTGTTCGAACCAGACGTGTCCCCTCTGGCTGTGCAGGGGCCCCACGCCGCCGCACTGGCCGCCGATCTGTTCGGACCGGAGCTGATCGGGTCGCTGGGCATGTTCCACCACACCTTCGTGGACCTGGGCGGGATTCCGGTGGTCTTGTGTCGGTCAGGTTGGAGCAAGCAGGGTGGCTTCGAAATGTTCTTGACCGATGGTTCGCTGGGCGACGAGCTGTGGAGAAGAGTGACGGAGGCCGGGGAGAAACACGGCTTGGGGCCGGGCACTCCCAATCAGCAGGAGCGGATCGAGAGCGGTCTGCTTTCCTTCGGATCCGATACCGACCCCCGGACCGATCCCATCGAGGCCGGCCTGGGTGCGTTCGTGTCGCTCGACATGGACCACGACTTCATAGGCAGGGACGCACTGCGGTCCCGCATGGCTGACGGAACCGCACGTCGTGTGATCGTCAACGTCGAGTTCGACGGCGACACGCCCCGCTGTGAGAACCCGTGGGACGTATCGATCGACGGCCACCACGTCGGTCGGGTCCGCAACGCTGTTTGGTCGCCCCGGATGTCGAAGGTGATCGGGCTGGCTCTCCTTCCGACGGCCATTGCCGGGCCCGGCACCCGACTCGATGTGGCCACCCCTGACGGACAATGCACAGCCAGGATCAGCGAGACCCCCTTCGGCACCGTTCAAGGGTAGTTCGGCCGGGCACGTGTCAGCCTCCCAGGAGAATGAGCAGTCCGAGCACGGTGTAGGTGATCATCACGCCGAGCATCGGATATTGGGATTTCACGGCCACATCACGCGGGTATGCCTCGATGGCCTTGTCGTGGGCCGCCGCCACCCCCAGAACATGCCCGATCGCGATGGAAAGTGTCTGCACCCAGGCGATCTGCCTGGGGCTGATGGCGGTGTAATGAACCCGGTAGCCGACCGTTCCGAAAAGATCCCAGCCGTTGCCGAACGGGGCCGACAGAAGACGCCAGAGAATCTGCCCATCAAGGAACACGAAACTGAAATAGTGGGCGACCGAGTAGGCGCCCAGAATCGGGATCAGCGACGGTCCGAATCGATTCATGGTCTCCGTCCGCGAGCTTCCGGTGGTGCGGGCCATGGCCGAAACGGCGAGACTGAACGCTCCCGCCACGATCATCACCGCCGCGGCAAACCCGGCTGTGCGGTAGATGGTCAGCTCCCAACCCGAGCGGTTGGTGACGAAGTCCCTCCAGATCGAATTGCGGGTGAAACCGTCGAAACTCGTCGACCCGAGAACCACCAACACGAACACTGTCGAACCGGGTACGGACGGGATGGATGACAGCCCCGACAATGGGGCGCGGAATCGGAACCGACCAGTGGAATCACGATGTAGGGGAGAGATGGCCGAGAGTTTGGTGAACAGCACCCCGAACCCGTCGGCCCGGCGCACCCAGGCCCGACCCCACACCGAGGCACCGCCAAGCATGGCGAACGTGTAGCCGGTGAGCCATATGCCGAGCGATCTCGGCGACGACGACGAGTGGTAGGCGAGCTCCATCCACAAGAAACTGGTGATGGCCACCACTGCGGGCCACTCCGACTTGGGTGTCGACGGGCATTCGGAGATCGGCGTGTCGGTGAGTTTCGCGCGTATTCCGGCCGCCAGGTCGGCGATGGTCCAGAACGGATTGAGCGAACGCCAGAAATCGCCGAACAGGATCGCCGCGAACTGCATCCCGACCCAAAACCAGATGTAGGTGATTTGCGGGGCGATGTTGAACGCCGGGCTGGTGTTCCCCGACCAGGCACCGTAGAGGACGACCCCGAATGATGCCAGTCCGAATGCCTTCAGCAGCGGGTCGAGGGCAGCTCCAACCTTCTGGACGATGGAGGGTGCCGGAACACCGGTTGCTGCCGCGGCGAGCCGCGGCGTTTTCCAGAAGGCTCCCAGGGCAACGAACGAAACCGCCACCGCGAATCCGGCGGCCCATGCCAGCTGCCAAACCGGCAGAGGCAGGTCGATTCGGCCCCCTATTCCATGGGCTGCCGCCGGCCCCGCGGTGAGCACAACCATGCCCGCCGCGAGTCCGGCGCCCGCCGCAATCCTGCGTATCACTTGACTTCGAGATTGAGGATCTGAATACCCGGACCTTCAAGCTCGGCCTCGAACACCCCGGGGATATCGGCGGTGAAGGTCATCTTCGTGAGCGCCCCCGGAGTGAGGTCGGCCATGACGTCGTAGACATGGAGGTGGACCTCTTCGGCCACGGTCGATGTGATGTCGAGTTCGACCAGGTCGCCGACCGCCACCGATGCATCGACCACTCCACCCACGACCCCGTTCTCGTCGACCGAGATGGCTATGACGGAATCGGGTGTCGGGGCATCGCCGGGGATGACGAAGTCGGCCGAGTAGCTGATGGGTTCGCCATTGACCGCGTAGATTCCGTGTGTCGGGCTCGATAGTCGGATGCCGACGGTGTGGGGTCCGGGCGACAGCCCGTCGAGATGGACCTCGGGGGTGAACGCCATCCCGGCGTCGCGCCCGTCGACCGACATGTGAAGGTGGCCGGTTCCGGGGGTGTCGCTGGCTCCGTCACCCTGTTGGAGCGTGAACCCCTTTATGTCGACGATCAGGTCGACCGAGCCGTCGTCGTGGGGTGTGGACGTGAGGCTCAGCTGGGGAATGTCCATTCCCGCCGGCCAGTCGACGGACTCGTGGGTATGGCCGGCTCCATTGTCCATGCCAGCCATGTCGGCCATATCGGCCATGGTGGTGGGTCCGGCCATGTCGACGGTCGTCGACGAGGTCGGGTTGTCGCTGCCACATGCGGCAGAAAGAAGTGCTACGGCCGCGATGGCCGCGAACACGCGCGAGGCGTGGGAATTCATGGGTTCTCCTTGTTGGATCTGTGGGTTTCGGGCCGGTGCAGAGGGCACCGGCTGATGGGTTCACAGATCCAGCGGAGGACCTCGCCGGGAGACCGCGCCGAGGTGATGCGATGGGGAGGGGATTGTTGCGGTCGCCGAAGCGATCGTGAGACCGGGATGAGCGACAACGCCGAATGACTCGGCCGGCTCCCATTGCGTGGCGGCCAGTGTGGCGGCATGGATGAACCAAGTGGCGGCGCGAGCGACACGCAGGATCGACAGGCCGACAAACGACCCGACGAGCGTGGCCGACACGGCCTGCAAGATGCCGACCGGATCAGCCGACGACACCGGCCCTGCGACGAGGGCCGCACTCGATACGGACAACAGCGGTATGGCCAGAACCCCGAGGACGGAGATCGTGGCCTGGCGCTGGGATGCCCGGTCGGTGGGTTTCATGACCCGCGAGGCTAGCGGAGCGCCGGCCACGCTTGTCAGCCGAATGCAATTCCGATCATCGACACGTCGATGCGGGCGACATGCAGGCTGGTGCCCGAGTTGGGGCCCGAGTCGTAGGCGACCACGGGGTATCCGCCAGCGTCGATAGCGATCGATGTTGCCCAATTGCCGCCGGCCTCTACGGAGCCGATTGAGGCGGAAGTGCAGGTGACATCTGTGCAGCGGGCCACCTTTACTCCACTGCTCACGCCGCCGCCGTAGCTGATGATCGGGAGGTTGTCGGCGCCGATGGCGATCGACGAGCGCGATCCGAATCCGGTGCTGGTGTCGATGGTTGTGCTTGTGGAGGTGGTGCAGGCGACGTTGCTGCAGTGGACCACCTTCAGATCACGGTCGACGCCGGCAAGGTCGGAGTATCGGTAGCTGACCACAGGGAGGCCGTCGGCGCCGATGGCGATGGAGGAGTAGCTCAAGTCTACGGTGCCGCTTTGCACGGCAGTGATCGTGGAGCTCGTGCAGGCGATGTTGTTGCAGTGGGCGACCTTCAAGGTCTGAGTGGAGACGTCGGAGTAGCTCATGACCGGGAGGCCGTCGGCGCCGATGGCGATCGACGGGTACCACCCGGTGCCTCCGAAGTGGGGGCCCATGTCGATCTTGGTCACGGTTCCACCGGAGCTGCAGTCGTCGGCGGAGCAGTGCACCACTTTCAGGCCTGTCTCGGTTGCGGTGTTGTAGAGATAGCTGATGATCGGAAGGTTGTCGGTGCCGATGGCGATCGACGTGGAACCGCCCACATCGTTGGTCCCGCCGGTGTCGACCGTGGCGGTGGTGGAGCTGGTGCAGGTGGCGTTGTTGCAATGGGCCACCCTCAGCGATGTGGCAGTCCGGTCGCCGTAGCTGATGATCGGGAGGTTGTCGGCCCCGATTGCGATTGAGGTGTCCCACCCGGTTGCGCCTGCACCGCCGGTGTCGACGGTGGTGGAGGTGGCTGAGGAACAGGCCGCGTCGGTGCAGTGGGAGACCTTCATGGCCGTATTGGTGAAATCGTAATGGCTGATGATCGGGAGGTTGTCGGCACCGATGGCGATCGACGCGTGACGACCGACTGACCCGGTGATGCTGTCGACGGTGGTGGCAGCCAGTGGCTCGAGACGCGAAACCGGGCGGATGGATCCACACACCCAGTTGGCGCCGTTGAACCTGGCGAACTGGTCGGTGGCGCACGGCAACCCGCCGACGGTTTGACCGAGCCCCGAAATGGCGGCATTCGTGCTGTCAAGGCCCGGCTGCACGATGTTGTCGTGGTAGCGCTTCAGGAAGGTGACGGACTCACCTCGGGTGACACCGGCATCGGGGGCGAAATGGGTGGCATCCCTGCCGGTGGTGATGCCGTTGTCGAACGCCCAGTTGATGGGCGTTTCGTAGAACTTGCCGGGCGCGACATCGACGAACGGCGATACCGCCACCGCGGTCGCCGGAACGACCAACACAAACGCCAGGATCAACCCGGCCACCCGCGATCTGCTCAACTTCATGCTCAAATGCCCCTGGTCCCAGTCCACTGTGAAGGCGGTCACAGTAACAGTGACACCACTGCGCGGCAAGAATCACGGGTCGCGACGGCCGTCGTCGCCATGATCGTCGAGCTTCTCACCAACAGTGAGCTCCGGCTCGATGATCGGTACCTCGCCGGTGGTGTTCTCCCCCCGAAACTTTTCGAGGTTCTGCTGCTCGAGGTACTGTTCGGTGAAATCGATCTGGGCGGTGAGCCGGTCGAGCTCTCCGTCGCTGTTGCGGGGCCGCCGACCGACCCGATCGATGGCTTCGCGGGTGCCGTAGACCACCACCACATCCTGAGCGTGCAGGATTGCGGTGCCGTTCGGGGCCCCGACCCAGCGCTTGTCGGAACGCTCGATGCCGAGAACCACGACACCCTCCTCGGGCAGGTCGAGATCGCGCAGTGGTACGTCGGCGAGCCACGCCCCCGGTTCGACGGTCACCTCTCCCACGATCCAGTCGTCGGTGAGCCGGAGCAGCCCCACGTAATCGCGGGCGTCGATGTCGGTGAAACGGGTCAGCAGCGACTCGATGAGCCGGGTGAGCCAGCGGTCGGCGATCCTGCTGGTGGAGAACAGCCACACGATGGTGAGACCGCCGGCAAGCAGCCCCATCCGTTGCAGGGCCTGGCTGGAGTTGTCGACATTGTTGAACGACAGGACGAGCGAGACGAGCACGGTGAACACACCGGCGTTGCCGAGCAGGCCGAGGGCCATGACGATCCGCCGGCGCAAAGGATCGTTGACCACCAACTCGGATTCGCTGGTGGTGAACCCGACCCCGTAGAAGGCCGACCTGGCCTGGAACTGAGCGATGTCCTTCGACAGGCCGGTGAGCACCAGCATCGTGGTGGCCACCCGGGTCACGAGCAGTGATGCGATGACAACTATGAAGAGACTTACAAGACCGATCATGGCGGACTTTCGGACGCGGGGAACTGACGGAAGAGCGCCGCACACGCCCGTTAGTGCGACACCTCGATGGTACGGCTTCCGAGCAGATTCAGGCGGGTTGTGCGGATGGTCTCCGGTTCGACGACGCGCCCGTCGGCGCGGCGGAACCGCAGAGCATTCTCGGGGCACTGCACGATGCACGCGCCACACTGAATGCAACTGTCCGGATCCACGATCTCGACCTTGCGAATGACCCCGTTCATTCGCAGCACACCGCGTGGGCAGACGGTCACGCAATCGGCGGCACCGGTGCACGACTCGCTCAGCAGTTCCACGGTGAACGCATCCTTGGCCATTGCGCTCGGATACCACGGGGTGGTGCCGGGAAGGTCGACCGCCAACAGGCCGGCCGTGGCGGTTGCAGCCACACCGAGAAGAACCGCATCCCGGCTGCTGAAGGTGGTGGTCACGGCTTCCATCGCCACCCACGCACCACCGACGGCGACCGACGCGACGACACCGAGAGTCACGAATCGCCCGGGTCCCGACAACGGGACGCGGCCCACCAAAGCGAACACGGCACAGGTGATGGCGACCATTGTCAGGGCCACTGCCGCGGCCTGGGCAGGTCCACCGAAGGCCAAACCGATACCACCACCGATCAGTGCCATCGGCAAGGCCCAGACCGTGATCATCTCGGCTCGGTCACGCAGCCCGAACCGCACCTTTCGATCAGCGACGGGTACCCGACCGGCGCGGTCGAGCACATGGGGAAGGTCCTCCAGGTGGGCAGGCCCCCAGTGGGGATCCCACCCGGTCTTGTCGGCCACGTATCGGCGCTCGATCCCGGTGGCACCGAGCTGGGGCAGCATCACGCGTCGATGGTCGACCAGATCCGAGATTCCCGAGGTTCGGATGACGCTCACCACATCGTGGTGTGTGAAATGCCCACCTCCGGCCGCGCACCACACGTTGATGCCTCCACTGTCGGCCACGAGAAGGTGGACATCGCGGCCACGCAGAGCTCGCTTCATTCGCCGCACCGTGAGGGTGTAGTTGCCGGTGACGATCACCGGGGATTCCCTTCCCGGAGCACCGATCTCGACGAGACCGGTCGGGTGTCGGTGGGGAAACAGTCTGAGCAGAAGGTCACGCATTGCTGCCTCCGGGTCCGGGCGGGCGGCGGGCCGACACCATCATCAGCGTTCGACCGAAACGTTCCGCCATCTCCACGTGTTGGTAGCCGGCAGCCATGACCAGCTCAACCGGGTCGGGAACGGCCCGAGTGGTGGTCTGGGTGAGGAGCCACGTGATCGTCACCGACGGGAATCTCGCCAGGCGGTGGGCCAGCCGACGGAAGCGGCCCGCGGGCAGTACCTCATCGGCGATCACGAGTCGGCCGTCGGGTCTCAGCAACCGGTGTGCGGCCCGCAGCGCGTAGGACCGCTCATCGGGAGACATCTCGCTCAGGGCCAGACACGAGACCACCGAGTCGAATGACTCCGGTGCGAAGTGGTCCTCCAATTCGGCGGCTGCTGCCTGCACGAACTCGACGGAACCGATCGGAGGTGGGGGCTTGGAACGGGCGACTTCCAGCATCCCGGCATCGATGTCGACACCGGTCACCTCGGCGCCCCGCTGGGCGCACGCGATCGAGACGTTGCCGGTGCCGCACCCGATGTCGAGCACACGGCCACCGGGCCGAGCGGCAATGTCGGCGATGGCTTCGTAGACGGCATCGACCTTTCCGCCGTTGAGCATACGGATACCGCGGTCGTAGCGCTCGGGCGACGACTCGAGGATCTTCATCAGCACGTAACTGCTCATGGCCCATTCCTCCGAACCCGTACTACCACGCGGCTACGGTTCGGTCATGCACGAACCAGTTGTCCCGCCATCACATCAGTTCGCATACGACCGCTTCCACTTCTCGGCTGCCGTCCGCACCGGGGATCTGCTCTCGTGTTCCGGCCAAATCGGGGTCGATTCACATGGTGCGGCCATCGCCGATCCTGAGGAGCAATTCACCGCCGCGTTCCGAAGTGTGGCCGACGTGCTCGGTGAGGCCGGTGGTTCGTGGGCCGACGTGTTCGAGATGACCACTTTTCATGTCGGGCTCCATGAGCACCTGCCCACCTTCATGGCGGTGCGTGACCGATTTGTGAGCGAGTCATGGCCGGCGTGGACCGCCATCGGATGCAGCGAATTGGCCGTAGCCGGTGGGCTTGTCGAAGTGAGGGTTCAGGCTCGGCTCAGCTGAGCGGTTCGAGCTTCATGGTGAAGTGGCGTAGCCACGGCGCTTGCTCGGTGATGCGGTAGCCGGGTATCTCGGACGCCCGCTGCGCCACGGCAATCACCACCTCGGCCACGTAGTCGATGTGGCTCTGGGTGTACATGCGTCGAGGAATGGCGAGGCGCACGAGTTCCATTTGGGCGGGCAGGTCGGGTCCTTCCTCCTGCGGTGTGCCGAACATCAGGGTGCCGATTTCCACCCCACGCACACCACCCTCGCGGTACAGCTCGACCGCCAGGGCCTGAGCCGGGTATTCATGGGGGGCGATGTGGGGGAGCAGCGCCTTGGCATCCAGGTAGACGGCGTGGCCTCCGGTCGGCTTGACGATCGGCACTCCAGCCGCCGAGACCTTCTCCCCGAGGTACTCCACCGACCTGATCCGATAGTGAAGGTAGTTCTCGTCGAGCACCTCCACCAGACCCTGGGCCACGGCTTCGAGGTCGTAACCGGCGAGGCCGCCGTAGGTGGGGAATCCCTCGGTGAGGATCAGGATGTTGCGGCACTGTGCCGCGATGTCTGAATCGTTGACCGCGAGGAAACCTCCGATGTTGGCCAGACCGTCCTTCTTGGCCGACATGGTGCAGCCGTCGGCGAGGGAGAACATCTCCTGGGCGATCTCCTTGGGGGTCTTGTCGGCGTAGCCGTCCTCTCTGGTCTTGATGAACCATGCGTTCTCGGCGAACCGGCAGGCATCGAGAAAGAACGGCACCCCGAATTCGTCGCACAGCGCTCGTATGCCCTTGAGGTTGGCCATCGAGACCGGTTGGCCGCCCCCGGAGTTGTTGGTGACGGTGCACATCACCAACGGGACGTTGATCGACGGGTCGGCCAGCGTGGCTCGTAGCGCGTCGAGGTCGATGTCACCCTTGAAGGGGGCGATCAGAGCCGGATCGAGACCCTCGTGTTTGACCACGTCGCGGGCCTCGGCACCCTGGTACTCGATGTTGGCGCGGGTGGTGTCGAAGTGGGTGTTGCTCGGGATCACGTCGCCCTCGTTGGCGACCACGGAGAACAGGATCTTCTCGGCGGCACGTCCCTGATGGGTGGGGATGATCTCGGAGAATCCGGTGAGGTCGCGGACCACCGAGTCGAACTTGAAGAACGAGCGACTGCCGGCGTAGGACTCGTCGCCCAGCATCATTCCGGCCCACTGCTTGGTCGACATGGCACCGGTGCCCGAATCGGTCAGCAGGTCGATGATCACCTCGTCGGCGTGGAGGCCGAACAGGTTGTAGTGGGACCGTTGCAGAGCGTTCTCGCGTTGGTCGCGTCCCGGCATGGCGATGGCCTCGACCGTGTGAACGCGAAACGGTTCGATGATGACGTGCTGCGGCATGGAGAGATCTCCCGGTTGAATGCGGCGCCAGCCTGCACACGCCCGCACCAGTGGCCGCTAGGGCCAAAAGTCTCTACCGCGCCCCACCCATTCTCCGATCTATGACCTCGCAGGCGCCATAGTGGCGCCCACGAGGTCACAGATCAGGGTTCGGGTTCGGGTCGGGATCAGCCCCGCTGGATCTGCTGATTGTCCCTGAATCCGCCGAGGGTGGATGTGGCCCGCAGCCAGTCACCCGGGAGGGCATCAAGGGCGGATGGCCCGTTGCGCAGCCGGACCTGCCAATCGCAGCCCGGTGCAGCAGGTGTGGCCACGGCAGTGGCTATGACCCCAACCGACATTGGTGTGGCTGTCGGTGACAAGCGCATGAGTTCCAGGGTGACCGTGTTGGTACCGCTGCAGTACTGCGCCGTCCCGGCGATTCGCCACTCCGACTTGCCACCGCCCTTGAACTGGGCCTTGAGGACCGTCAGGTCGTCGACATCAACGGTCACGTCGACCAGGTCGGTGCTCGAACCGGCCGCATTCGACGTCGTGAGCTCGAAGGTCAGGACTCCGGCATCTGCCGGTGCCGTGAATGAAGGCACCGGAGTGGAGACATCGGAGAGCACGACCGGAACGCCGGCGATCTGGGTCCAGGAGAATGTGGCCGCGTTCTGAGAAGCAGTTCCGTCGAGCACGACCTGCGTACCAGGCACGAGCCCCAACTGGTCGGGGCCGGCATCGGCCACGGGTGCCTGGGCGGATGAGATCCCGCTGATGTCAACGGTCACCTCTGTCGGCACCGACATCTCGGCACCTCTGATCACCGTGAGACTGAAGGTCAGTTGCCCTCCGGTCGTCCCGAGGTCCGGGGCCACCAGCCCGCTGATCACAGCTCCCTGAACGGGTGTCACCCCATCGAACGGTGGGATCAAGGTCCCCCCTGTCTGGGTCCACACGTACGCGTCGGGCGATCCGGTGGACGAACTTCCGTCGAGGCTGAACCCTTCGCCGGGCATCAGCGGACCCGGAGGAACGCCGACCACCGATACCAGTGGCACGGGAGCCAGGCCACCGCCGACTATCACGACATCATCGGAGTCTGCCCCCCCGGCACTTGACACGACGCTCACTTCAACAGGTGGCACGGTCACGTTCGGCACGCTGAAGGAGTAGGTGCCCCCGGGCACCCCGGTCGTGACCACCGCTCCACCCCACACGAGGCTCAACGACGCCGCGGCATCGCTGGATGTGGCGGTGACGGTCATGGTTGACGTGTCCTGATCGAATACGGCGCCGCTGATGTGGACGCTGTCGGTGATCGTGTTCACGTTCGCCAGAGACGGCGGATTGTCGCTTATGTTCCTGACCGTGAGGCTTGTGGGGATGGTCGTGCCATGGGCGATCCTGGCGAAGTATCGACCGGACCCGTCGCCAATCATCTGCGTTTCGAGAATCCCGTTGCCGGAGACGGTGATCGTCTGTGAGGGCACCGACGTGGCGAACACGTCGACATAACCGGAACCGGCATTGGTCGAATAGCCGACCCTGTCCACCTCAACTCCGGCCCTGACCGATTGCTTGGCCTGGACCGCGAACAGATCGGTGCTGATGCAACTTGCGTCGATCACACCGGGGCAGACATCCGGAGATCCACTGAAGGCCCCGACCGGACCCTCGATGCGGAAGATGTTGGTGCCGTACGGGCTACCGGTGACGGTGTGGGGCACCAGTGGATCGGCGTAGTACCCGGCCGGCAGCAATGCCTGGTCCGAGTCCCAGACCAGGAAGGGGCCGGTGAGACCGTTGAGTGCGGCATCGAAGTTGCCGCCGCCACTGAAGTCACCGGTGTCACGGGTGCTGTTGATCGACCTCGTTGCGTTTGCCGAGGCCGGATCGACGATGTACTGATCCACGCCGTACGGGTGGGTGACCGTGTACAGGCCGGCCGGTAGGCCATCGACACGGAGTCGGATGCGGCTGAACGCCACCTGGTCCCCCGGGACCACCGGCCCGACGGAGAAGGCCGCCTCGAGCGCCATCACGATCCGTGCGTTGCCGGCCGCGGTCCTCATGTCGGATACACCGGCCCACCAGAAGGCCTCGTCGGGGAAGTTGCCGGGGAAGTTGACCGGTTGCGTCGAGTCGGGACGTGGGCCAGCGATGCAGTGGACGTCGTTTTC
Organism: Actinomycetes bacterium; assembly: GCA_024276355.1. GTDB lineage: Bacteria > Actinomycetota > Acidimicrobiia > Acidimicrobiales > Aldehydirespiratoraceae > SZUA-87. The sequence goes on along the minus strand of JAJRXJ010000101.1, from coordinate 3,864 downwards.
GTCCAGGCACAGCTCGAGTCGGACTCCGTTGGTGTCTTTGTACCAGAGCGGGAAGCCACCCACCTGGGCGCTGTGATCGACCGGGCCGACCTGGGCCAGGCCGTCGACACCGCCGTTGTGAGCCGGTGCGGCCAACACCCGGTCGGCGGCCATCACACCAGCAGCGAGTGCCATGGCCGTGAACACCGCCACCACCACGCGCCGTCTGGGTACGAGATCCCTGATCCTCGAAGTCCTTCGGAATACGCCCATCATTGTCGCCCTTTCGGTTCCCCACGCCGCATCCAGAGCGGTCGGAGTGTCGGCAACGTAACCCCACAGGAACTCGTGGTCAATGAAGATCGGGATCGTTGGGATTTGTTTAATGTCATCTTAATCCAGCAGCAATCGAGTTCGAATACCAAAGTTGAAGCATCGAACCGAGCGGGTGCAATAGCAGAAATTCAGCATCTCCAGATGGAACCATGCACGGCACATCCGGATCGACGAAGGACCGATGTGGCCAAACCGGGATGCATGGAGTGGACGTGATTTGAAGTGTTCGATTTCAAACACTGTTCTCCTAGCGTATGAAAATCCCACCACACGCAGTGACCACAGAGCGTGACCGCTCAACTCCTGGATCCCCCAGAGTCGTCGATCGGGTCGGCGGGATCGGGGTCTCCGGTGTCAGGGCAAGCCTCATGGACCGGCATCGAGCATTCACCAGTTTCGTTGAAATAGCAGCGTTGTGAGTGTCTTAAGGTTGGCTTAGTGTCGCGGAGGATGGCCGAGGGCGGCGGCCAGGAACGGCCAGGGTGGCATTCCCACCGAACGTGCCCGTTTTGCTTGACCAGCGGCCGGCGACCACGTAGCGTGCTATCCAAGAGGGCACTGACGGGCCCGGATCAGGGGGAAGTGGGCGATGAGGAACAGTGATTCCTTTGGGTTGGCGCGTAGATTTGTGGCACTGGTTGTCGCAATCGCGGTAGGCGTCGGGGTGATATTGCAGGTGCGCCATGCGGGCCAGGAAGAGGTACATGAGCTCAGTCCTGTTGTGCATGCGTTGCGAGACATTGTCTTGTCGATGCCGCTTCTGGCCATTGCATTGCTCGTCGCATTGGAGGTTTCCAACCTCTTTGTGAGGCGGGCCCGCTTGGAGGGCACGCTGGCCGGAGACCTGGCAACGACCCTCGCGGCCGTCGCCGGCCTGACTCTTGCGCTCATACCCGGGGCAATGGGCCACGGTGCCATATTCACCACCGACAGCGCCGGCTTGGCCCACGCGGTACCCGATGCGTTGGCGATGATCCCCTTCACATTCCTGGTCGTACAAATCGCCATGATCGCCGTGCGATGGCCTGCTGATCTGTCCCCGGGGGCGATTGTCGACGGTGTGATCGGGCCGCTCCACCGACGAGCCAATGCCGTGGCGGAGTTCGTGCTCGGAGTCGATCGGCGAAGGGCCCTGCGTGTCATGGCGTCGGTGGCGGTCATCTCCGGCGGCCTGTCGATAAGCCCCATCAGTACTCCTGCCGGACAGATCGAGTCGGCCGGCGCAACGAGTCGGTCGGTCGGTTCATGTGACTCCGGTGTGGTCGATCGTTCATATGAGATCTCGGCGATCAACGTCGTGATACCCCGCAATCGCTGGGGTGACGTCGATTTGTCGGGTCAGACCTACGCACTCGACCAGGACAAGGAAGCCATACGGCACTGGGCATTTCCGATCGTGGGCGACCCGACACGTCCGGAGAATCGACGCCTTCGCCCCCGTCCGTTGGTTCTGAGGGCGAACGAGGGCGAGTGCGTCGCCATCAGGCTCACCAATGAACTCGACATTCCGGCACCGGTTCCTCCCGGTTCGCCGCCCGCATACAACCCGGCGTCTCTGCCCGGTGGTGCACTGCCGGTCGACCAGTGGGTGTCGATTCACGCCCACGGGGTCTCCTACAATGTGCAGACCTCGGGTGGTGGTCAGGTCGGATTCAACGACGACACCGGGATCCCCCCGGGACGAGACCGCACGTACTACTGGCGAGTGCCGGCTGATGAAGGTTCTTACCTCTTCCGCGACACCACCACACTCGCCGGCTCCGAGTCCGATGCTGGATCGACCGGTCATGGCCTGTATGGCGTACTGGCCGTAGAGCCACTCGGTTCGAACTGGTATGACCCGGTGTCCGGGGCCCGACTCGACGGCCCGAAGCCGTATGAGAACGTCGCCGAGCAAAGCGGTGAGCTCTACCTTGATGCCATCATCGTGCCTCCCGCCGCCCGTGGGTCCAGCTATCGGATCGACTCGGAGAACCTCCCGGTTCGTGAACCCAACAGCGTGGCCTTTCGCGAGACCATGCAGATTTCCCAGGACGAAATGCCCGGCACCCACCTTCAGAACTGCGATCTGATGGCCGCCGATGAGGAGCGCATGATCGATGGTCGCCCCGACCGTTCGGGTTGCACCGACCTACAGCCCGTGGGCGAGGACGCTCTGCTTTCGCCCAACTCCCTCGGTTTCAGCATCGGGCTCGGGTTCAACTACGGCGAGGAGAACCTGCTTCTGCGTCAGCACCCGATCAATCGGTGTGCCGATTGCGTGGGTGAGGAAACCTGGCTGTCCTCATGGCCCTACGGTGATCCGTCGCTCGTGAAGCTGGCCAGCGGATTTGGCCCCTGGTATCCGAGATGGCATCCCTGGTACGACGGTGGTGCCGACGGTATGGGGGTCAACCAAGGGCAACAGAACGTTGGCAACGACGACGACCAGGAGGACTGCGGGGTGGTCGGCGGATGCTTCACCGCCAACGTCCCCCACGCCTACCAATACGACGCCCAGAAGATCCGCTTCATCCATGCAGGGCCGAAGGAGACCCACGTCTTCCACTTCCATGCCCACCAGTGGCTGGGAGATCCCCAGGATGTCGGTGAGTCCGGATCGACCCCGGGCGTGCCGGACGACGATCAGCTGCCGGAGTCGAGCACCATCGATTCCCAAAGCTACGGACCCGGCGAGAGCTTCACCGCCGACTTGCTGTTCGGTGCCGGATCACGGCCAGGAACGGTCGGAGACTCGATCTTCCACTGCCATCTGTACCCACACTTCGCTGAGGGGTTCTGGTCATTGTTCCGAACCCACGACGTGCTCGAGAACGGCAGCGGCGTCACGCCCGACGGCATTCGGGTACGGGCGGTTGTTCCCCTGCCCGATCGCGCCGATGTTCCCGACTTCCCCACCTCATCTGACCCGGGATATCCGCGATTCATTCCCGGGGTGAGCGGATACAGGTCACCGCAACCCCTGAACGGGGTCTACGAGGACAACGGGCTTCCCGACGACCCGACCACGGTCGAACGTGAGGACCTGACTCCGGCCGTGCGGATCGTGGCCGGGGTCGGGCTGGAGCAGCCTTCCCAGGAGGTGGTGATCGGCGATGATCCAACCGGCGACTTCACACTGTCGTTCAACGGCGAGGGAACCCAGCTCATCGAGTGGGGGGCCGCGCCCGAGGTGGTGGAGGCCGCCCTCGAGTCGTTGGGCGGAATTGTCGACGCCACTGTCACGGGGGAAGGCTCCGCCACTTCACCTTACGTCATAAGGTTCGTGCAGCTCGACATGGACAACCTGGCCACGAGTATTCTTCTCGGCGCCGACGGGATAGGCCTGTCTCCTCCCACGGTCAGCGCCGACTGGGCCGACGGGGCCAGACGAGAGACCGAAGCCACTGGCCTTGCGTACCGACTCTCGCTGGAACGCGCTGCCACCAAGGAGAGCCACAACGACGGCATCTACGACGACGGGAGCGGCAACAACGAACCCTTACCGGGCGCACCCCTGGTGGATCCATGTCTGCCGGGATCCCGCGAGATCACATACAACGTCTCGCT
>JAJRXJ010000100.1 GCA_024276355.1 Actinomycetes bacterium | reverse complement strand
TGGAGCGACAGACTCCCCTGACCGATGACACCGTCTTCCGGATCTACTCGATGACGAAGCCGATCACATCGATCGGGCTGCTCCGTCTCGTCGAGATGGGCGTCGTCAGGCTGGAGGACGCCGTCTCCGAGTACATCCCGGAGTTCGCGACCACCGAGGTCTATGTCCGCGGCGAGCCCGACGACTACGAGACCCGCCCTCCGGACCGACCCATCACGGTTGTCGACCTTCTGCGCCACACAGCCGGCCTGAGCTATTCGTTCATGGAAGCGCATCCAGTCGACGCGATCTACGCCGAGGCCGGCCTCGGGGTGTTCGCTCGCGAGACACGACCACTCGACGTGACGATGACCGCGTTGGCGAGCATGCCGCTGGCCTTCTCGCCCGGCGACCACTGGGGCTACTCGATGGCCACCGACGTGTGCGGACGGGTCATAGAGGTCGCCTCGGGACAACGCCTGAGCAGCTATCTCGACGAGCATGTCACCGGGCCGATCCGCATGACCGAGACAGCGTTCTGGGCCCGCCCGTTCCAACACGACCGCCTCGCCGCGAACTATGCCGCCACGCCCGACGGCGGCCTCCTTCTCGTCGATGACCCGGCGACCTCCCCGCTTCGCGAACCGCCACCGTTCGAGAGTGGAGGCGGCGGAATGGTGGGCACCATCGGCGACTACATCCGTTTCTGCCAGTGCCTGCTCGACGGCGGCGAACTCGACGGTGAGCGGATCATCGGTCGCAAGACGCTCGAGTACGCGACCCGGAACCACCTGCCGGCCAACAAGACCGTCGCCGACATGTGGCTGGCACCGACCTTCAGCGAGGCGACCATGAACGGGACGGGATTCGGACTCGGCTTCGCCGTCGTCATCGATCCGGTGGCCAACCAGACGATCTCCAGCGAGGGCGAGTTCGCCTGGGGCGGTGCGGCGAGTACCGGCTTCTGGGTCGACCCGGCCGAGGATCTCGCCGTGGTCTTCATGACGCAGCAGATGCCCTCGAGCCAGTACCCCCTGCGGCGAGAACTCCGCAACGCCGTCTACCAGGCCCTGACCTGAGGTCCCTCTGCCGGTCCCCCTTTCAGTTGCGCTGGGTTCCCGCGTACCAGAACGGAAGGGCCACGAGGAAGAAGGCACCCAAGATGTTGCCGATCGCCGCCGGAACGATGCTCCATGTCAGGGCCTCGCCCCAGCCCGGCCCGGCCCCGGTGGGCTGGATCAGCGAGATGAACGCCATGTTGGCGGGGCTGTGCAGAAAACCGGTCGCGACGAACGCGCTCACCACCAAGAAGACCGGGATGTACTTCCCGATGATCGTGCGACCCATCACCGACAGGAACGCGGCCATTCCGACCAGCCAGTTGCCGAGTGCGCCGGACACCACCGCCTGGAGGTAGCCATCGACTCCGCCGACGTCCCGATATCGCATCTTGGCGACGACCACCTCGCCGAGAAGCTCATTGGTCTCCGGGTCGAGTCCGCCCACGTAGTCGACGAGCAGACCGACGAGGAGCGCGCCAACGAGATTCCCGACCGCGGCGAGGATCCACAGGCGGAAGATCGGCACCCATCGCCCCTGACCGCCCCCGCGGAGAATCGTCGCCGGGAGCTCGACATTCACCTCGGTGAACAACAACGCCCCGCTGAGGATGACCAGAAAGAAACCGACCGAGAACCCGAATCCCTCGAGCAGCCGGCTCACGCTGTCGCTCTCGACATCGGATGCGATCAGGATGCTGAACAGGGCACCGATGGCGATGAACGCGCCGGCCAGCATCGACAGCACGAAGACCTTCGGTGTCGTGAGCGTCAGGGCCCGCTTGGCACCGGCCCGCGCCATCTCGAGGAGGACCACATCGGGGGCGAGGTGTTGCTCTTCGGGGAGATCGTCGAGATCGTCTTTCGTCATGGCCGTGTCAGCCTGCCTCGATCGTCGGATAGACGGGCCGCCACCACAATTCGTCGACCCTCGCGGTGGCGGTCTCGACATCGAGAGGGGCGGCGACCCCGTCGACACCGGCCGCCACCGCCACCGCCACCGCGATTCGGCGACTGGTGGTCTGGATCGAGTCGAGCGGCGGGAGGATGCCGAGAGTGGGGTCGGCCGGGCAGGGGCTTGCCTCGGCGACCGACGCGGCTGCCGCCATCAACATCGCCTCGGTGATTCGAGTCGCGCCGGCGGCGAGGACACCCAGGCCGAGGCCGGGGAACACATAGACGTTGTTCGACTGGGAGATCCGATGGGTGGTGCCGTTGCGCTCGACATCGGCGAACGGACTACCGGTGGCGACGAGGGCCCGGCCGTCGGTCCAGTCCAACAGGTCCTGCGGGGTGGCCTCGGCCCGGCTCGTCGGGTTCGACAACGGCATGATGATCGGCCGGTCCGAGGCAGCGGCCATCGCGTTGACGGCAGCCTCGGTGAAGATCCCCGGCTGACCCGAAACCCCGATCATCACGGTCGGTCGCAGGTGTTCCACGATCGTGGCGAGGTCGGTGACACCGGACCACTCGGCGACCTCGGACGCGGGGCGGGCGAACCGGCGCTGGTAGTCCTCGAGATCGTGTCGCCCATCGTGCAGGACACCGTCCTGGTCGATGAGGAACACGGGGTTCGACGGCCCTCCCGACTGCGCCACGGGGTCGACCAGCATTGCGCCCATGCC
>JAJRXJ010000099.1 GCA_024276355.1 Actinomycetes bacterium | reverse complement strand
TCCGCCGCTCGATGTCGGAGACATCGCCGATGCCCTTGGCTTTGAGCCCGAGGGGCATCAGACCCAGCCACCCGCCCGGTTCACCGAGGCGTCGCTGGTGAAGCGCATGGAGGAACTGGGCGTGGGTCGTCCCTCGACATATGCATCGATCATCGGCACCATCCAGAACCGCGGGTATGTCTGGAAGAAGGGAAGCGCACTGATCCCGTCGTTCACGGCGTTCTCAGTGGTCAACCTGCTCGAAGGGCACTTCCCGAATCTCGTCGACTACGCATTCACCGCACGCATGGAAGATGATCTCGACAAGATCGCCGGCGGGGTCGAGGATCCGGTTCCGTGGTTGGCCCACTTCTATTTCGGCGACGACACCGAGGAGGGCCTCAAGGAGAAGGTGTCGAGCAGGCTCGGCGACATCGACGCTCGTTCGGTCAACTCGATACCACTCGGGGTCACCGAAGACGGCGAACCCGTGGTGGCCAGAGTCGGTAGGTACGGACCCTACGTGCAGCGGGGTGACGACTCGGCTTCCATCCCCGACGACATCCCACCGGACGAACTCACCCTCGACAAAGCGATTGAGTTCCTGTCGATGCCCAAGGATGGTCGTGAGTTGGGCACGGATCCCGACACCGGGCTCATGATCTACGCGAAGGCCGGCCGATTCGGGCCCTACGTGCAGCTCGGTTCCCACGACGATGTCGAGGACAAACCCCGAACCGCCTCACTGTTTTCCACGATGACCCTGGAGCGGGTGACCCTCGAAGACGCACTTCAGCTGCTGTCGCTGCCGCGTACTGTGGGCAGCGATCCGGCTGACGGAGTGGAGATCACCGTCCAGAACGGCCGCTACGGCCCGTATCTCAAGAAGGGTTCCGACAGTCGCACTCTCGAAAGTGAGGAGAAGCTGTTCACCATCACCCTCGACGAGTGCCTGGCGATACTCGCCCAGCCCAAGCGTCGGCGGGGCCAAGTGGCCAAGCCGCCGCTGCGTGAGCTGGGAGAGGACCCGGCTTCGGGAAAGCCCATGGTTGTGAAGGATGGCCGGTTCGGCCCGTACGTGACCGACGGCGAGACCAACGCCTCGCTGCGCAAGGGTGACACGGTCGAGGAGCTCACCGATGAACGGGCATCGGAATTGCTGGCTGATCGTCGAGCCAAGGGACCGGCCAAGAAGAAGGCTCGCAAGAAGAAGGCCACCAAGAAGAAGGCCACCAAGAAGAAGGCCGCCAAGAAGGGTGCAGTGAAGAAGACCGCGAAGAAGGCCGCGTCATCTGTGGACACATGATCGGTTCCCGTGTGATCGCCCACCGTCGCCTCGCCTAGTCTCGTGAACAGTGACCGACGAACAATCAACCCCGAGTGAACGTCTCGGCACGGCGATGGAGGCCACGCGCGGGTCAGGGAGAATCGACCGTGCGTTTGGCAGCCGTGACTTCTTCTGGCTCTGGATAGCCCAGGTAATCTCGGCCACTGGTGACTGGCTCGGACTTCTCGCCATCATCGCGTTGTCGGCCTCGATTTCGACCGGTTCGGAGGGCACCGCGATCGCAATCGTGTTGGCCGCCCGTGTGGCGCCGGGATTCTTCCTTGCCACTGCCGCGGGGGTCATTGTCGATCGACTGAACCGTCGTCACGTCATGATCGCCTGTGATCTCGGCCGGGCGGTCGTGCTGGTCTCGCTGCCCTTCGTCGACACTCTGTTCGGTCTGGTCGTGGCCTCGTTCGCCTTGGAGATCATGACCATGCTGTGGTCGCCGGCGAAGGAGGCGATAGTTCCCAACCTCGTTCCCAAGTCGAAGCTCACCACGGCAAATTCTCTCAACGTCGCCGCGGCCTACGGGATGTTTCCGGTCGCTGCGGGGGTAGCGGCCCTGTTGGCAAAGATTTCGCAGTCGCTTCCCGCAGAGGGATGGGTCGACACGTGGCGCCTCAACGCCGAGGGTCTTGCGTTCTATGTCGACGGATTCTCGTTCCTGGTCACCGGCTTCATCATCTGGAGAATCTCGATACCCACCCGCTCGCGGGCCGAGAGATCCAAGGGCGGTTTGGGCAATCTCGACCTGGGAGGGGCGTGGCGCGAGCTACGTGAGGGATGGGGGTTCATCGCCTCCAACCCGATCGTCAGATCGGTGAACCTGGGACTGGCCACCGGCATCATCGGTGGCGGAATGCTGGTGCCCCTCGGCTCGATATATGTGAGCCGGGTCATTTCAGGAACCGAGGCCGATTTCAATCTCGTGTTGTTCTCGCTCGGTCTGGGAATGGCGCTCGGGGTGGTCGCGGCGAGCGTGCTTCAGAATCGGATCGATCGGGCCAGGGTTTTTCCGGTGGCGATACTTGTGGCGGGGACCGCGCTGTTCCTGGCCGCGTCAACCAGCTGGCTGTCGGTGCTGGTTCCGATGATCGGTCTGCTGGGTTTCGCGGCGGGTCCGATCTATGTGCTGGGGTTCACGCTGCTCCACGAGAACGTCGAGGACGACTTTCGGGGTCGGATATTCTCGGCGTTGCTTGTGCTGGTCAGGCTCTGCATGCTCCTGGCCCTCGCGGTCGCGCCGCTGCTTTCCGAGATTCTCGACCGGATCTCGAACCGATGGTGGGACGGCGTCATCCACGTGGTGGGGTGGGAGATCATGGTCCCGGGTGTCCGAATAACTCTTTGGCTGGCGGCCGTGATCATTTTCGGCGCCGGCCTCCTGGCATCCGCCAGTATCAAGTCGGGTGCCAGTGAGCCGTCAGATCCGAAGGCGGCGCCCTCCCCCGACCACCGGGTTGCGGAGGTCTCGGAATGACCGGCCGACTCATCGCCTTCGAGGGAGCCGATGCTTCGGGCAAGTCGACCCAGGCCCGACTTTTCGCCGAGAGTATCGGGGGTCTTCTCACCTTCGAGTTCGGGGCCACCAGAATCGGACACTCGATACGCCGGATCCTTCTCGACAACGACCATCAGGAGCTCGACGACCGGGCCGAGGCGTTGTTGATAATCGCCGACAAGGCGCAGCATGTGGCCGAGGTCGTAAGCCCGGCTCTCGCCGAGGGACGCACGGTGATCTCGGATCGATTCACCGCGTCGGCCCTCGCCTACCAGGGTTACGGTCGTGGTATCGACTTGGATCTGTTGAGATCGGTGATGGATTTCGCAACCCATGGGCTTCGGGCCGACCTCACCGTGCTGCTCGATGTCGACCCGGTGGTGGCCCGCGAACGACTGGGTTCGATCATCGACCGAATCGAGGGAGCAGGAGCCGAGTTCCATCAACGGGTCCGTGACGGCTACCTCACCATGGCGGCGGCCGATCCGGAACACTGGGTGGTTGTCGACGCTGTCGGATCGATCGACGAGGTTTTCGAACGTGTCCGGGTGAGTGTGTCGAACCGGATCGCCGGGTCGTGAGCGTGGACCCCGCCGCTATCGACCAATGGGAGGCCGTGATCGGCCAGCCGGATGCGGTGGCGAGCTTGCGTGCCGCGGTGTCCAACCCGGTTCACGCCTACCTGTTCATGGGTCCGTCAGGCACCGGAAAGCTGACCGCGGCATCAGTCTTCGCCGGGGAACTGCTGGCGGAGGCGGATCCGGACAACGCCGACCGCCACCGCTCGCTCGCTGTCCGATTCGCGCATCCCGATCTGCATCTGATCAAGCCAACCGGCAGCCAGTTCAGGGTCGAGGACAGCCAACGTATGGTGTCGGAAGCCAGCCGATCCCCGGTTGAGGGCCATCGCAAGATTGTGGTGGCTGAGCGGTTCCACGACGCACGTGCCGAGGCGATGCCCGTTCTGCTCAAGATCGCGGAGGAACCCCCCGCTAGCACGATCTTCGTGTTCCTGGCCGATCGTGTCCAACCCGAGCAGATCACCGTGGCCTCCAGGTGCACCACCATCGAGTTCCGTGCTGTTCCGGAGGAGGCGATCGTGGATGCGCTCACCACCGACGGAATTGACGTGGCCGTCGCGGAGCGGGCCGCCGAGGCCTCCGGGGGGAACCTCCGGAGGGCCCGTAGGTTGGCGACCGACGATCGGTTGCTCGCCCGTCGCGAGGCCTGGTGGTCGGTCCCCGACCGGCTCGATGGCACCGGAGCGGCTGTGGCCGTGATGGTCGAGGAACTACGGTCGATGATCGACGATTCGCTGGCTCCGCTCAGGAAGATCCACGCCGCCGAGATCGAGGCTCTCGAAGAACGTGAGGAGCGTTACGGAACGCGTGGTTCAGGGCGAAAGGATCTTGAAAGCCACCACAAACGCGTCGAGCGCGGGCACCGGGCCGATGAACTGGTGTTCGGCTTGGCCACGCTCTCTCGGAGGTACGCAACACAATTCGCCGATGCCGACGCCGCGACCATCGAAAGACTCGCCGAAGCGCAGTCGAAGCTGACTCGGGCCGCGACCGCTCTATCGCGCAATCCGCTCGAGTCGCTGCTGCTGCAGGATCTGCTGCTCGACATGCCGCGGGTCTGAACCTGCAGCCGATTCCCCTCGCCTCAATCCGATGCGGTGGAAGTTCGGGTGATGGCGTACCAGAGCGGCAGCGCCACCAGGAAGAGCGCGCCGAGGATGTTTCCGAGTGCGGCCGGAACCAGGCTCCAACCGAAGGCCGGACCCCATCCCGGGCCGTATCCGCCGTGTTCGGCCAACGAGAAGTAGCCCATGTTGGCCGGACTGTGGAGAAACCCGCCGGCGACGAACAGGCTCACGGTGAGGAAAATGGGGATGTATTTCCCGATGATGGATCGACCCATCACCGACAAGAACGCGGCGATTCCGACAAGCCAATTGGCGATCACCCCCGAGAGGACCGCCTTCGACCATCCACCCGGGCCACCCACATCCCGGAACCTCATCTTGACCGCGACGATCTCCTTGAGTTGTTGGTGGAATTCAGGGCTGAAACTCGACACTTCAACCATCGCCCAACCCATCACGAACGCACCGATCATGTTGCCGAGCGCGGCCAAGCCCCACAATTTCGCGACCTGCCGGCCGAGTGCCCGCGGGTCGCCACCCAGAAGTGTGGCCGGCATCTCCACGTTGATCTCCGTGAACAGGAGCGACCCGGTGAGCACCACCAGGAAGAATCCGGTCGAGAACCCGAAACCTTCGAGGAGCTTCTTGGCTCCGGCATTGGTGGTTCCCTCGGCCAGCAGCACCGAGAACAGCGCTCCAGCGGTGATGAATGCCCCGGCGAGAATCGACAACACGAGCACCTGGGTGGTCGACATGTTGCTGGCCCGTCGGGATCCGACCTCGGCCATTTCCAGCAGGACCTTTTCGGGCGGGAGGTGTTGTGATGGCGGGAGATCGTCGAGCGGGGATGAAGGCGCGTCGTTGATGGTCACGCCAAACATTAGCGATGGTCGATACCCGACTCGGCGACTGCTCCCGGGGGGCCCTCTTCAAGGCCCTCGATGAGAGGATACGACGCCGCGTTTTGGTACCTTCAACCTTCCGCCCGAGTAGCTCAGTTGGTAGAGCGACGCTCTCGTAAAGCGTAGGTCAGGAGTTCAATTCTCCTCTCGGGCTCCGAATTGTGCGTCGACCCGGGAATGGAGATTGAGTGGCTGATCAGCAGACATTCGCAGTCGACGCGATGCCTCTGATGACCGCGCTCTACTCGGGGGCTCTCCGCATGACCCGAAACCCCGCAGATGCCGAGGATCTCGTGCAGGAGACCTATCTCAAGGCATACCGCGCCTACGACCGGTTCGAGGCCGGCACGAATCTCAAGGCCTGGATGTTCCGCATCCTCACCAACACCTTCATCAACACCTACCGAAAGAAGCAGCGTCGTCCGGCGGAGTCGGAATTCGACGCCGACGACATATATCTCTACCACCGACTCGGCGGCGAGCAGGGTGCGGCTCTGAGCCGCAGCGCCGAGGACGAGTTGCTCGATCTGTTCGGCGAAGCCGAGGTGAAGGAAGCAGTGGAGGATCTGGCCGAGCACTATCGACTGCCGGTCCTGCTCGCCGATGTCGAAGGATTCTCATACAAGGAGATCGCCGAGATTCTCGACGTTCCGATCGGCACCGTGATGAGCCGACTTCATCGGGGAAGAAAGCAACTACAGAAGCGGTTGTATGAGTTCGCGAAGGCCCGACGGTTGGTCCCCGACCCGCCGGTGGCCCTGGCCGCAGTGGCAGATGCCCTGAACACAGAATCGTCCGCACCATCCCTACCCGAAGCCGACCATGAGCTCTGACACCGAACAGCCGTGCGACCCGAATTCCGGACCGTGTCGGGATGCGCTTCAGAATCTGTTCGTCTACATCGACGGTCAGCTCACCATGGAACGGCGCCTGGTCATCAAGGAACACATCGATCGCTGCTCCCACTGCTTCGAGAGGTTCTCGTTCGAGCTCGAACTCCGGCAGGTGGTGGCGCAGAGCTGTCGCGACACGGTGCCGGAGTCGCTGAAGATGAGAATTGCCGAGGCCATCGGCTGCGATCTCGACTCCGAGCTGCCGCCCTGCTGCGAACAGGAATCGCCAGATTCCCGGTCCTGACAGCGGGTCCCACCACTGAATGACCGTTCGGCAACAGTTTCTCACCGAACGGAACTAAACCCGTCGATGGTGTGGTTCTCTGGGCCATGCGAGTCGTAGGAGAGAGATTCACCAGCACCGATCGACAGACAGCCCCAGCCATGGCCGGTCGCGTTTGTCAGGACCCGGGGTGCTGCACATTGTTGAGCATCTACAACGACATGGACTACTGCAGCCTTCACGCCCCCATGGTTGTTCCCCGAATGAGGGGCAAGGTGCTCAACGACTGAGGTGGTCGGGGGATCAAGCCCGATACGTGTCGTCAAGGGCTCACAGCCGCCTACACTCTCGCCCATGAGCATTCTCGCAGTCGTCTGGCATTACTGGGTTGCCGTGCCGCTCGCCGCTGTGTCGGTGGTGGCGATTCTCGGCACCATCGGTGGCTACCTGGCCAAGGTCACCTACACCCGCTATCCGCGCGACTGAGGCCCGGGACTTGTCCGGCGACGCAGTCGATTGGGAAACCGCCAGAAGAGTCGCGGAGAAGTTCGGCGGTAGAGAACCGTTCGCCGACGCCGTCCATCGCGACGGACTCGATGAGGATTTCGCGGAGTTCACCGAGCAGGCAGAGGACCTGGTGGCCGAATGCACCGGCTTGCGTTCGCTCGACGGGCGGGCCCGGGGCCGGGTGACCAGCCGAGCCGGATGGGTCGATGCCAACCTGGCGTCATTCCAGCGGCTGCTTCGGCCGATCACCGACAAGCTCAGCAGCAAGATGGACAAGACCTCGCTGGGTATCGGCAGCAAGTTCGCCGGTGCCGAGTTGGGAATGATGCTCGGCTGGATGTCCACCCGTGTGCTCGGCCAGTACGACCTTCTCGTCATCGAGGACGAACATCCCGATGAGCAGGACATCGTCTACTACGTGGCCCCCAACGTTTTGGCCCTCGAGCGAAAGTACGCGTTTCCCCAACGCGAGTTTCGTTTGTGGCTGGCGCTCCACGAGGTCACTCATCGAGCCCAGTTCACCGGCGTTCCCTGGATGCGCCAACACTTCCTTGGGCTGGTCGAATCCACCATCGACAGTGTCGATCCCGACCCGAAACGGTTCATGGCGGCCCTGCAGCGTCTCATGGAGGCTCGACGCAGGGGCGAAGATCCAATGGACCAGGGTGGGGTCATGGCCCTGTTCGCATCCGAGGAGCAGCTCGCGGTGATCAACCAGGTCGCCGGCCTGATGAGCCTCCTCGAGGGGCATGGCGACATCACCATGGACCGCGCCGGCAAGGATCTCGTGCCATCTGCCGACCGGTTCGCACGGGTTCTGCGAAGCCGCCGCCAGAGTGCGAGCGGATTCACCAGGGTGTTTCAGCGCATGGCCGGCCTGGAGGCGAAAATCAAGCAGTACGCCGAGGGCGAACGGTTCATCGACATGGTCGAGGAGGCGGGTGGTTCGGAACTGTTCGATCGGGCGTGGGAAGCTCCAGAGAACATTCCGTCCATCGACGAGATTCGAGACCCGAATCTGTGGATCAAACGGGTCGGCAGCCTCCATGGCGCCGCCGACATCGCCACCTGATCGGTCGACGAATGCTCATCCAGCCGTTGTTGGATCGCTGCCGATTCCCGCAAGGCGACGGGGTGCTCGCCCTGGGAGTGAGCGGTGGGGCCGACAGCACGGCCATGGCCCTCTTGGCCGCAGAGGCCGGCTTCAGGCTGGTGCTGTGGCATGTCGACCATGGGCTCAGCCCCGAGGCCCCGGCCTATGTCGAGGCCGTCAGATCGCTGTCCGACACGCTGGGTGCCGATTTCGAACTACGCACGATCGAGCTGGCCCCGGGGCCCGATCTCGAGAATCGAGCCCGCCGCGAACGCTACGCGGCGATGCCATCCGATGTGTGTGTGGCCCATACCGCCGACGATCGGGCCGAGACCATTTTGTTCAATCTGTTCAGGGGCGCCGGTCTGGCCGGTGTGGCTGCCCGGTTCGATCGGGTCCACCGACCGATCATCAACCTTCGACGCTCGGAAACCGTTCAGGTTTGCCGTCACTTCGGAATCACCCCGGTGTCCGACCCGATGAACGCCGACGAGTCATTCACCAGGGTGGCGGTGCGGCGCAATCTGATTCCGCTTGCCGCCGAGATCTTCGGCCGCGATCCGGTTCCGCTGCTCATCCGACACGCCGACACCGTCAGCGAGGCTCTCGATCTGGTGGCGGCTGCGTCGCGCCTGATCGACCCGACCGACACAGCGGCCCTCGGGTCGGCGCCCCCCGCGGTGGCCACCGAGGCCCTCCGCCAGTGGATTCTCCGACAGACCGGCGGGGATCACCACGTCGACACCGGTTCGATCCAGCGAGTGATGGCCGTGGTGCACGGCGAGGCGATCGCCGCCGAGATCGTCGGCGGTCATCGTGTTGCCCGCACAGGCGGACGTCTGCGAGTGGAGCCGGCCGCGGCCCGCGATGCCGATCCGACTAGGGTCGAGCCATGAATGTTTCCGCACCTGCCGGTCGCATCACCAGAGAGGTGATCAGCGCCGAGAGCCTGGCGCAGCGGGTGAGGGATCTGGGCCGGGAGATCACCCTCGACTACCGTGGCCGTCCACCACTGATGGTTGGGGTCCTCAAAGGGGCCTACATCTTCATGAGCGATCTGGCCCGCGAGATCAAGCTCCCGGTCGAGTTCGATTTCATGGCGGTGTCCTCATACGGCCAGTCCACCCAGTCGAGCGGTGTCGTGCGAATCGTGAAAGACCTCGAGACCGACATAACCGACCGTGATGTCCTGCTGGTGGAAGACATTGTCGATTCGGGACTGACCCTCAAGTATCTGCGCAAGCTCCTCGGTGATCGGAAGCCGGCGAGCCTCGAAGTGTGTGCCCTGCTCGTGAGGGAGGGAGCACAACTCGAGAATGTGAAATACGTTGGTTTCCCCATTCCACCGGATTTCGTGGTCGGCTACGGCCTGGATGTGGCCCAGCACTACCGGGAGAAGCGGGCGATCATGGTGTTCGAGCCTGATTCGGACTGACAGCGGCCATCTCGGCCGCCCTCGTTTGGGTGTCCGGTGGCGGGTATGGTCGCTCGGTGACGATTTCAGAGCCGAAACCGCCGATTCCCGGAGTTCGCGCACCCCGGATCGATCAGCCCCGGATCGAGTCCGCGGTGCGGGAGATCCTGGCTGCCATCGGGGAGGATCCCGACCGTGACGGGCTCCTCGATACCCCGGGCAGGGTCGCCCGTATGTACGCGGAAATCTGCTCGGGTATCCACGAACGGCCTGAGGATCACCTCGCCACCACGTTTGAGGCCGGCCACGAAGAACTGGTCATGGTGCGAGGAATCCCGTTCTACTCGATCTGTGAACACCATCTGATTCCGTTCTTCGGCACCGCCCATGTCGCCTACATCCCCAACGAGACCGGTCGGGTCACCGGATTGTCGAAGCTGGCTCGCTTGGTGGACGGGTTCGCGAAACGGCCCCAGGTCCAGGAGCGGCTCACCCGTCAGGTGGCCGACGCCATCGAGGAGTCGCTTGCCCCGCGCGGGGTGATGGTTGTGCTGGAGGCCGAGCATTTGTGCATGTCGATGCGGGGGGTTCGCAAGCCCGGATCCACCACCGTCACTTCATCGGTCACCGGAATTTTTCGAGCCAACGAGGCCACCCGCATGGAAGCGATGCGGTTCATCGAGCGAGGCTGACGGGGCATCATGGGCACCAAGGTGATGGGGATCGTCAATGTCACACCGGATTCGTTCTCCGACGGCGGGGAGTGGCCCGACCCGGAGTCGGCGATCGAACATGTGGGACGTCTGGTTCTCGAAGGGGCTGATCTCATCGATGTCGGTGGTGAGAGCACCCGTCCGGGTTCCGAGCCCGTGGAACTCGACGTTGAACTGTCACGTGTCGTTCCGGTGATCGAGACCGCGGCCGGGCGTTGGCCCCATCTCCCGATCTCGGTCGACACCACCAAACCGGAGGTGGCGCGGCAGGCCGTCGGAGCCGGGGCGTCCATCATCAACGACGTGTCGGGTTCGTTGGAGTCCGTCGCCGCCGACCTGGGGGTCGGATGGGTGGCCATGCATTCACCCGGGCCCAGTTCGTCCATGCAGGACAACCCCACCTACGACGATGTGGTCGCCGAGGTTGCCGAGTATCTCGCCGATGCCGTCCGGCGCGGTCGGAGTGCCGGTGTCGACCGGATTTGGGTGGATCCCGGATTCGGGTTTGGCAAGACCGCCGACCACAACCTCGATCTCGTGGCCAATCTCGACCGTTTCGTGTCGATTGCGCCCGTACTGATCGGGGTGAGTCGCAAACGCACGATCGGTCAACTCCATGCCGAGAGCGATGGCGCAGAGGCGGTCGAGGTGGGAGATCGTCTCGAGGGATCTGTCGCCATGGCGACCTGGGCGGCACATATGGGTGCTCACATCGTCAGAGTGCACGATGTGCGGGCTACCGTCGACGCCGTGCGAATGGTCATGTCATGAGAGGTAAATGGGCCCAGGGGATCAAACCCCGCAGATTCACATGGATCATCAAGGATCGCGTGGCGATGTGCGAACGGCCGGGTGGATGCGGTGAGAATCATCGCCGTGTCCGCCGTCAGGAAGAGATCATCTGGATCCGTCAGAATGAGTTCGCCTACGTGGTCTCGCTCATTCCATCCACACACAACCTCCACAATTACGAGGAGATGGGTGTCCCGTTTCACCACGTGCCGTTTCTCGGACCGAAAGGCGGCCCCCTCGATCTGACCCGGGCCATGTCGGCGATTCGTGATCACGTGGCTGCGGGCGAGAAGATCGTCGTCCACCGTGAGGAGGTCGGCGAGTTGGTGATGGGACTCATTGCCGCGTATCTGCTCTGGACCGGGTTGGTGGAACGGGGCCCGCAGGCAATAAATGTCGCCGAGCATCTGTTCGAGGCCGAACTGGGCCCCACCGCGCGTCAGTTGGTCACCATGGTCGCCGAATGCGATCCGTCGGACGCCGTACCTGCCGGCGCGTTCATCAACTGCGACGACCCCGAGTCGGAATGCTCGGAGACCACCAACGGAGAGCCCGCTGTCGATGAGACCGTCGTCGACGAGTCGGCCGTCGAGCAAACCTGACAGCGCGGTGATGGAGCCGCCGGTCATCCAACTTCGTGGGTTGCGTCTGATGTGTTTGTGCGGGGCCCTGCCCGAGGAACGCGACCGCCGTCAGCCCTATGAGTTCGACATCGATGTCGTGGCCGATGTCGACCGGGCCACCATCTCCGACCGGCTCGTCGACACCATCGACTACGGGGGAGTACTCGACCGTGTCGAAGGAGTGACCGCCACCGAGCGGTTCGATCTGTTCGAGCGAATGGCACAGCGAATAGCCGAGTCGGTATTGGAGGATCAACGCGTGAAGAGCGTGGTGGTGGAAGCGCGGAAGCTGAGACCCCCGGTGTCCCAGGACCTCGCATCGAGCGGGATCAGGTTGGTTCGCCACCGATGACCATCGGGTCGGGGAGTGGATCAGAATCCAAGCCGGTCCGGCGCGCTTTCCTGGGGCTCGGGTCGAACCTCGGCGATCGCTTGGCCCATCTTCGGGCCGCGGTCGAGGCCATTCCCGATGTCGACGCGGTCAGTTCCGTCTACGAGACCGTCCCTGTCGGTGGCCCGAGCCAGGACGACTATCTGAATCTCGTGGTCAGGATGCGAACTGCGCTCACGGCGCGACAGCTGCTCGAAGTGTGCCGTGCCAGGGAATCGGCCACCGAACGAGTTCGGGGGGTCAGGTGGGGTCCGCGGACCCTCGATGTCGATGTTTTGTGGATCGACGGCGAGTTGGTCGAAGACGACGATCTCGTTGTGCCGCATCCGCGTATGTTCGAGCGGTCGTTCGTGCTCGTGCCTCTGGCCGAGGTGGGCCCCGACCTGCTGCCCGAGGGGTTCGACTTGGAGGCCGCGGCGATGGATGATGGTGTCGTGATGTTCGGTCGGCTCGAACCATCGGACCCACAATGATCAATCCCTTCTGACTCGAGTTCGCCAATGCCGAGACTACGAATCATCGGGCCGGGCCGGGCCGGGCTTTCCCTGGCGTCGGCGCTGGCCCCCACTTCGTTCGAAGTTGTCGAGATACTTGGTCGGAACGATCGGGTGGAATCCGCGGCGAGCGGCGTGGATCTGGTGGTGATCGCCACCCCCGATTCGGTGATCGGATCGACGGCCGCGTCAATCAGGCCGGAGAGCACGACTGTCGTGGCCCACATGTCGGGGGTTCACGGGCCGGGACTTCTGGGCCCCCACGAGCTTCGGGCCGCGATCCATCCACTCGTGGCCCTGCCGGATGCCGAGACGGGAGCCGAGAGACTGTGTTCGGGAGCGTGGTTCGCCGTTGCCGGACATCGGATTGCGCGGCGGATGGTGGATGAACTGAACGGCCATGCATTCGAGGTGGCCGACGACAAGAGGGCGCATTACCACGCATCTGCGGTGATCGCGTCGAACCATCTTGTGGCCTTGCTCGGACAGGCGGAAAGAGTGGCCCTCGAGGCCGGCGTGCCGTTCGACGCAATTCTCGATCTTGTGAGAGCCACGGTTGACAACGTGGCTCGTCTGGGACCGCGCGCTGCTCTCACCGGTCCCGCGGCCCGGGGGGATGAATCCACCATCTCCAGACATCTGGCTGCGCTGGGTCAGGGTGAACGGGCCACATACGAGGCCATGGCGGCCGAGGCCCGGCGGCTTGCCGGCCGGGTTGACTCTCAGCCGGATGTGGCGGGAGGCCGGTGATGGAAACCATCGACAACGTGGCCGAGCTCAGGTCGAGGCTCGCGGTCGAGCGTGGCGCGGGCAACACGATCGGCTTCGTTCCCACCATGGGGTATCTCCATGCCGGTCATGTCTCTCTCATCGATGCCGCTGTGGCATCCAACGATCTCACTGTCGTTTCGATCTTCGTGAATCCTCTCCAGTTCGGCGCCGGTGAGGACCTCGACTCCTATCCGGTCGACATCGAACGCGATCTGGCGGCCTGTGCGGATGCCCGTGCCGACCTTGTGTTCATGCCTTCGGTGTCGGAGATGTACCCACCCGGCATGACGACCACGGTCACGGTGGGCGGTGTGTCCAAACCCCTCGAGGGCCAGTCCCGTCCCACCCACTTTGCGGGTGTCGCCACCGTGGTCGCCAAGTTGTTCTCGATCGTGGGACCCTGTCGGGCCTACTTCGGGGCCAAGGACTGGCAGCAGGTCACGGTTGTTCGGCGCATGACGGCCGATCTGTCGCTGCCTGTGGAGGTGATCTCCTGCCCGATCGTGCGCGAGGCCGACGGCCTGGCCCTGTCGAGCCGCAACGTGTATCTCTCCCCCGAGGAACGACGGCAGGCGCCGGTGCTTCGGCGGGCATTGCTGGCCGGCATCGAACTGGTGGAGGCGGGGGTGACCGACCATTCGGTGATCGAGACCGAGATGGCCAGGGTGATTTCCACCGCACCACTGGCACAGCTCGACTACGCGGCTGCAGTGCCGGCCGACTCGCTTGTGGCCGATGGGCCGCTGCGGGGTGAGGTCAGGCTGCTCCTGGCGGTCCGGTTCGGGGGCGCGAGGCTGATCGACAATGCCGGATGTCGTACAGTCGAGTCATGACCGACAATTCCGACGCCTCCGCCGGCGAGGCGTCAACCCCCAAGGCCGATTGGTATCCGGATCCGGGCGGTGTCCACGAATACCGATACTTCGACGGCACCTCATGGACCGACGACGTCTCCGACCATGGTCAACAGTCGAAGGCCGCGCTGACCACATCGGGGCCGGTCCCCACCACCCGCAGGTCATCGGACAAGATTCGTGGTCAGGTGAGGGCCAAGGCCGGGGTGGACTCGACCGTGGCCGGCGGCGGCACACTGTTCACCGAACCCGTGCTGGTCGTGAACCAGAAGGCCAAGCTGATCGAACTCAACAACGAGTACGCCATCTACGACCAGGACGGTAAACAGATCGGTGCCATCCGCCAAGTGGGCCAGAGCACACTGAAGAAAGTGGCCAGGTTCGTGACCAGTTTCGACCAGTTCATGACCCACTCGTTGCAGGTCGTCGACATGCAGGGTGTGGTTCAGCTCACGGTCACGCGGCCGAAGAAGTTCGCCAAGTCGAAGGTTCACATCACTGATGCGTCCGGAAACCAGCTCGGATCCATCATCCAACAGAACATGATCGGCAAGATCCGGTTCTCCCTTGTTGGTCCGTCCGGGCCGATCGGCACGTTGAACGGGGAGAATTGGCGGGCGTGGAACTTCAACATCAAGGACAACGACGGCACCGAGGTGGCGAGGATCACCAAGACTTGGGAGGGCTTGGCCAAGACCATGTTCACCACCGCCGACGACTACGTCCTGCAGATACACCGACCGCTTGAGGAGCCCCTCCGGAGCCTTGTGGTCGCGTCGGCTGTATCGGTCGACCTTGCCCTCAAGCAGGACGCCCGAGGGTTCGGCTGAGCGGCCGCGTCCGCTAGCGTCATCGGTCGTGCTGTTGGCCATCGATGTCGGAAACACCCAGACCGTGCTGGGCCTCTACGATCCCACGTCCGATGAGGGGCAGGGATGTTCCGCCGGGCTGGTCGAACATTGGCGGGTGTCGACCGACGCCGAACGCACCTCCGATGAGATGTCGGTTCTCGTCCGTTCGCTGCTCGACACCGTCGGAGTCGACTTCGATGACGACCTCACCGGTGCCGCCATTTGCTCCGGCGTGCCCAGAATCCTCGCCAACCTGCGCGACATGGTCGACCGCTACCTGCCGGTACCGGCCGTCGTGATTGAGCCCGGTGTGCGAACCGGTATGCCGATTCTCTACGACAATCCCAAGGAGGTCGGCGCCGACCGGATCGCCAACGCGATCGCCGCCTACGATCTTCTGGGCGGCCCGAGTGTCGTTGTAGATTTCGGCACCGGAAACAACTTCGATGTGATCTCCGCCGATGGGGAATTTCTGGGCGGTGCGATCGCCCCGGGGGTCGAGATCAGTCTCGATGCCTTGTTCGGCAGGGCGGCCGCGCTCAGGGCCGTGGAGTTGGTGGAACCCCGCAGCGTCATCGGGAAATCCACGGTCGAATCGATCCAGTCCGGTACCGTCTACGGCTTCGCGGCCATGATCGACGGCATGGTTGCGAGGTTTGCTGCAGAGCTCGGCGAGATCAACGTCGTCGCCACCGGCGGATTGGCCCACCTGATCTCACCGGTAGCGGAGTCGATCCAGCGGGTCGAGCCCTTTCTCACCCTTCACGGTCTTCGGATCGTTCACCAACGGAACAACCGATGACAGACCCCACAGAACCGACCGACTACCCAGCGGTCCCCTATTCATTCGACGTGACCCACTCCACGAGCGAGGTGATCGCCGAGCATCCCGATCTCGAGCCCGGTGCCGAGACCGATTCGGTGGTCACAATCGCCGGACGGATGATGCTCCGCAGGGACCAGGGCAAGATCGCGTTCGGCACTCTTCAGGACTCCACGGGCCGCATACAGCTCTTCGCCACCACCAAGCTCACAGCAGATTTCGAAGGGTTCACATCGCTGTCGATCGGTGACTGGATCGCCGTCACCGGCATCGTCATGACCACCCGACGCGGCGAGCTGTCGGTCAGGGTCGAACAGTGGACCGTACTGGCCAGTGCCCGCAGGCCGTTCCCCGACAAATGGCACGGAATCTCCGACCCGGACGTGCGCTACCGGCAACGCTACGTCGACCTTTGGGTGAGCGACGACACCCGTGAGGCGTTTCGGAAGCGCTCGGAGATAGTTTCGGCGATCCGGCGCCGGTTGGCCGATGAGAAGTTCATCGAGGTCGAGACCCCGATGCTCCACCCGATCCCCGGTGGTGCCGCGGCCCGACCTTTTGTCACCCACCACAACGCGCTCGACACCGACCTGTACCTCCGGATCGCCCCGGAGCTATACCTGAAACGCCTCGTGGTCGGAGGCATGGAGCGGGTATTCGAGATCGGTCGGGTCTTTCGCAACGAGGGCATGTCCACCCGTCACAATCCCGAGTTCACGATGCTCGAGCTCTACTGGGCCTACGCCGATTACCGCCAGATGATGGGGCTCGTCGAGACCCTGCTGGAAGGTGTTGCCATTGATGTTCTCGGTACCACCAAGCTCGAGTACGACGGGCGAGAACTCGATCTTTCCGCTCCATGGCGTCGAGCAACCATGGAGGAGTTGATTCTCGAACACGCCGGAGTCGAGGTGAGCCTCGACACCCCCAGAGAGGAATTGGAGGGGATCTGTGAACGGTTCGGAGTCGAGACCCGGCCTTCCTACGGTCCCGGAAAACTCATCCTCGAAATCTACGAGAAGACCACCGAGGCTGAACTGTGGGGTCCGGTGTTCGTCACCGACTACCCCAAGGAGGTATCCCCGCTGTCGCGTGACCATCGCGACCGGCCGGGCTACACCGAGCGTTTCGAGGGCATCGTGGCCGGCCGCGAGTTGCTCAACGCGTTCAGTGAGCTTCTCGACCCGGTCGAACAGTTGGCGAGGTTCGAGGCCCAGGAAGCGGACAAGGCCGCGGGCGACGACGAGGCGATGGTCATCGACGCCGATTACGTCAGGGCTCTCGACTACGGGCTGCCGCCAACGGCCGGGCTGGGAATAGGCATCGACCGATTGGTGATGCTGCTCACCGGTACCACCACCATTCGTGATGTGATCCTGTTCCCGACCCTCAGGGCCGAGAATCCTGTTTCATCCGCCCGCCCTGCCGATCGGTAAGTCATGCGCATCCTCATCACCGGTATGGGCGGCGCGATAGGCACCGGAATCGCCCAGAAGCTCGAGCGGGATCCCGACAACGTGATCCTGGGTGTCGACATGGTGCCGCCCCGTCGACACCTGAAGCGGAGCGAGTTTCACCTGGTGCGGCCCGGCGACGTGGCCACGCGCACCAGGTTGATCAGGGATTTTGATCCCGAGGTGATCGTCCACATGGGGGTGTACGAACCACATGCCCGTTCCAATCCGGCCGATTCCACGCGCCGCACCCGGGCGGTCACACGCTCGGTGTTCCATGCCGGCCTCGACTGCGGGGCGCTTCGACATGTCGTAGTCCGGTCGGGAATCGAGATCTACGGACGCGAACACGGCACGGCTCTGCGCCCGGACGAAGACGCGCCCATCCGGCCGACCACGAGGTTCGGGCGGGCGCTGGCCGAAGTGGAGGAATCGGCGAGGGCGTTCTCTTCGTTGCGCGACATCCCGGTCACGATTCTGCGCTTCGCACCCATCGTCGGCCCCTACATCCCGAGCCCCCTGGGTCGGTTCCTGCGGCTGCCGGTGGTGCCGGTGGCGGCTCCGATTGATTCCCCGATCCAATTGATCCACATCGACGACGCCCACGACGCCACCGTCGCGGCGGTCCGCGAGAGGGTCGGTGGAGTGTTCAACATCGTCGGTGAAGGGGCCGTCACCGGGTCGCAGGCGGCTCGTCTCGGTGGCCGACTGGTGGTGCCCGTGTGGGGTCCGGGTTGGCAACTGTCGAAGATGCTCACTGCAGCCATGGGATCGCCTCTGCCCGAGCACACCGCCGAGGCCATGCGACGGGGCCAGACCGCCGACGGCACTCGGGCCCGTACCGAACTCGATTTTGTTCCGGCCAGGACCACGCGTGAATGCGTGAACGATCTCTACGAATGGGCGTCTGTTATCCGGGTGGAGAGAGATGGGGCCGCGGCATGATTCGTTCACTGGCAAGCGTGCCCCGCAGTCTCATCGAGGCGCAGGTGTCGGTTCTGCGAGGGTTGCGGAGCAGGATCGACGGAAGCTTTGAGATCGACCCGTGGGGATTCGACTCCGTGGCCCACAGCGCTCTCATGTCGTTGGCTGCGGCCAGGTGGGATCTCGATGTCGACGGGCTGGCGAACGTGCCCGAATCGGGCCCGGTGGTACTGGTCGTGCAGCAACGTTTCGGATTGTCGGAGCAGATGGTGCTGAGTCTTGCCCTTGATGCCGTCGGCCGCCATGTACGCCGCGTGGGGATCCGTGGCAGTGAGCTGCTCGAGCCGTCGTTTCGACTGGTCGGCAGTGTGATCGACGACCCCGCCGAGATCAGGGGTCTTCTTCGCGACGGGCATGCGGTATCGATACCGATGAGGCGCTCGATATTGGGTGATCACCGGGGCACCCTCGACCCGTCGGTCATGGAACCGGCTCTCGAGATGAAGGTTCCGGTGCTGCCGGTGCTGGTCGACGGGGCCGACTGGCGGCGTCGCCGCCGGGTTGCCATCGGCACACGGATCGAAGCGCCGGTCGAGGATGGACGCCTTGGTGCGATCGAGATGGCCGGCCGGACCCGTGATGCGGTGGTTCACATGGCCGACGTCGGAGCTCGATGACATGGGTTGGGTGACTTCCACCGATCTGGCTCGGATTCATTTCGTGGAATGGGGCAATCCGAGGGGTGAACCGATTCTGTTCCTGCACGGCCTCGGCACCGACAACATCGGGTGGGCCATGCAGCGTCGGGCATTCGGGTCCGACTATCGATGCGTGGCTGTCGACAACCGTGGATCGGGGCGATCCGACAAGCCGGAGGGCCCTTACAGCCTCGAGCAGCTGGCGCTCGACGCCGTGCAGGTACTCGACAAGCTGGGAATCGACTCGGCACACGTGATCGGAGCCTCCATGGGCGGGGCCCTGGCCCAGATCATCGCCGTGCGACACGCCGACCGTGTGCGTTCCCTCACACTTGCCTGCACGGCCTGCTCCCTTCGGCGCTGGCGCGAGGAGCTGTTCGATGGGTGGATGGAAATCATCCGCGAGGAGGGCATGCGCGAGTTCGCGGTCCACAACCTCGAATGGATATTCGGACCGCGTTCGTTCCGTCGGCTCTATCCGGTTGCCGTGGTGCTCGGGCCCTATCTGTTGCGGGCCCCGGAACACGGATTCTTGGGCCAGGTCGAGGCCTTGCGTCACGTCGATCCCGAAATAGCGGAGCTTCTGTCCAACGTGAGCGCGCCCACTCTCGTGATCACCGGAAGCCAGGACATCCTCACGCCGGTTTCCGACGCTGAGGAGATCGCCGAGCGCATCGCACACAGCGAACTGGTGATCATTCGGGGGGCGGCCCACGGATTCATGGTTGAGCAGGCCAAGCTGTTCAATCAGGTGGTGAAGGACTTTGTCGACCGGCAGTGTCTGTCGGCTTCAGCCGAGAGGCGCGGCCGCCCGGTCGACGATGTGGTCGGCGGCAGACCGAAGAGCGGTGGCCCCGGGAGTGTCGGGTAGGTCTATAACCGCGGCGGCGGCCCGCTCGGCCCAGCCACGAGCCACCTCGAGGGCGATGTCGACACCTCCCCCGGACTTCACCAACTCGCGTGCCTGGTCGCGCTGCTCGATGGTGATGGGTTGACCGAGGAGGTCCCTGAGAGCCGGTCCGGCATCATCATGTTGCAGCGAGTGGATGACCGGAAGCGTGTAAATGCCTTCTATCAGGTCGTTTCCGGCTGGTTTCCCGAGCTGTTCGTCGGTGGCGATGATGTCGAGGATGTCGTCGACGATCTGAAATGCCATCCCGTAGGCGATACCGAACTCGGTGAGGGCGTCGATGGTGGGACGGGGAAGGCCGGCGACGATGGTGCCGATCCGACACGCCGCGCCGAGCAGCGATGCGGTCTTTCCGGTGATTGATCTCTCGTAGGCCTCGGCGGTCCGGTCGGTGCGAAACGCGCTCTCGAGCTCGAGGATCTGGCCCTCGCAGAGTTGGGTGATCGTGGTGGCGAGCAGCCCGGCCACCTCGGTGCCCAGCCCGGCGGCGAGTTCCGAGGCCCTTCCGAGGAGGTAGTCGCCGGCGAGAATGGCACGAAGGTTGCCCCATTCGGCGTTGACGCTCACGACCGATCTGCGGGTGGTGGCATCGTCCATCACGTCGTCGTGGTAGAGCGACCCGATGTGGACGAGCTCGACCGCGCAGCCACCTCTGATCACTTCGATGGTGGCCGGGCGCGCCTCGGCATCGAGGACGGCGGCGGCGGCCATGGCAAAGCCGGGGCGCACCCGCTTGCCGCCGGCACGAATCAGGTGGCTGGCGACTTCGGTCAGGAACTGCCCGTCGGATTGCACGACGGCCAGAAGCTCGGCCTCGACGCGTCGGAGGTCGTCTTCCATCGAGGGCAGTATCGAGAGAGGAGATGGGGCCACAAAGACACGCTATGCCGTGTCGTGACCAGTCGCCCATACGACGGGCGATAGCCCGCAATCCTTCGATTGTGTGGATACCTGCCGATGGTTCTTTGAGAGGGACCGAACGGGTCCTGCGTTACAGGCTCAGGCGTCCGGGTAGACTCGGCGCACGTACCCCGCCCTTGGGAGGAATGCCGATGTTCGAGCGGTTCACCGACAGAGCACGACGAGTCGTCGTGCTCGCGCAAGAAGAAGCGCGACTGCTCAACCACAACTACATCGGCACCGAACACATTCTCCTCGGCCTGATCCATGAGGGCGAGGGAGTGGCCGCCAAGGCCATGGAGTCCCTGGGCATCAGCCTGGAAGCAGTTCGTAGTCAGGTGGAGGAGATCATCGGCCAGGGCGGATCGTCTCCGAGCGGACACATCCCGTTCACCCCTCGGGCCAAGAAGGTGCTTGAGCTGAGCCTCCGCGAAGCCTTGCAGTTGGGCCACAACTACATCGGCACCGAACACATCCTGCTCGGCCTGATCCGTGAGGGTGAGGGCGTGGCTGCCCAGGTGCTCGTGAAGTTGGGAGCCGATCTGTCGAGGGTTCGCCAGCAGGTGATCCAACTTCTGTCGGGATACTCCGGATCCGGATCCGGTGGTTCGTCCCAGCAGGGTTCCGGCGAGAAGGCCGGTGCCACCGCCGGCGGGTCGGGCGGGGAGAGCCCATCGGGTTCTCTCGTCCTCGACCAGTTCGGCAGGAACCTCACCCAGCTTGCACGCGACAAGGCCCTTGATCCGGTCATCGGTCGCAGTCGCGAAGCCGAGCGGGTCATGCAGATCCTGAGCCGCCGCACCAAGAACAACCCGGTGCTCGTCGGCGAGCCTGGTGTGGGCAAGACCGCGATCGTCGAAGGCCTGGCCCAGTCGATCGCCGCCGATTCGGTCCCGGAGACCCTCCACGGCAAGCAGCTCTACACACTCGATCTGGGCGCTCTCGTCGCCGGTAGTCGATACCGCGGCGATTTCGAGGAGCGTCTCAAGAAGGTTCTCAAGGAGATCAAGACCCGCGGCGACATCATCTTGTTCATCGACGAGATCCACACGCTGGTCGGTGCCGGCGCCGCCGAGGGCGCGATCGACGCTGCCTCCATCCTCAAGCCGATGCTGGCCCGCGGCGAGTTGCAGACCATCGGCGCCACCACCCTCGACGAGTACCGCAAGCATCTCGAGAAGGACGCTGCTCTCGAGCGGCGGTTCCAGAAGGTGGTGGTCGAGGAACCGTCGGTCCCGCACACCATCGAGATCCTCAAGGGCCTCCGCGACCGTTACGAGTCCCACCACCGTGTCACCATCACCGATCAGGCTTTGGTGGCCGCCGCCAATCTCGCCGACCGCTACATCTCTGATCGTCACCTTCCCGACAAGGCCATCGACCTGATCGACGAGGCTGGCTCCCGTCTGCGCATCAAGCGCATGTCGACCCCGCCCGAGTACAAGGAGATCGAGGCCGAGATAGCCGACGTTGTCAACCAGAAGAACGCGGCGGTGGAGTCGCAGCAGTTCGAGCAGGCCAGCGTGTTGCGCGACAAGGAAAAGGATCTGCTCGCCCGCCGCGAGTCGATGGAGGGCGACGCCAAGGCATCGGGCCTCGACCTGTTCGACGAGGTCGACGAGGAGGCAATTGCCGAGGTCCTGTCGATGTGGACCGGCATCCCGGTCTACAAGCTCACCGAGGAGGAGACCGAGAAGCTTCTGCGTATGGAAGACGAGCTCCACAGGCGGGTGATCGGCCAGAACGATGCCATCAAGGCTGTTTCCCAGGCCATTCGTCGCACCCGTGCCGGTCTAAAGGACCCCAAGCGGCCCAGTGGCTCATTCATCTTCCTCGGCCCGTCGGGCGTGGGCAAGACCGAGCTGTCGAAGACTCTCGCCGAGTTCCTCTTCGGCGACGAGGCTTCGCTCATCAGCCTCGACATGTCGGAGTTCCAGGAAAAGCACACTGTCAGCCGACTGGTGGGTTCGCCTCCTGGATACGTCGGATATGAAGAGGGCGGCCAGCTCACCGAGAAGGTCCGCCGCAAGCCGTTCTCGGTGGTTTTGTTCGACGAGGTCGAAAAGGCCCACCCCGACGTGTTCAACACCCTGCTGCAGATTCTCGAAGAGGGTCGTCTCACCGACAGTCAGGGCCGTTCGGTCGACTTCCGAAACACCGTGTTGATCATGACCTCCAACCTCGGCACTGCCGACCTGCGCAAGGCCAACCTCGGATTCACAAAGGCCGACGAGGCTGTCACCTACGAGCGCATGAAGGAAAAGGTGCAGGAGGCGCTCAAGTCGCATTTCCGGCCCGAGTTCCTCAACCGCATCGACGACGTGATCGTGTTCCACGAGCTTTCCCGGCCCGAAGTGCGCGAAATCGTCGACCTGATGGTCAAGCGAGTGGCGGTGCAGTTGGGTGGCCAGGGAATGGGCTTGGAGCTCACCGACGCTGCCAAGGATCATCTCGCCGAAAAGGGATACGACCCCAGCATGGGTGCCCGGCCGTTGCGCCGTGCCTTGCAGCGCCTGGTTGAGGACCCGCTGTCCGAGCGACTTCTCTACAAGGAGTTCCGTGCCGGTCACATCATCATCGTCGACGTCGAGGCCGACCCCGACAACGAAGGCGAGATGAAGATCGTGTTCCGGTCGATTGAGGGGTTCGAGCCTCCAGAACCGGAGCTGGCCGAGGCTTCCGAAGGCGCCGAATCAGCATTCTGATTCCGATTCCGGGCTTCGGCTGGGCCATAGGGCCCACGATGTTCTGACTCAGTTCCATGGTTGGCTCTGCCCAGGTCACATCTTCGATGCGACCATGGGCGCTAATGCGGCCCGCGCACTAAAGAGGCCAAGTGGGGTTCACGAATGGACTCCATGGCACGAAAACCGAAATCGCGAGTGTGGGGTGCGCTTCTTGCAGGCGCAGTCGCGATCCCGATGATTGCGACGAGCGCATCCGCATCCGGGACACCGTCCCAAGTGCGCGAGCCCGCCGGGACCACGGTTGACCGCACACCCACAGGCACGTTCGATGACGGGGGTCTCAGCCTCCTCGGAACCCAGGATGACGGCAAGATGCTTCCCGCCGTCGACGACACCGGCCGGTACGTCCTGTTTCATTCGGAGCAGGGCTTCATCGTGCCCGGCGACACGAATGGTTTCAGCGACATTTTCATGCGAGATCGCCAAGCCGGCACTCTTGAGGTGTTGAGCAAACCGCCGGGCGGCCAAGCCAATGGCGACAGTTCTTTCGCCGACATGTCCGGTGACGCCCGATGGGTGGTGTTCCATTCGAGTGCAACGAATCTTGTGGCCGGCGACACCAACGGCAAATGGGATGTGTTCCTCCTGGACAGAAACACAGGAAACATCGAGCTCATCAGCCAGACAGCTGATGGCACGTTGGCCAACGGGAATTCGTTTCACGCGTCGGTTTCCGACGACGGACGCTACGTGGCGTTTCATTCATTGGCCACGAACCTGTCGCCCATCGACATCGACACCGACGCCGACATATACGTGAAGGATCGCCTCACCGGTGTGCTGGAGCTCATCACGAAGAGCACGACCGGTGGCCCCGCCAACGGTCGGTCGTTCGTGCCCGACCTCAGTGCGGACGGACGCTACGTGGCCTTCGAGTCGGAGTCGAGCAACATGATCGCCAACGACACGAACGGCAAATGGGATGTGTTCCTCGCCGACCGTCAGACCGGAACCATCGAGAGGGTGAGCCTGTCAGCCGAATTGGGCAACGGTGACAACAACAGCTTCCTGCCCCAGATCTCGGCCGATGGTCGTTACGTGGCCTTCGAGTCCTTCGCCGAGAACCTGATCTTCGGCGACACGAACGGTGTTGCCGATGTCTACATCTACGATCGCACCTTCCAACAGACCGATCGCATGTCGGTTCCGTATCAGGTGGGTGCCGACTCCACCGACCGTTCGCTGGGGGTGTCGATCACCGACGACGGCCAGCGAGCCGTGTTTCAGTCATGGGCCGGAAACCTCGTACCGGGGGACACCAACCAGGTGCTCGACGTGTTCATGTTCACCCTCGGGGATACCGCGCCGATACGGATAAGTGAGGTGGACGGGATCGGAGGCAACGGCCCCAGCGAGCTGCCAACGATTTCCGGCGATGGATCGACGGTGGTGTTCGAGTCGCTGGCCAGCAACCTCGGGCCTGCCGACGATGATGGCTTCTGGGACGCCTTCGCCTACGACACGGCGAGCGGGTCGTTGGTGGCCGCCAGCCCGATGGGGGTCAT
>JAJRXJ010000098.1 GCA_024276355.1 Actinomycetes bacterium | reverse complement strand
CCGCGGCGGTGGCTGCTCTCAACACTGTCGTGTTGGGCACCTCGTGGCTCACCGACTGGCTGGGTAGCGCCAACCGTTTCGTGTCGGTTGATCTCGACCGCTGGGGGCTGTACCGGCTGGCGCCGCTGGGTTTCTTCCGGGCCGTCCTGGGCTCGGAGTCGATGTTGGCCAACGTGCTGGGTGGCGCGGTGATCGCTGGCACAGCGGCCGCGTTGATCTGGCTGTGGCACGACCATCGGGCCCCGCTTGACCTGCTGATGGCGGCCACCGCCACGGGCTTGTTGTTGACCAGCTTTCACAGCGCGTTCTACGAGGCTGGACTCATGACGCTCACCGTGGCGGTGATGGTGGAGCGTGACCGATCGAAGGCGTGGCTCGTTCCGGCCATGATCACCGTCGGCTTCAGCCAGTTCCTGTCGTTCGACTTGGGTTACTCGCCGTTGCCGCCGTTCGTCGCCGCATTGTTCGTGGTGGCCCTGGACGAGGCGCGTCGGGCCCGACGGGGCGACGAAGGCGAGGTTCAGCCGACCACCGGTAGCCCGGCTGCCGCCCAAGCGGAGATGCCTCCGTCGATGTCGGCAACATCGGCGAATCCGAGGTCGCTCATGAGTTGACGGGCCTGTCCGCTGCGGTTGCCCGAGCGGCAGTAGAGCAAATAGGGGACGTCCCGGTCGAGGGCCGCGAGTCGGTCGGCGAAGTCCGGGGAGTAGAAGTCGATCATGGTGGCACCATCGAGGTGGCCGGCCGCGAACTCGTCGGGCGTTCTCACGTCGAGTATCACCAGTCCGTCGGGATGGTTCTGCTGAATGGCGGCGCCCTCTTGGGGGGACACCACACGAATGCCGCCGGCCTCCGGGGCCACGACCGTGGTGGCTGTCTGTGAGTTGGTGGTGGTCGGGACGGCGGCGCTATCCGAGCCGCCGGATCCGCAGGCGGCGACGGCGACAGCGACGCCAATGCTGAGTGCGGTGATACGGGTTCGAGTGTTCATGGTCATCAGGGTATTAAATGTCCGTACATTTACCGACGGAGTCGATCATCCCCGGACGACCCCGCTGCGTGGTTGCCAGCCGGTTTCTGAGCGGTGGCTGGTTGTTGTCTGATACAAGTTCGTTGTCTATGGCGGCTTCTGATTCCGTGTTGTTGCCGTCGGGGACGGTGTCGTTTCTGTTCACCGACATTGAGGGGTCGACTGGTCTTTGGGATGCCAGCCCAACCGAGATGGACAAGGCGCTGGCGCGTCACGACGAGATCCTGGTCTCGGTGATCGCTGATCATGGCGGTCACGTGTTTTCGTCGATGGGCGACGGGATGGCGGCCGCCTTTCACCGAGCCGGCGACGCGGTTCGTTCTGCGATCGACGCCCAGATCGCTCTGGCCGCCGAGGCGTGGCCTGAACCCGCAGCGCTACGGGTCCGTATGGGGGTCCACACCGGCGAGGTCCGTGAACGCGACGGCGACTATTTCGGCCCACCGGTCAACCGGGCCGCTCGTCTGATGGGGTCCGCCCACGGCGGCCAAGTAGTCGTGTCGGCTCTCACCGCCGGGTTGCTCGAAACGGGTGATGATCTGGAGTTGGTTGATCTCGGCGACGTGTCGCTCAAGGGCGTCGTCGAACCGGTTCACGTCATGGGGGTGAGCGCGCCCGGGCT
>JAJRXJ010000097.1 GCA_024276355.1 Actinomycetes bacterium | reverse complement strand
TGGCCATTGGCTGCGAAGTTGTTGCCGTTGTCGATGAGGGGGGCTCCGGTGCAAGGTGCTTCCGAGAACTCGAGGAAGTTGATCTGGATGAAGGTGAAGTCTCCGGAGAGGACCGAGCCGTCGCCGGTGATATCGGCGTGGGGGCCGACGAAGCCGCAGGCGGTGTCTGCACCCGGAGTGGTGCCGAACTGTCCGATGAAGATGCCGAAGTCGAGGATGTCGATGAAGTCATCGTCATTGAGGTTGCCACCGATGAGCGCGTCGTTATCGCCTGCGATGGTGAAGTCGCTGAAGTAGTTTGGGCCGACGATGGCGAAGTTGTCCGTGTCGGTTTTGCGGAGGGTGTGGAGGGAATCACGGGCCATGATGCACTCGTAGTCGCCGCATGGGACATCGACGGCTGCGGTTGCGATGCCGCCAGCAAACGACATGGTCTGTGAGACGACGATGGGCACGCCGCCGCCGGTGGGGACGAGTTCGAAGGTGATGCAGCGGTCGAACGGGCCTGCGTCAACGGTGGCCTGGAGTTCGACAGCGACATCGAGGGTGTTCATCGCGTTGATGGTGATATCCTGCGAGACCATGGTGGTGTTGCCGCAGGTGTCTGTGACGGTCCAGGTCACGGTCGTCGTGCCCTGCGGATAGAGATCCGAGGCGTCGGCCGTGCCGTTGTAGTCGTTGACGATCGAGGCGACGGCGCAGTTGTCCGAGGCCACGAGGGCGGGGACAGTGACTACGGCGTCGCAGCCGCCGGCGTCGGCGTTCATGGTGATGTCCGAAGGGGGGGTCACGACAGGGGGCGTCTCGTCGAACGCGACCGCGTTGAGATCAACGAGCGCTGGCGCCACGGGGTTGCCCAGATCATCGGTCAGGCGGCTCGGCGGAAAGGCAGTGCGGAAGGAGACCAGCCCGGCCTCGGGCGTGCAGTTCTCGGCGTTGACCGTGAATGTCAGCACCGCCATGGTCTCGGCGGTGTTGGTGCCGGGGCCACCGAATGGCACGCCGACGGCGTAGTCGATGGTCCCGGCTCCGACGGATTCGAAGACCTCGGTGGTAAATGTCCCACCGCCCGGGACCGCGGAGACGAATGTCAGCGCGGCTGTGTTGAAGTCGAGGAAGAACTGCCCGCCGACGACATCGACGGCGGTGTTGGACATATCAATCGTGACGGTCAGAGTCCCGCTGCTCTCGCACATCGCGGTGTTGATGCTCAGGCTCGATGTGCTGGACAGGGCGGTGAGGGCTTCACTCTCGACCTCGGTGTTTTCGGTTCCGCCCGGATAGGAGAGGAAGCCGCCGCTTCCGATCTGCATGGACCCGAGCCACTGACGGCCCAGCGATATCTCGTCGGTGTAGTCGCCCGCGCCAGCGTCCTGGGCGGCGATGAGCGCGAGCACCGCGTACGCGGAGGACTGGGTGTCCTCGTCGTCGAGCGCGGGCGCACCAAGACCCGAATGCCAGTACCACGAGCCGTCCGGGTTCTGGAGACTCGCGAGCACATTGGCCAGATCGGTCAGGTTATCGATCCCGTTGATCATGGCGTGCAGCGGGCTGACGATCGGGGCGAAGGAAGTGGTGCCTGAGAGTCCCAGCCCGCGGACACCGCCGGAGAGGCCGATGATATCGCTGTAGACGCTTCCCGGTGCGGTGTTGTCGAGCGTGTTGAGCCCGTCGAGCACGCCTGCGAGGAACAACGCTTCCTGTGCAGGTGTGCCCAAGTCGGCGGCGGTGGTCATCTGGAGGTGGAACTCCCAGGGGCGCAGGTTGACCCATGTTCCGGTGCGGGCCGTTTCCACCGCGGTGATCCAGTCTGCGGTGTCCATCGTCCCCGGATCTCCGTATGTTCCGGCATCCAGGGCTCCATAGAACCAGGTTGCGGCGTGGTTGCTGTAGGTCGGGTCGCCGGTGAGCCCGGACAACTCGTGCAGGAACGGTGCCATGAACGCGCCGAACCGGGGCGTCGTATTCGCATATTGGAATGTCAGGTCGTAGTTGCCGCCGTCGACCGCTGACGCGAGGTGGGTCGGGTCCAGCGTGCTCGCGTATGCGCGCATCACACCGATGGCGATGGGGCCGGTGATGTTGTT
>JAJRXJ010000005.1 GCA_024276355.1 Actinomycetes bacterium | reverse complement strand
TAATCTCCTCGACCCGCGTGGTCTGGCGATGAAGGCGACCTCCGGGGCGGAGGCCCAGGCGGAGGCCATGCGGCGAGCCGGCGCGCTGCGGAATGCCGCGAGTCGGGCCGAGGCCGAAGAAGTCGCAACGAAGCTCGTGCCCTCAGTCATCGCGATCTCGGCCAAGGCCGGTGAGGGTGGTCGGCTGTTCGGTTCGGTCGGTGCCGCGGAGATCGTGGCGGCGGTGGAGGAACAAACCGGTGCCGTGGTGGATCGTCGCACCTTGCAGCTCGAGAGCGCGCTGAAAGAGCTCGGGCATACCACGGTGATGTGCAAACTCCACCCCGACGTCGAGTTCCCGATCACCGTCGATGTGACCGAAGAATGAGCGCACCGACACTTCGGGATCGAAGTGTCGGTGACGCCCAACCGAGTCAGGCGGTCGCCGTTTCGACGCGCTCGAACGGATATCCCCAGATCTCCACAGGGTCGTCCACAACGCCCTCTGGCTGTGTGCAAGATCTGTCCACAGGAATCGGCAACGATTTCCCCGTGAATTTCGGGGATTCCCCCTGGTTCCCCACAGGGGGGACAGGCCAGCATCGTCCGTCGGCAAGGGGAGTGGATCACAGATGGTGATGAGTGAGATCGATCTGGGCCGAGCGTCTCGCGTGCCGCCCCACAACCTCGAAGCAGAGGAGTCGCTGCTCGGAGCGATGCTGCTGTCTCGAGACGCAATTGCCGATGCCGTCGAGGTGAGCGCGGTCGAGCACTTCTACCGACCCGCCCACGCCCACGTCTACGAGGCGATCTGCGCGCTGTATGCCGCCGGTGATCCCGTCGACCCGGTCACGGTGGCCGAAGAACTCGATCGCGCCGCGGTACTCGATTCGATCGGTGGTCTCGACGGCTTGATCAGTCTTCAGCTCAACACCCCGGCGACATCCAACGCGGGGAAGTACGCACGAATCATCCAGGAGCGGTTCACGCTTCGTCGACTGATCGAGGTGGCCGGCGAGATCGCCGAGATCGGTTACGGACGACCCGACGATGTCATGCGGGCGGTCGACGAGGCCGAGAACAAGATGTTCCAGGTTGCCCAGGGGCGCGTGGCCGACACCATGGGTGAGATTCGGGATCTCCTCGATGCCACACTCGACCGGTTGGAGCAGCTCTACGAACAGGGGGCCGGTATCACCGGGACCCCGACCGGGTTCGTCGATCTGGACGAACTCCTCTCGGGGCTGCAGCCCAATGCGTTGATCATCGTCGGTGCCCGACCCGCCATGGGCAAGACCGCGTTTGCTCTCAACATGGCGGCCCACTCGGCCGTCCGAGCCAATCGGCCGACGCTCGTGTTCAGTCTGGAGATGGGCCATCTCGAACTCACGCAGCGGTTGTTGTGCGCGGAGGCCAACGTCGATGCGAAGAACATGCGCGACGGCAACCTGAAGGAGGACGACTGGACCCGTATCTCCAACGGCATCGGCCGCCTCGCCGAATCGCCGTTGTGGATCGACGACAATCCGAATCTGACGATCATGGAGATCCGAGCGAAAGCGCGGCGACTCAAGAGCCGCACAGGTGATCTCGGAATGATCGTGGTCGACTACCTCCAACTGATGACAGGCCGCGCCGGTGCAGAGAGCCGCCAGGTGGAGGTCGCGGAGATCAGCCGTGGGCTCAAGATCCTGGCTCGTGAGCTCCAGTGCCCGGTCGTCGGTCTGTCGCAGCTGTCCCGAAACCTCGAGATGCGCCAGGACAAGCGACCGATGCTCGCCGACCTCCGGGAATCCGGCTCGATCGAGCAGGACGCCGACGTCGTGATGTTCCTGTACCGCGACGAGGTGTACAACCCGGGGAGTGAGAACGAGGGGATGGCCGAGGTC
>JAJRXJ010000096.1 GCA_024276355.1 Actinomycetes bacterium | reverse complement strand
GCTCGTCGAGCAGCCGGCCGGCCTCGAGGGTGAGGTCCTGGACCTCGTTGTCGTGGTCGACGACCAGCATCGCGGCGGCACCTTTGGCTTCGGTGTC
Source organism: Actinomycetes bacterium (assembly GCA_024276355.1). GTDB lineage: Bacteria > Actinomycetota > Acidimicrobiia > Acidimicrobiales > Aldehydirespiratoraceae > SZUA-87. Next base: position 2,707 of record JAJRXJ010000096.1, on the reverse strand, counting down.
GAGCGCCACAACACCGGCCCGGAGTGATTTGGCGATGAGCGGAACGAGGGCTTCGACGCTCCGGCATTCTTCGTCGGTGAACGGGCCGTCGTCGGTAGCTCGTAGGAGGCTCACGACACCCCAGCACCTCGATCCAACCACAAAGGCTGCGCGGAGCTCGTCGGCGACCCCGAGCTGCTCGTACAGGTTGGTGTAGATGGGTGCCCGACCGAGGTCGCCGTCGGTGGCCTCGAACAGGGTGGCAACCGAGGTGGTGCTGCGGGCCAGGTCGGTGAACTTGTTGTACCCAGGCGCGAGGAGCTCGTTGTCCCAGAACGGCGCACACGCTTCAGCAGCGAATCCCTCGACAAGACCCCCGGTGGGCAGCAGGGAGTCGGGATCAACGGTCATCAGGGCACTCCACGAGAACGTCGCCACATCATGCAACGCCGCCTGAGTCGCCTCCAGCGTTGCCGTGAGGTCCGGGGCGTCGCCGAGACGGCGCAGACGGTCACGAGCTCGGGTGAAGTCGGCCACATCCATTGCTCAAGCCTACGGCTCGACCGGAGCCGCGGCTATCCCCTCATCGAGGGGGTGCCGCCCCACCACCTGGGGGTCAGAAACACCCAACGCAGGGATTTCCCGCCGATATGCCCCTCCCTACGATCATCTCCATCACCACCAACAGGAGGCAACCGATGACCAGTACCGACACTACCGGAGCCAGTACAGCATCAACGGCGCCGGTTCTCGTCGGCATCCAACACGTCGGGCTGACCGTGAGCGACGTCGAGGCCAGCGTCGAGTGGTACACCCGAGTGCTCGGCCTCGACCGCCAATTCGACGAACCCCACCACCACAGCGACCAGGGCGGGCATGCCGTCGTGCTCGGTACGCCCGATATGGCACTCAACGTCGGCCTCGATCACCACCCCGCCAATTCCGGTGAACCGTTCAACCCGACCCGGACCGGACTCGACCACGTCTGCTTCCAGGTCGCCGACGCGCTGAGCGCATGGGGCACCCATCTCGACCAGCTCGGAGTCGCCAACTCAGGTGTGTACGCCATGGAAGGCACACCAATACGGTTACTGACCTTCGACGATCCCGACGGCATCCAGCTCGAGGTCATCGCCTTCGCAGGCTGAAGACCATGCCACTCACACCAGCCGAGATGGACGAGCTGATGGACCGGCACTTCGCGTTCGAGATGGCCGACGACATCGACGGCGTGCTCGCCACCCTCGCACCCGACGCCGAACACGACATCGTCGGCGCACCCGACGGTCCCACCGTCGGCCACATCCAGACCCGGCCGACCTGCGAACAGGTCTTCGCCGATCTCGCCGGCGAACGCGTCGAGACTCTGCACCGCCACTACGGCCAGAACTGCCTCACCGACGAGAGCCTCTGGATCGGCCGGTCCGTCGGCTCCCCCCTGGGGATCCCCGACCTCAACCACCCCCTGCGGTTTCGAATCCTCCACGTCATGGAATTCGACGACGCCGGCCTGATCACCCGCGAGAACGTCTGGCTCGACCACCTCGCGATCACCGCCCAACTCACCAACGACCAACAAATGACCAAGATCAGCGATCTGAAAGGGACCGACCGATGACTGACACGAACCCGACCACCACCGACGTGTGGTTCGAAGGAGCATTCATGCGAGTGCTCGTAGATACCAACGACTCCGGCGGCGCCATCTCGATGATGGAGCACTGGTACCCAGCCAACTGGTCACCCCCGCTACACGTCCACCACCGCGAAGACCAAGTCCTCCACGTCATCGAGGGCCAGATCCGCGCCACCACAGGCGACGGACCTGAGACCATCCTGCACAGCGGGGAATCCACCTTCCTTCCGCGCGACATCCCCCACACCTTCATCACCGGCCCCCAAGGCGCCAAGATCCTCGAAATCAACACCCCCGGCGGGTTCGAGCAGTTCCACCTCGAAGCCGGCGAACCAGCCCTCGAAACCCGCATCCCCGACCCCAAAGAAGTCGACGTGCCCAAACTCGCTGCAGCCATCAAACCCTACGAAGCCGAATTCGTCGGCCCCCCGATGAGCTGAACCCCCGCCCCGAGGATCCCCAAATCGGCGGCCGCTCCAACGGCGACGGACTGATGAACACCGCCGTCCCCTTCTAACCCCAACCCCACTTCGGCAAGACGACGGGCCACCCCGGTTCGACCAGATGGTGTCTACGCTCGGTCTGGCGACGCCGTCGCCGACGTTGCCCGAGCCCGGCCCGATCGACCCCGGAGAGGTCGCCGAGGAGTGTGCCCGCTACGGCATCCCCGTCCTCGGCCCGCCCCCTCCCCCGCTCGACTGAATGACCCGAATCTTCGGACCTGAGGAGAAACGACGCGCACCATGAAGACACGAACTTTTGCTGTGGGAGCCGCGTTGGCGTTGCTCGCAGCAGCATGCAGCACCGACGACGAGACCGCTTCCGTCCCGACGACGACCGACGCGACCGCATCCCGGACGATCGCCGTGGAGGCGGTGGACTACGGGTTCCGGGGGCTCCCGACCGAGATCCCCGCCGGCACCGCGATCACATTGAAGAACTCGAGTGAGACGGAGGTCCATGAGTTCGTCGCCGTCCGGCTTCCCGATGACGAGACCCGGACCGTCGAAGCGCTCACCCAGCTCCCTCCCGACCAGTTCGCGCCCTTGTTGGAGGGCGTGGAAACCGTGATCATCGCTCCCCCCGGACAGG
>JAJRXJ010000095.1 GCA_024276355.1 Actinomycetes bacterium | reverse complement strand
GGCACGCCCGGAAGAGCAAAGGTCTCCATCCTCGATGAGGTCCCCATGCCCACGCCCGGAGCCGAGAATGCCCTCCTCAAGACCCTCGAGGAGCCGCCGTCCCATGTCACCTGGGTGTTGGCGACCACCGAGCCACACAAGGTCGTTCCCACGATCCGCAGCCGCTGTCAGGTCTTCGAGCTCAACCTGCTCGGGGCCGAGGAGATGGAGGCCCACATCAGGTGGGTGATCGGCGACGCCGGGCTCGATGTCGACGACGTGGCCATCGACCATGTGATCGGGGCCGGTGGTGGTTCGGTGCGCGACACGCTGTCGGCTCTCGACGGGGTGGTTGCGGCCGGTGGGGTGATCGAGGTCGATTCCTCCACCGAGATTCTGTTGGGAGCGTTGGCCGACTGCGACGCCGCGGCCGCACTGTCAGCGGTGGTCGACGCCACCGGTCGCGGAACCGATCCCAGACGAATCGGTGAGAATGCGGTATCGGGATTGCGCGACGCATTTCTGGTGGCCATGGGTTCGCCACCGCCGACTCTCGCGGGCGGAGCTCGCCGGAAGGCCGAGGCCTTGGCAGCCAAGTTCTCGCCGGCGGCCATGACCAGAGCGCTGGAGATGATCGGCACCACTCTCGTCGAGATGCGCCAGGCCCCCGACCCACGTGTGGCCCTCGAGGTCACGCTCGTACGGATCTGCAGGTTTGGTGGTGATCAATCTCTCGATGCCCTCACCCAGCGAATCGAACAGCTCGAGAAGCGACTCGACTCCGGTGCCGGGCCTTTGTCTCCACCGCCGGTCCCTGTCGAGCACACGATCGCTCCGCCACCCGCCCCGGTCGTGCCCACCGATGCACCGTCGGCCCCGCCGGGCGTTCCGTCGACCGACGCACCGAGTGGCGATGATCCGAGCGCCGCCCCCAACCATGATGTCGGCCCTGCGGCCGCGGCCCGCAGGGCTCTCAACCAGCAGCGCAACAGCACTCCACGCGGGCCCGCCCCAACCTCATCGGCACCCGAATCGACGCCACCACCCGTTGTACCGCCGGCAGTACCATCGCCAGCCTCGGCGCCGACCGACCCACCGGCGGATTTCGCCCCCACCTCCCCCGGAGAGGTGGTGGAGATGGCCGTTCGGACCCTGGGCATGTCGAAGGACGACGTGATAGCCAGGGCCAACGAGATACTGGGCCCGAAGGTCCCCGGAGTTCCGCGATCGCCGGCCGATCTGAGCCGGCTCTGGCAGGTGTTGAACAAGACCGACCCGGTCGTCACGCAGCCCGAGACCCCACCCCCGTCCGATCCGGTCGAAGAGGTCGATCTGGACGACCTCGTGGATGCTCCGGCCCACACCGACCAGCTACTCGAACAACTTGCCCAGGCATTCCCGGGCGCCGAACTGATTCCCACCGAACAGGACCAACAAAATGACTGACCAGCAGCCCGACAATCCGTTCGCCGGGGGCATGCCCGACCTGGGGGGGTTGCTCGAGTCCGCACAGCAGATGATGGCCAACGCCCAAGCCGCGGCCGAAGAGGTCGTTGAGGGAGTGGCCGGTGGTGGCCTGGTCAGGATCGAAGTCGACGGTCGTTACGAGTTCCACAGCGTGTCGATCGATCCGAAGGCGGTCGACCCCGACGATCTGACCATTCTCGAGGATCTCATCCTAGCGGCGCTGCGAGATGCGGCCGTCCAGCTGCAGAAGCGCCAGGAAGGCGCCATTGCCGGCATGGGCCTCGGCGACCTCGATCTGGGAAGCGCGGGTCTGGGGGCGCTCGGACTCGGCGATCAGTCCGAGGGTCAGTGAGCTACTCGGCATCGGTTCAGGAGCTCATTGATCAACTGGGACGTCTGCCGGGTATCGGACCCAAGTCGGCTCAACGCGTGGCGTTCCATCTGCTCAAGATTCCCACTGAGGAAGCGCTCAAGCTCGCCGACTCGATCGTCGAGGCGAAGCAGCGTGTGTCGTTCTGCACCCGATGTTTCAACCTGTCGGAGGGCGGCGAGGAGTGCGTGGTGTGCTCGGATCCCCGACGCGAATCGCGGATGCTCTGCGTGGTCGAGGACAGCCAGGACATCGTGGCCATCGAGCGAACCCAGGAGTTTCGGGGTCGCTACCACGTGTTGCAGGGTGCGTTCAGCCCGATCGACGGGATCGGGGTGGAACAGCTCCGTATCAAGGAACTGATGACCAGGGTCGGCGAAGAGGATGTCGACGAGGTGATCATCGCCACCAACCCCAATCTCGAGGGTGAGGCCACAGCCAGTCTGCTTGTGAAGTTTCTGAAGCCGATGGGAATCAAGGTGTCGAGAATCGCCAGTGGTCTACCGGTTGGTGGTGATCTCGAATACGCCGATGAGCTGACATTGGGGCGGGCCCTCGACGGCCGCAAGACCCTGACCGACGGCGAAAACTGAAAGAGGCGCCTTCTCGACCTGCCGGGCGCGGGCGGTATGGAAATCCGGCAGATACGAGGCGACGCCTCTCTCGGTTTCGGTATCTCGAAGAGTTGCCCCTTCTCGATTCCGTGTTGCAGTTACTTTACAATAATGACATCTGCATTACAACCATGACATCGATATTTCTTCGATGGTGTCGCAGATCCTCGACCCCTGGGCGCCACGCGGACTACGCAGACTCCTTCATGAGGTCGGTCGGCAGGTTGTCGTCGGCCCAACTGGTTCCGGCCAGAGGATCATCGAGTTCGGGATCCTCGACGGTGAGCGCCAACTCGCGCGACTGCTCGATTCCGGCCCTGGCCAACGAATCGTGGATGTCGTTGAGGGCCGCCGTCACCCGGTCGTGGACCTCGCGTTCCGCGGCCAGCAAACGGTCGAGTCTCTGCTGAGCCTTCGAGATGACCGCTGCCGAACGCTCCCGGGCCTCGGCCTCGGCCTTGGCCATCATGGCTTCGATCCGGGTATTGGCCTCGCCCATCATCTCGGCAACCGCCATCTCTCCGCTGGTGATCGTCTTGGCCGCCGATTCAGCGGCATCGGCCTTGATCCGAGCGGCGTCGGCCTCGGCGCCGGCACGGATCGCAGCGGCATCAGACTTCGCCGCGGCCACGATGTCGTCGCCGGACCTGACTGCCTGGTCGAGCACCGCACTCACCGAGTCGGCCACACCTCGCACACTGTCGCCCTTGGCCGCCCGCAACTGACTGGCCACCTCGCGAAGCAGCTCCCGTACCTCGTCGGGAGCGAATCCACCATCGTCGAGAGTCGTGAACTCTGCGAGTTCCAATTGTTCGGGGGTCAGATCCATGAACCGGTCCAGTCTGGATATTGCCACGCATAGTGAGATTCGGTCTGCGGTTGCACTGATTGTGGCACCTCAGCAATGAGATGTCGGGGAATGTCTGCTGACGGCAGGATATATCATCGTGCGATGCTGCTCACCGAAATCGACCATGTGGCCATTGCAGTGAACGATCTCCAGGCTGCCATCGACTACTACGCCTCCGCCTTGGGGGCCACGGTACACCATCGCGAAGTCGTCGATCCAGATGGAGTGGAAGAAGCGCTCCTCAAGGTCGCCGACAGCTACATCCAGCTCACCACCCCCACACGCCCCGACTCGCCGATCGCACGGTTCCTCGACAAGCGTGGCGAAGGTCTCCACCACATCGGCTATCGGGTCGCCGACTGCGCGGTCGCGCTCGAATCGATGATCGCCGCCGGGGCCACCGCCATCGACGAGGTCCCGCGTCCGGGGTCGCGGGGGACAACGGTGGCGTTCATTCATCCCAAGGGGTCCTTCGGCACGCTCATCGAACTCGTCGAGGAGTAGTCCGGATCGATCAACTGGAGATCGACACCATTCCATCGGGTGTGAGGATCGTGACCGAGATTGCCGGGGGCCCCGGCCGGACATCGATCGACAGAGCGTGTTCTGCCATCCGGCCGGCCACAGCCGGGTCATCGTGGGTGAGGTCGAGCGACATGAGCACACAACCGGAGGCGGCCGTTGCCGCCGGCGTCTCACCGGGCCACTCGATCAAGAATGGCACCACCCCATCGCCCGGCACCGGAAATGTGAGCCGCCAGCGGAGGACTTCACCGGCCGGGGTGGTGCGCTGCATCGCCACGGCGTCACCAGGGTCGAAACCGCGAGTGCGGGCCCAGCCGATCCAGAGGTCGATGTCGGGTACGCGTGCCGCCCACGTGACCACGCGGGCCCCATCGAGGTCGTCCACCCCGAACGGCCGTGGTCCCGGCGGGTCGGGTTGATCGGGGTCGGGGCCGACGATCTCCAGATACGAACCTGATCCCAGCGACAGCAGAGCATTGCGCGTGCCGAGCCCGTCGTGGCTACCTCCGGGTGTGGGCTCCACCCCCCATGTCTGCGCGACCACGGCGACGGTGGAGGCGAGATCGGGGGTGGCGTAGACGATGTGGTCGATCGACGCCTCCAACCTGGCCCCCCGATGGAGGACGGGATCCTTGGGCCGACCTCCGAGGTCGACGGCGACCAGCCCGGCGGCGCCCTCCAGTCCGTCTCCCCTGAGTGTCTTGACCGTGCGTCCGCCGAGCATCACGAATCGGCCGCGCTCTCGGGGCTTGCGCCGTGCGACCCGATCCGGGAAACCTCTGGCCAGGACCTCCCCGACCGCGCCGAGGTCGACGGCTTCCTCCGAGATGTCGAGTCGGCGCGCCAGGTCCTTGGCTCGGTCGAAGGTGGCGCGCACGGCACGGTTGTCGACAGCGGGATGGGTTGCATGGGGGTCGATCAGAAGCGCCACCCGTTCGCTCAGATCGGCAGGCAACTCGCTGGGGCGTCCCCGGAGAATGTCTCGCTCGTCGAGCAAGGCAGCGAGCAGACAGCCGAGCCAGAGGTGACGACCGGTGACCAGCATCCGGGCAAGCCGGGGGTGAGCGGGGAGCCCGGCCATACGCGAACCCATTGCGGTGACCGCGCCCGTGGAGTCGATGGCACCGAGCGACTCGAGCAACTCAACCGCTTCGTTCCATGCCGCTCGGGGTGGCGGGTCGATGAACGCGATGCCGAGACGATCCGTGACCCCGCGCCGGGCAAGATCGAGCACCAACCCGGCCAGGTCCACCTGGGTGATCGCCGGCGGAAGAAACGCCGGCCGTGCGCCGTGTTCGACCTTCGACCACAACCTGATGGCAAGTCCGGGCCCTGTGCGTCCGGCTCGACCGGAGCGTTGCTCGGCGGATGCACGCGAGGCAGCCGTGGTGATCAACTGGGTCATGCCGGTGCCGGGGTTGAATCTGGGCACCCGATTGAGACCGGCATCGACCACCGAACCGATGCCCTCCACCGTCAGGCTCGTCTCGGCGATGTCGGTGGTGAGAACGATCCGACGTTGTGCCCAGGGCATGATCGCGGCGTCCTGTTCAGCCGCCGGCAGGGAACCATGGAGGGGCATGATCGTGGGGCCATCAATACCCAGTTCCGCCCGTAGCGCCGGTTCGGTGCGTCTGATCTCGCCGACCCCGGGAAGAAACACGAGCACGCTGCCGGGCGCGGTCAGAGCTTCACCCACCGCACGTACCACCTTGGGCACGAGCGGTTCGCGGCGGCGACGCGGCCGCCACCGGATCTCCACCGGGTGGGTGCGACCGGGAGCGTTGATCACCGGGGCCGGATCACCATCGGAAGAAATGAAACGCGACACCGCGTCGACGTCGAGCGTCGCCGACATCACCAGAATGTTCGCCGACAGAACGCCTTGCCGTCGGGCGTCGGCCGCCAGCGCCAGACCCGTATCGCCCGGCAGGCTGCGCTCGTGGAACTCGTCGAATATCAACAGCCCGACACCGTTCAGTGTCGGGTCGCCGACCAAGCGAGCGGTCAGCACGCCCTCGGTCACCACCTCGACACGGGTGGACGGACCGACCCGGCGGTCGTCACGCGTGACCCAGCCGACGGTGTCGCCCGGACGCTCACCGATCATTGCCGACATGCGCCGCGCCGCGGCACGAGCTGCCACACGGCGTGGCTCGAGCATCACGATCCGGCGACCCGCCATCCATGGCTCGTCGAGCAGACGAAGCGGAACCACGGTGGTCTTCCCGGCGCCAGGTTCGGCCTGCAGCACGGCCACGCCGGCCCGTTGGAGAGAACGTCGGACACGGTCGAGCTCGTTCTCGATCGGAAGACCGGTCGGTGGCAGATGCATCTCACGCATCATGGCGCATCGGGCGGCCGCGTGTGGAAGGCTCAGCGGTCATGAAGGTCCATGTGGTCGACGGCACCTACGAGCTTTTCCGGTATCACTTCGCGAAGTTCAACCGTGACCCCCGTCATGGAGCCCAGCGAGGCGTCCTCAACACCGTTCTCGACATCGTCGCCGGGGGAGCGACCCACATCGGGATCGCCACCGATTCGGTCATCCGATCGTTTCGCAACGACATGTACGAGGGATACAAGGATGGCTCCGACACCGACCCGGACATTCTCGCCCAGTTCCCCGAGGTAGAACATCTGCTGAGGCTGGCCGGGTTTGCCGTATGGCCACAGGTCACCCACGAAGCCGACGACGCCATGGCCGCCGGTGCAGCGATGGCCGCAGCCGACCCCCGGGTTGAGCAGGTGATCATCTGCACCCCCGACAAGGATCTGGCCCAGTGCGTGACCGACGACGATCGAGTGGTCCAGTTCGACCGCCGTCGCGAGATCCTCTACGACCACGAGGGGGTCATCGAGAAATTCGGTGTTCAACCGGAATCGATCCCCGACTATCTCGGGCTCGTGGGCGACACCGCCGACGGGTTCCCGGGCCTGCCCGGATGGGGGGCGAAGTCAGCGGCCGTGGTCCTGTGCCGATATGTCCACATCGAGGCGATTCCCGACGACGCCGCGGATTGGGACATAACCGTGAGGGGGGCGGGGAAGCTGGCGGCAACGCTCGCCGCCAACCGGAGCGATGCCGAACTGTTCCGAAGGATCGCCACCGTCGCCCTCGATGCACCGGTGAGCGCCACCGTCGACGAACTCGAATGGCGAGGTCCGATCGCTGGATTCGAACAACACTGTGCCACGATCGGCGCCGACAGAATCGCCCGACGAGCCCTCGATCTCGCGGCCGAACGGAGCTGAGCATGGATGCAGACAAGGCCATCGGAATCGCCGCCGACATCGACACCGACCTGGCCGAGCGCCTGCGATTCGTGCTTGAGATCGACAGGCTCAAATCGGTGCTTCGACAGACCATGCTGGCCGACGGAAGCCGGCAGGAGAACTCGGCGGAACACTCTTGGCATCTCGCCATGACCGCATTGGTGTTGGCTCCGTTCGCCGATGAACCGGTCGACCTGGAACGGGTGGTCAAGATCCTGTTGGTTCACGACATAGTGGAGATCGACGCGGGTGATGTGTTCATCTACGACACCGAGGCCCGGGCCGCGGTGGCGGAGGCCGAACAGGAGGCCGCCGATCGGATCTTCGGGATGCTGCCCGAACCGCAGGGGTCGGACCTGCGATCGGCGTGGGACGAGTACGAGGCGAGAGAGACACCGGAGGCCAAGTTCGCCTACTCATGCGACCGTCTGCAGCCGCTGATGCTCAACCTGGCGATCGGTGGGGGCAGCTGGAACCGCCACGGGATCACCGCGGATCAAGTCAAGAAGATCAACGGAGGAATTGCCCTTGGACTCACGAGGGTCTGGGAAGTCGCCGATGCGATCCTCGACGCGTCGGTGGCCGACGGATCGCTGGCTCCTCCACCTTCCTGAGCGGCCCGGTTCGACCGTGGCCGGATCCCAGGGTCGGTGGAACCGGTGCGGGGTTCGGAGGGCCCCCTTACAATCTGGAGGTGATTCGACCTCTGAAGCTCATACTGCTCGGCACTCTCATGGCCATCGTGGCCGGCGCGTGCGGAGGATCAGGCCCCTCGGTCATAGCGGCTGCGACCAGCACCACGGCTGTCCCCACCACCGCGCCTGCCAGCGTGACCTCATCGACAGCCGCCCTGACCACGGCGGCACCCACCACCGCGGCTCCAACGACTGTGGCGCCGACCACGATCGCGCCTCCGACGACGGTGGAGACACCTCCCGATCTTGTTCTCCCGACGTTGCTCCTCACCGACGGCAACACCGTGCGGTCGGTCGGTCCCGACGACACCGGCGGTTTGTCTTCGTATGTGGAACTGGTCACCGACTCCCCGGCCCGGGTGGCCTACATGACCGGTGATTTCACCGTCGTGGCCGAGGAGTATCCGGCTCCTTCCGGACCGGGCGAGGTCGTCCACTATCTCCAGGACGGCACGCGTGAGGTGATCCCCAACGCCAAAACGCTCTACGGGATCGAGATCATCGGCGGAGAGGAATCGGCGATAGTCGCCCAGGAACACTCGGTCACGATGGACTCAGGCGACCTGGTCGCGGTTGGTCTCGACACCGGCACCATCGTGTTTCTCGGACAGGCATGGGGGCCGGAATTCGGGGTCGGCGCCGTCGAATGGTCCGACACCGGAATTGCGGTCATCAGTGCTTGGACCGACCTCACCGAATCGGTTACCTACATCGACAACACCGGTGGCTATGTCACGAGGGTCAGCCCGACCGATGGGCTTGCGTATGCCCAGGCGCCGCTGGTGCAGGCCGCGGCGTTGTCGCCCGATGCCCAGACCGTCGTGTGGGCGGAAGGCCCCGAATACCAGGTCGATCCCGCCACTGGTGATTCGGTCCTCGTTGGAGACTTCTGGGTCGTGAAGGGCATGAACCTTGACAGCGGTGCGATCGAGTTCGCCATGCCGATCGACTTCACCGGGGTCGATCCGGCCAATTCGTCGATCGATTCGATCCACTGGGCCGGCACCTTTCTGATCGTCAATCGCACACAATTCATCGGCGACAGTCAGGTCAACCTGGCCCCGACCCTGATCGACATGACCGGAGCCGAACCCGCAATAGTCCCCTTCGGCCCCGCCGGCAACGCCACCCCGCTGGATTTGTGAACGTTTGGAGTCCCGTACGGGACTCCAAACGTTCACAAAAGCGGGTGATGGGGGCTGGCGATCTTGCGTCACGGCCGCGGGCGGGCGAGCATCGGGGGATGAGCGACGAGATTCGACCATTCACGATCGATGTACCCGACTCCGACATCGACGACCTGCGCGAGCGGCTCGGGCGTACCCGCTGGCCCGAATCCGAGACGGTCGACGACTGGACCCAGGGGATTCCACTGGCATACATGCGCGAACTGTGCGAGTACTGGGCCAGCGGGTACGACTGGCGGCGTTGCGAGTCGGAGCTCAACTCGCATCCGAACTTCCTAACGGAGATCGACGGACTGGATGTCCACTTTCAGCACATTCGGTCCCCCCACGCCGGCGCCACGCCGATCATCATCACCCACGGCTGGCCGGGGTCGATCTGCGAGTTCCAGAAGGTGATCGCTCCGCTCACCGACCCCACATCCCATGGGGGAACGGAGGACCAGGCATTCCACGTGGTGCTGCCATCGATCCCCGGCTACGCGTGGAGCGCCAAACCCACCAAGGCAGGCACGGGGGTTGACACCATCGCGGGCATGTGGGACACCCTCATGACCCGCCTTGGCTACAGCTCATATGTCGCCCAAGGCGGAGACTGGGGATCGGCCATCACGACGGAAATCGGAATGCAGGATCTCGGCCATTGTCGCGCCATTCACATAAACATGCCCGTGGCCGGTCCCACACCGGAATCCATGGCTGATCCGACCCCCCAGGAGATGGCCGCACTCGAGGCGCTCGGACACTACGACAAGTGGGATTCGGGGTACTCCAAGCAGCAGGCCACCCGCCCCCAGACCCTGGGATACGGCCTGACTGATTCACCAGCCGGCCAGGCAGCTTGGATTGCCGAGAAGATGTGGGCCTGGACCGACTGTGACGGCCATCCCGAGAACGCCCTGACCCGCGACGAGATTCTCGACAACATCTCCGTCTACTGGTTCACCGGATCGGCAGCGTCGTCGGCGCGTCTCTATTGGGAGAGCTTTGCCTCGTTCGGTGAGGGGATCGTGGCCATGCCGACGGGATGCAGCATCTTCCCGAAGGAGATCATTCGATGCAGCCGCCGGTGGGCTGAGCAGCGCTACACGTCGATCGGATACTGGAACGAACTCGACAAGGGCGGCCACTTCGCAGCATGGGAACAACCGGACGCATACGTGGCCGAACTCCGCACCGCTTTCCAGGTTTTGTGAACGTTTGGAGTCCCATATGGGACTCCCAACGGTCACAAAACAGGCGGTGAAGGCGGGGTGATGTGGCGGTGGGCGGCCGCGTCATAGGCGGGAGGGACAGTGGTGACATCGCAGTCGGCGGCCCTCGACGGCTCCCCGAGCCTTGATTCCACCGGGATCACACCGGCCCACCAAGGGCCGGCCATGTCTTCGGGCGTATCGATTGGATCTCCCGTCCGCATCTTGGCCGACGCCTCGGCGAGGGGCACCTTGATCACCGCCGTGGCCCGCAGGTCCTCGGCCGACGCCGGCCGCGTGTGGTCCCAGTTCTCGACGACGTGATCGGTGATGATCTTCAGAGCGTCAGCCTTAAGTGCAGGCTCGGTGATCTTCTCGGCGGCCCCGCGAACCACCACCGACCGGTAGTTCATCGAATTGTGGAACGGCGTTCGGGCCATGACCAGACCATCCACATGTGTGACCGTGACGCAGACCTCGGTACCGGCTCCGTTGGCCAGCAGACTGTTGGCGAGGGCCCCGTGAAGATAGATGTGGGTTTCATCTCGCCCGAATGCCATGGGCAGCACGAGAGGGCCGTCGGGGGTCACCACACCGACATGCGCAATCAGGGCGGCGTCGAGGATCTCGTTGATGCGGTCCCTTTCGTACATTCCCCGTTCGGCTCCGCGACGGACAGTGGTTCTCTTGGAGGCTGGAGAGGTCATTCGGCCGACGATAATGGGCAGGACCACTCCAACGACAAGCTCTCGCCCGCTCAGCCCGGGACCAGCTCTGCCGGTTTTGTGAACGTTTGGAG
>JAJRXJ010000094.1 GCA_024276355.1 Actinomycetes bacterium | reverse complement strand
TGGTGGTGCAGGAAGAATCGGCACAGTGCGCCACCTTCAGATCGCCGTTGGTGGTGTCGTAGTAGCTGATGACGGGGAAGCCGTCGCCGCCGACGACGATCGACGTGTGCCGCCCGACGTTGCCGGTGGTGTCGAGCGTCGTGTTGGTGCTGGTGGTGCAGGAAGAATCGGCACAGTGCGCCACCTTCAGATCGCCGTTGACGGCGTCGTAGTAGCTGATGATGGGGCGGTCATCTGCGCCGATCGTGATCGATGTGTCGAAGCCAACGGTGCCGGTGGTGTCGATGGTGCTGGTGGTGCTGGTGGTGCAGTCGGTGTTGGTGCAGTGCGCCACTTTCAGATCACCGTTGGTGACGTCGTAGTAGCTGATGATGGGGAAGCCGTCGGTGCCGACGGCAATCGACGTGTACCAGCCGACGTTGCCGGTGGTGTCGAGGGCTGTGTTGGTGCTGGTGGTGCAGGAAGAATCGGCACAGTGCGCCACTTTCAGATCACCGTTGGTGACGTCGTAGTAGCTGATGATGGGGCGATTGTCGGTGCCGACCGTGATTGATGTGTCGGTGCCGACGCTGCCGGCGGTGTCGATGGCTGTTGGGGCGTCGACGCCTGGTTGAGCGCTGAGGCCGATTGTGTTGCAGACCCAGTTGGTGCCATCGAATCTGACGACCTGATTGGTGGCGCAGGGGATACCGCCCACGGTCTGGCCGAGGCCGGTCACGGTGTTCGACAGGTCGTTGAGGCCTGGTTGCACGATGTTGTCGTCGTAGCGCTTCAGAAAGGTGACTGATTCACCGCGGGTGACGGCATCGCCGGGGGCGAAGTGGGTGGCGTCCTTGCCGGTGGTGATGTTGTTGCTGAACGCCCAGTTGACAGGCGCTTCGTAAAACGCACCGGTGGGGACGTCAACAAACGGTGACACGGCGACTGCGAGCGACGGCACCAGAATCACCACAGCAGCAATCATCGCTGCGAATCGAAGTTTCGTGAACCGCATAAAGTGGACCCCTCATAAGGCAAGCACCCAGCCACTGAATGCGAGACGCAACGTAACACGTCGGGCTGGAACGGCCCAGCGAAAAGCATCGGAACACTCGGACGGCCGGCAGAAAGCGGCCATCCCGAGTGGTTCCCCCGGCGGGTCAGCGACCCAACCAGGTGGCGGGATAGGCGGGATCCGATGCCGCGCGGGCGGCCACGCTGACCCTCAGCGGAGCGAAGGTGTCGATCATCACTGCGGTCTCTTCGGTGCGGTCGGCTTCCGCACTGGCTTCGAGACTTCCGGGCTGGGGCCCGTGGATGAATCCGGCCGGATGGAACGACAGCGAGCCGGCGGCGATGCCCGATCCCTTGCGACTCATGAAGTCGCCGTCGGAGTAGAACAGAACCTCGTCGCTGTCGACGTTGGCGTGGTGATACGGAATCTTGACGGCGTCGGGATGGAAATCGAAAAGCCGGGGAACGAATGAGCAGACCACCATGCCCGGGGCCTGGAAGGTCTGGTGGACCGGCGGTGGTTGGTGGATCGATCCGACGATCGGCTCGAAGTCGGATATGGCAAGCGCCCAGGGGTAGAGACCCCCGTCCCATCCGTCGACATCAAATGGGTGGTTGGTGTGGACGTGGCGGGACCAGCCGGCCCGGTCTCTCACGAGAACCTCGATGTGGGTTTCGCCGATGATCAGCGGCCGGTCGGGGGCGCGGATGTCGCGCTCGCAGTACGGCGAGTGTTCCAGGAACTGGCCTGCGGGCCCCAGGTACCGGTCGGGAGGGCCGACGTGGCCGCTCGACTCGATGACCAGCGCCGACACCGGTTGGTCGACGACCATCCAGCGGTGGGTGGTGCCGGACGGAACCACCACGTAATCGCCCGCGACAGCATCCATAGCGCCGAACACCGACTCGAGTCGCAATCGGCCTTCCTGAACGAAGATGATCTCGTCACCGGAAACGTTGCGGTAGAGGGGGCTGTCGACGGTTGCTTTCACCCAGCTGATCGCCACGTCGTCGTTTCCGAGCATCAACGTGCGGCCGGTGACCAGATCAGGGCCCGAGTCGAGCTTGGCCGTGCGTATGTGACGCGGCACGAGCGGCCGGTCGCTGGTGAGGGTTCGTGAATGAACCGGATCGGGGATCGGTTCCATGGTCTCGATCGCCGACGGGGAGTGGCGATGGTAAAGGAGCGCGGACGGGCCCGCGAAGCCGTGATGGCCCATCAACTCCTCGAAGCGCCGCTCACCATCGATGACGTGGTGGGTGTGGCGCTTGGCCGGTATGTCTCCGACGCGGCGATAGTGGGGCATTAGTTGCCTCCTTGATCGGGTTTTGCCTTGACGGTCGATGCTGAACCGGAGCGCGGTGGAACGACCACGCCCCACACTGAACCGAGCTGAATCGAACCGGGCCCATCCGTGCGGTGGTCGACGGGGTTGGCGACGGCGCGGCCCGACAGCGAGACGCGGTCGCCTTCGAGCAGGTAGGTGCGCACGGTGCCGTCGGGCAGTTCCACCGGGTCGCGGCCACCGCGGGTGCGTTCGAGCAGACTGCCCTCCTGCCCGGCGGCCGGCCCCGACACCGTGCCGGAGGCGTAGAAGTCGCCGGTCCTCACCCGGGATCCGTTCACGGTGAGGTGAGCGAGCTGCTGATCGGGGGTCCAGGCCATGTCGGCGAATGATGTGTGGCTCAGGGTCGTGGGGGGGATGCCGAGCTCGCGCATCTTCTCGGTCTCGATCTCGACTTCGAGTTGAAGGTCGAATCCCCAGGGCTCCCGGCTGCGCAGATAGTGGACAGGCTCCTCGCCGGAACCGGGTGAGGGCACGCGGAAGTCGT
>JAJRXJ010000093.1 GCA_024276355.1 Actinomycetes bacterium | reverse complement strand
GTGCCATGGGCGTTGACGTAGTCCACGTCCGCGGGATCGAGCCCCGCGTCCTCCAGGGCGAGGCGCATCACGGCGGTGGCGCCCTCAGGATCCGGCGCCACCATGTCCCGGCCATCGGAGTTGGTGCCGAAACCGATGATCTCGGCCAGGATCTGCGTGTCCCGGCTCTGGGCGGCATCGAGGCTCTCGAGGACGAGCACGCCGGCGCCTCCGCTGATGACGAAGCCGTCCCGGTCCCGATCGAAGGGTCGCGAAGCCTGCTGGGGCCGGTCGTTGTAACCCCGGGAAAGGGCGCGCATGGCATCGAAGGCGCCGGCTCGGGACCAGTCGATCTCGTCGGCGGCGCCGGCGAGGATCCGGTCGTAGCGGCCCCAGCGGATCATCATCGTGGCCAGGCCCAGGGCATGGGATCCGGTGGAGCAGGCGGAGGAGACCGACCAGCTTTCGCCCCGAGCTCCCAACGCCACCGAAACGTTGGCCGCGGCTGTCGAACCCATCACCCGCGGCACACCGAAGGGGCTCACCCGGCGGGTGGTGTGGTGCTTCTCCACGCTGGCCGCGATGCGGTGATTCTCGATGGAAGAGCCCGTCCCCGAACCGATCAGCACCGGCAGTTCGCTGCCACGGACCTCGTCCAGGGGAAGTCCTGCCTGCTCGAGAGCATCGGTGGTTGCACGCAGGGCCATTAGCCCGCAGGAAGTGGATGTCTTGGCAGTCTTGCGCGTGGTGATGGGGGAGTCGGGCTCGGGCTCGGGCAGGCCGCCCACCCGGGAGTAGATGCCTCTCTCCGCCCAGTCGTCCACATGGGTGATGCCCGAGCGGCCCTCCTTGAGGGCCTCGGTGATCGCCGGAATACCCGTGCCGATGGAGGAGACCCCACCCACGCCTGTGACTACGACCCTTCTGTCGCTCATTTTGACTCCGCCTTGGGGGATTTGTGGGGGCATGATACCGGAAGATCTGCCCTCGTCAGCGGGTCTCGGGGCAGGGCGGGTTTGATCCCGCCCTGAATAAGGACTAAACTAGTCGTGAATGCTTGTCAGCCGGCCCCGGCCAGGGTAGGGTTCTCTCCCCGGAGCCAGCAAGATTGAGGAGACGACTTGATGAGCGCGACGACCAACGAATTCCCTGTTCAGCTGACGGAAGTCGCTGCCGGTAAGATCCGGGGCTACGCGGATGGAAACGAAGAGTTCTCGGGCAAAGCCTTCCGGGTCTTCATCGAGGGCGGCGGCTGCGCTGGCTTTCGCTATGCTTTCGTTTTTGACGAGCCCCAGGAGAGCGACTTCCGCGGCGCGATCCACGGCGTCGACGTGACCATCGATCCGCTGTCCATGAACTACTTGCGGGGCGCGACGGTGGACTACGTGGAGAGCCTCAACGGCTCCGGCTTCACTGTCGAGAACCCCAATGCATCGAGTTCCTGCGGCTGCGGTCACAGTTTTCAGGCCTGAGCGTCCGCGGGCGGGCCCTTAGTGAACGGGCGTGCAAGCCCCGGCGCGGGCGCTGAGGCCCAACTCCACCGGCCAAAGCGCGGTCTCGGCGTTGTCGGGAGCCTGGCGCGAGGCCTCCAAGGCGGCTTCCGCGGCGGCCATCAGGTCGGGCGCGGCAGGCCAGGGGCCTTCGGGGCCGATGGTGACCCCGGCCACCGGCGCTGTGCGGCGGGAAAGTCCCAGGGCCTCGAGGGAGCGCTGGAGGCGCTCGGCAGCGGGGCGCGGGTCGTGGCAGCAGGCAAGCACCAGCGCCAGGTGGCGGTCACTCCAGCGGCCGAGCACGTCGGAGCCGCGGACGGCGCTGCCCACCGCTCGCCCCAGAGACCGTCCCCGTTCCCCGTCCGTGGGCTCGCCGGGCCGGGGCAGGTCATCGGGCAACTCGACCACGAACAGAGCCAGGGGTTCGTTGCGGCTCGCGCTCTCGGCGGTGGCCACTTCGATGGCCCGGAGCAGACCCCGGCGATTGAGCACACCGGTCACCGGGTCGATCAGGTCGAGCCGCCGGATACGGTCCGCCTGGGCGCGTACGTCGCCCTCACGACGGAGGAGTTGGGAGCGCAGGCGGGCGAGTTCGAGTTCTCGCCGCTGCCAGGTTTGGCTGGCCAGTGTCGCTCCGACGCTGCAGGCCGCAGCGCCGAGCAGGGCGAAGGTGATCAGCAAGTGGGTCGGTGCGTCGAAAAGCAGCCCTCCGGCCCCGGCCAGGGCCAGGGCAGCCAGGCCTCCTCCGAGGACGCGCAGAGAAGTGCTGGGCGCGCCTGGCCGGCTCAGGGCGTGGGCTGCCGCGGCGAGGCAGACTGCCGCCGCCGCGGCCAGCGCGGTCGTGGAGGCAGCTCCCGTCAGCCACGGCGCCGCAGCAGCAGCGGCGATGGCGGCCAGCGGCGGGGCGCCCAGCCCGAGCAGGGAGGTCGGCTTCACTCGACGATCTCCTCCTTCCAGGCCCGCACCTCGATCGCCTTTTCTCGGGGCAGGTAGAGTCCGAAGTCCTTGGCGCCGCCCAGCAGGCGCGGATCGTGGGTGAAAACGGAGATCGACGAGCCGACCGTCGCTTCGACCCGTGCGACGAAAGCGCCGAAGTACTCGTGGAAGCCCGAGGGCCCGCGGATCTGCACGCCCGCAATGGCGTGGTTGGTGTAGAGCACCGCGGCCACAGAGTCGGTCTGGGGCAGGTTGGGGGCGATTTCTCCCCAACTATGGTTCGTGGCGTTGTCGGTCCAGAAGGGAGAGCCTCGCCAGATCATCCCGTCGCCGTCGGTGTCGATGGGGGGGGCGGTGTTGGGGTTGCCGGCACTGGAGTCGAGGCGGTCGTTGATGTCTTCCGGGAAAGCAAAGCTCGACGATCCCGAAGAGGGGATGCCCTGGGCATTGAGGGAGCCGCGGACGATGGTGGCATCGTAACGGCCGTCCCCATCGAGGTCCTCGCCGGAGCCGGGGATCACGTCCCCGTCGCTGTAGCCGGCGGGGATCAGGCCCGATCCGCACTGGTTGGTGCCGCTCGAGTTATAGGTGCGCACGTCCCAGACGTTGTTGCCCTCGTTGGTATCGCCCGTACTGGGCAGGTTGTCCTGGCCCAGGTCCTCCTTGGACTCGTTGTCCGGGTCGGCGAGCCATCCATCCACCGAACCCCAGTAGGCGCCGTTGGTGAAGCGGCCGATGATGATGTTCTCCCGGGCGAAGAGCCCCAGCATGTCGGCGTCCCGAACCTGGTAGGTTCCCGCGGGAGAGGTGGCCGTGGTGAGCTGCCGCCAACCCTCGATGTCCTCTTCCGCCATTGACGCGTAGTTCGTGCTCACGCTGTTGCCGTAGCCGGTACCTGGAGGGGTGCCGTTGCCGGGCAGATGGGGGCGGGTCGGGTTGTCATAGACGAGCTGGTCGGGCAAGTAGATGTTGCCCGGCGTGTAGATGCTGCCTTGACCCGAGACACGGCCAACGATGATCACTGCGCCGGTCATGGGTCGCAGCCCGGTGGCATCCCATTCGTCGTTGGTGTTCCAGATGCCGTCGGCGCCGGGCGAGCCGATGACCACCGGCCCGTCGATGATGATCGGCTGGGTGCGGCCGTCAAGCACCATGAAGGGAGACTCGTCGTCGTCGGTGTTGGCCACACCGTCGCGGCCGTAGAAGTCGTCGGCAGTGCCCCACGTGGCGTCGGGTCCCAGGTTGCAGCCGATACAGCCGCGGTAGGTGCGATAGCGTCCGAGAGCCTGGTCCCAGACCTGCAGCGTCGAGCCGCCAGTGTCGTCCGGCGTGCCCCAGGTGTCGTCGGCTCCGTCGGTACCGCCGTTCCATTCCCGTGCGGACTTGACGTAAATCGACAGGTCCGAGAGATTCGGCATCGGGATCACGTCCTGGTACTCATGCTGGTTGGCCGGGTCGGCATAATCACCCTGGACATCGTCGGCACCGAGAATCTGGCCACCGGCGATCAGGCCGCCGTCGTGGATACGCCCGATCAGGTCGTTGACCACGATCTTCTCGTAGTAGGGGGTGCCGCGCCCTCGCACACAGGAGTTGTAGAGCTTGATATCGCCGTTGGCGCGCAGGTTGCCGTGCATGTAGAGGGAGCCGCAGGACCAGCCTCTCATCCAGCCGAAGTTGTTCATGAAGTACGCGTTGTCGAAGACCCGCGAGGGGATCAGCTTGAGCCGGATGACGCTGGAAACGGTCTTGGTCTGGCTGCCGACGGTGGCCGTCGAGCGGATGTTCATGTCGACGAATTCCAGGTCCCGGGCCTCGGCGACGGTCGAGGGATAACAGAGGATATCGATGGTGTAGGTGCCCCGTCCGTGTTGCACATCGACGTAGTCCCGCCCGGAATCATCCGCCGTTCCGGCCGTGCCATCGGTGCCCCGGGAGCGCCCGTGGGTCATGTGAAGCATGACATAGTTGTCGAAGATGTGGTCCAGGTCGGGCTGGCCGACCAACGAACACGTCACGTCGCCGATCATCCGTTCGAGTCCTGCCTCGGCGATGTAGAACAGCTCGGCGTCGTCGGCACCGACGGACGCGGCCTTGAGCGACAGGGTTGCCGAGCCGAGCATCGCCAGGCCGATCAGAGTCAGGCCCGAGATGACGAAGAGCACGACGACCAGCGCCGATCCCTTTTCCTTCATGTGGGTGATCATCGTCTGCTCCTTCCTCACGGCTGAATTACCGAAAGCTCGAAGCTCTTGCAGGAATCGACGCGAATCTGTGGATCCGAATCGTCAGGCGATTCGATGCTGGAGGACTGGTCGGGCGCCATCCCCGCCTCACCATCGATGGCCGAACCCTGGTTGTAGGCGGTGGTGATGATGCCGAAGTAAGGCGTCCCGCTCGGCCAGTTTGCAGTGCTCGTCACCTCGAAGACGATCTCGTCGCGCACGGCGAGATCGGCCGGGATAACGCTTACGGGAAGCGCGAGCGTCTGCCAGCTTCCCGTGTGGTCCCGGTAGTGCACGGAGCCTGTACGGTCGGCGACCCAAAGCAGCCGCGATGTGACCATCTCCACGTCGATCGGTTCGGTTGCGGAGGCGGCCTGGTAGCTCCAGGTGGTGCCTTCGTTGGTCGTCAGGAGAACGGCGCCGGTATCACGAGAGGCGGCAATCGCAGCGCCCGACTCGATGCAGGCGATGGAAGCGATTCGGCCTTCGCCGGTGAAGTCCTTGAGCGACCAGGTTCCGCCGCCATCGGCCGAGACGTAGATCGCGTCGAGGGTGGCGGCGTAGATCAGGGTGTTTCCGCCGGCGGTGGATGTCGTGCAGACGTCGAAGACGTGGTCCGTCCCGGGATAGGTCAGGTTCTGCGTGAAGGTCGACCCACCATCAGCCGAAGTGAGCACGGTCCCTCCATCACCGGAAGCGACGAAGAAACCGTTCCAACCGCTGACGCCTCGGAGATCGCTGGTCACCGGTGAGGAGACCAAGGACCAGGTCGCTCCACCGTCGGATGTGCGAACGATGGTCCCGCCGAGGCCCACCGCGACGGCCACCCGCTCGTCCATGAAGTCGACCGCCTTGAGATCGGAAGAAGTCACGCTGCCGGAGACGTCCGACCAGTTGATGCCGCCGTCGCTGCTTCGGAGTATTTCTCCACTGTCACCGACGGCGAGTCCAGCGACGCGGCTGATGAAATCGACATCCCGCAAGCTGCTGCCGGGCTGCCCGAGATCCCGGGGGGAGGCGCCGGCGGTAATGCCGTGCAGCAGCTTGTTGTTGCTGGCATCGCCGAGCGTCCAGAAAATACCGTCGAAGTACTTGGTCTGTTCGAGGTTGTTCGTCTCGGTATAGCCGACGGGAATATCCACGAGGCTGTCGAGGGTGCCGTCCGAGTTGAGGTCGCTGGAAGTGTAGAGCTTGTACTCGATCTGGTAGGGATCGTAGCCCGCAGGGTCGTTTGCGGGGTTCGGGAGGCACCAGGCATCGACGGGATGATCACTGGCGCCGTACGAGGCGATGCGGATGCTGGGGGAGAGGGGCAGGTTGGGGCCCTGGTAAGAGCGTGCGCACGATCGCGGGCTGTAGGTCGAGAGAACGTTGGCGTCGTCCATCGCTCGAATCCAGTAGTAGTAGAGTGCACCGTAAGCCGGTGCCGAGGTCGAATTGGTGGCGTTGTCCACGAAGCTGTAGTTCGATGAGCCGTCAGCAGTGATCGCAGAGTTGTTGACCGGTGCGACGCAGCGGTAATCCGGTTGGGTGGAACGGTAGATGTAGTACTTGCTGACGTCCTGCCCATAACCCGTAGTGTTGGTCGGGTCATCGGGCGAGGCGATCCAATCCACCCGAAGCGTGGTTCCGTCGTCGGCGGCGATGTCGGAGACCGTGAAGGTGGTGGGGTAAGAGGGGCCGGTGGCCGACGGGTAGGGTCCGGCGACGGGGTCGAGGCGACTGAGCTGCGGTGTGCAGTCCATTGCCCGGACGCGGTACCAGTACTGGCGCGGAGGCCAGGTGCGCATCTCGATCCAGTCGTCCTCCCAGGAGGCGGTGCCGTCGAGAACCTCGTCGAAAGCCGTGGGGCCGAAGACCGAGTTCACATCCGTACGCCAGATCAGGTACTTCTCGATGTCGTTCTCGAAGTTCCCGTCGTCCGCCGACAGGCTCCAACTCAGCGTCACCTTGCCGTCGGCCAGGGAGTCGGTGCAGGCATTGACGATGCTCGGGGAACTCGTCTTTTCCGGCTCGTCGCCGCAGGCTCCGCCCGGCAGATCGGTGTTGCGCGGCTTGATCTCGGTGTTCATGGTCACCGATCGATGGCGGAAGGGCACTGTGTCGGAGGATCGGTTGGGATCCTCGTAATCCATGTCCGGGTAAGAAGTTTCGCAGGTAACGTGAATCTCGACCCGCGTGATGATGTCCGCGATATGGCGGTCGAGGGTGCCGTTGCCGTTGCGGTCCTCGCCGGTGTCGAGAACGGCGTTGTCGTTGGCGTCCTCGTCGGTGACCACACCGAGGGCGCTGAGTTCGCCGGCCTCGAGAATGCCGTTGCCCGCTGTGCCGCCACCGCTACCGTCGTCTCCCCACAGGTCTTCGGCGGCATCAGAATCGAAGTTGCCCCAGTAGAGGAAGAGGGGCAGCGCCCGGGATCCGTTCGGGTAGTCCACCGGGCCGCGGACCAGGGCCACCGGGCCGGAGGGATTCTGGTTGTCGGTACCGTTGTACCCATAGGTTTCGCGAAGCAGCAAGAAGAGACCGTCGTTCTTGATCACGGCCTCGTCGGCATCGTCTCCCTGGTCGGAGCCATCGACATCGCCGTCGGCGTTGGAATCCAGGGTGTAGCGGATTGTCTCCGCACCGGTGTGGAAAGTCACCGGCGCATAACCGGTGGGGACGCTGTCGGCCGTCAGTCCATCCTTGATG
The DNA here is from genome assembly GCA_024276355.1 of Actinomycetes bacterium. Classification (GTDB taxonomy): domain Bacteria; phylum Actinomycetota; class Acidimicrobiia; order Acidimicrobiales; family Aldehydirespiratoraceae; genus SZUA-87. Next base: position 597 of record JAJRXJ010000093.1, on the reverse strand, counting down.
GCATCGACCGTGGGGTCGATATCCGCGTTGAAGACCAGCTCGTAGGGGCCGGCGTACGCGATGGAAGGTTGGCCTACCAGGTCATCGTCGGTATTCTCCGTGCCGTCCGGGCCGGGATCCGCGACGGTGCGCACGTCCACCTGGTAGCCGAGCATCAGCAAGTCTCGTTCCAGCTTGTCCACCGCGTAGCGGCCTTCGCGGGCCGCTTCGAGCACCGCGTCGTCGCGGTTGTAGAGCCGGTGGTCCATGGCCAGCATCGACAGGGCAGCAAGGAAAAGAATCACCGTGATGCCCAGGGCCACGGTGACCTCAGCCAGCGAGAATCCCCGCTCGGTCCTTGATTCCGGGTGGTGCCTCAGCGTTTCCACAAGCGCCTCCTTGACCCGCCTAGAAGGCCGGGATGTAGAACGCCTTTTCGGTGGTGAGAGTGACCTCGTGGGGCTGTCCATGGCTGTCCTTCCACTTCACGCGCACGAGCACGTACTTGATGAAGTTCGTTGCCGGTTCGCTGGCCGTGGGCGTGACCGTCTCCACCTGTACGCTGTCTCTCGCGGCCGGATCCAGCCCGGTGAGGGTCACATTGCGGATGGCGTCGGT
>JAJRXJ010000092.1 GCA_024276355.1 Actinomycetes bacterium | reverse complement strand
TGTCGGATCGCAGACGATCGGGGTGGTCGGCGTCGTGGAGGCACGTGACGGTGATGCGGCGGTCGTCGATCACGCGTTGGTAGAGGTCGCGGTCGACCCTGGCCGCGGCTTCGGACCACGCCTCGATCACCTTGGTGGGGGCCACACCGGAGGGGACTCTTCGCGAGCGGACCAGTGCCCAGGCTTCGTCTGGTTGGCGGCCCCTGAGCAGACGGGCCAGCCGGTGGGGCGTGGCCGATGGCAGACCGGCCAGGCACGCCAGGTCGAGTTGGCGTTCAGTCATGGTCGCCTCCCATCACCGGCCGGGCCCGCAGTGAGAGTGCCGCCGCGACATCGCACTCACGGATCTCGGTGCCGGCGTCGTCGAGATCTCGAATGGTCCGGGCCACGCACCGAACCCGTCGGAGACCACGCCCGCTCAGCCGCCCGCTGACCAACGCGTCGCGAATGGTGGTGCGGGCCTCATCGGAGAGTGGGGCATGAACCTCGAGTTGGGCTTCGGTGAGCTCGGCGTTGGTGGCTGCTCCACGCTCGACAGCCAGAGCCCTGACGAAAGCCACTCGCTTGGCGACGTCGGCCGACGACTCCTCGGCTCCCCGGCCGAGAAGAGCCGCCGGGTCGGGGCGTCCGATCTGAACCATCACATCGAGCCGATCGAGAAGCGGGCCGCTGACCCGTCTGGAGTATCGGGCCCGGGCCGATGCCGGACACCGGCACGCCGCCGACCCACCCTCACCGCAAGGGCAAGGGTTCATGGCCGCCACCAGCAGGAGTCGGGCCGGGTGTTCGACGCTCCCGCCGCTGCGGGCCACCCGGACCACGCCCTCCTCCAGCGGCTGACGCAGCGCGTCGAGCACGCTGGGAGCGAACTCACCGACCTCGTCGAGGAAGAGAACCCCGTTGGACGCCAGGCTGACCTCTCCCGGCCTCGACCGGCCCGATCCCCCACCGACCAGCGCGGCCATCGAGGCCGAATGGTGGGGCGCTCGAAATGGAGGCCTGCGGATCAGACCCGAATCTGGCAGCCGACATCCGGCCGCGCTGTGGATCCGGGTGGCGTCGATCGACTCTTGGTGGGTGAGATCGGGGAGCAGCCCCGGAAGACGCCGGGCCAGCATGGTCTTGCCCGCGCCGGGCGGCCCCACCAACAGCATGTGGTGGCCGCCCGCGGCCACCACCTCGAGAGCCCACTTGGCGGCCCGCTGACCCTTCACGTCGGCAAGGTCGGGCTGGGAGGGCTGATCACCGCTGCAGTCGACCGGTGGTGGATCCGGCCAGCATCGCCGGCCGGCGAGCACGTCGGCCACCTGTTTGAGGTCGGTGACCGGCCTGACCCGGTCGGAGCCGACTATCGACGCGACCCGGGCATCGGCGGTTGCTATGACCACCACCGGGGCCTCGACCGAGTCGACCAGCGGGAACGCCCCGGGCACCGGTCGAACCGAGCCGTCGAGACCGAGTTCCCCGACCATGCCCAATCCCTGGACCGACTGGGCATCGATCTGTTCGGAGGCCACGAGGATCCCCACCGCCATCGGCAGGTCGAGGCCGGCGCCGACCTTCGGAACATCGCCGGGAGCGAGATTGACGGTGATACGCCGCATCGGCCATGTGAGATCGCTCGACAGGATCGCGGCCCTGACCCGATCGCGGGCTTCGCGGCACGACGCATCGGGCAGGCCGACGATGGTGAACCCGGGCAGCCCGCTGGCCACGTGGACCTCGACTTGGACGGGATGGCCCACTATCCCCGAGAGGGTGGCCGAACGGACGGTGGCGAGCATGGTGGTCTCCGAAAACTGGACTCTGGAGACCGCCATGGGCCGGCGGTGAGCGCTGTGGGGAATCTAGCTGCGGGGTACGACACCGGCGATCTCGGTGTTCATCGTCGGGATCCGCCCAGGCCGGCAGAACCCGCGGGCCTACAGGACTTCTCTCACGTAGCGGGCCACGGCGGTGATCTGTTCCTCACTGAGTCGCGACCCGAACGACGGCATGCGTCTACGTCCCGACGAGATGAACTCGGCCAGGTCGATCAGCTCCGGAAAATCCTCGTCGAGTTCTCCGCTGTTGAGTCGTGGTCCCGCTCCCCCATCGCCTTTCGCACCGTGGCAGCTCTTGCAGCTGCTGTCGTAGATGCCCCGGCCCACCTGCAGGACCGGATCGGCGGTGCCGTCGGAACCGAGAGGCACCTCGGGGGGCGAGCCCGCGCATGCCGAAGCGAGGAGCATCACTGCAGCTACTGGCGTTGAGATTCTTCGCATGGGAGCGTCCGTGGGTGGCGAATCCTGACCCGGAGACGATACTGAGTGAATGGGAATGGACCCCACCCGACCTCACCGGCGCCGACCAACCGACTATCTCTACGTGGGCGCTGCGCTCCTGGTGACCGCGCTGCTACTGGTGTGGGCCCTGGTGGGCTGATGGACGACCCCGAGGCCTACGGCGAGGTGGAGGTGAGGTTCATGCAGCCCTACCAGGCGGTGAAGACCTACATCTGCCCGAATTGCAACCGCGACATCCCGCCCGGCACCGGCCACTGGGTGGTGGTGCCGGTGGACGAGCCCGATCTGCGTCGCCATTGGCATCGTGGCTGCTGGGACGGGCGCAAGACCCGCAAGCGCGGGCGCTGACCCGCTCAAAAGGCGGCCTCGATCACTTCGATTCTCGACCCGACCACACTCGCCACATCGAACCTGACCTCACCGTGGACATCGTGGGAGTCGAGCCAGCTGATGGCGGTGCGACGAAGGAAACGCTGTTTGCGGTGGTCGACGGCCTCGAAGCCCCCGCCCCATCTGTGAGATGTTCGGGTCTTGACCTCGCAGAAAACGATCTCGTTGCCGCGCGCCATCACCAGATCGAGTTCACCGCCTCGAACCTGCCAGTTTCGGTCGAGCACCTCGTAGCCGGCCGACTCGTAGTGGCGGGCCACAAGCGACTCGCCCCATCTACCCAATGCAACTCGTGATTTGTCCACGCATCCCAAACTAGGGATGGCGTGTGACACTCACGGGATCAGTTGAAGCGCTTTTCCTTGACCTTGGCGGCCTTGCCGATGCGATCACGCAGGTAGTAGAGCTTGGCGCGACGCGCGTCGCCACGGGTGGCGACTTCGATCTTCTCGATCACCGGGGTGTGGATCGGGAAGGTGCGCTCGACACCGACACTGAAGCTCACCTTGCGAACCGTGAAGGTCTCGCGGATGCCGCTGCCCTGGCGACGGATGACCACGCCTTCGAACAGCTGGGTGCGGTGACGGTTGCCCTCGACCACCTTGACGTGGACCTTGAGGGTGTCGCCCGGCGCGAAGTCGGGGATGTCGTCTCGAAGGTTTTGGTTGTCGATCAGATCGGTGGGCTGCATCGCACTGCGCTCCGGCGGGAGAGAATCAGAAATTGGCGGGCACGGGTACCCGGGCCGACGGTCGAGTCTAGAGCGGCGGGGGCGAGTCCCCACCCTGATCTACTCCGGCTGTTCGGAATCGGTTGGTGGGGGGTCTCCCAAACCGAACTCGTCGAGCAGGGCAATGTCGTCTCGCGACAACCCACCGCGGGCCTCGATCAGGTCGGGTCGATGGTCGATGGTGCGGCGCAGCGACTGGGCGCGACGCCAGCGTTGCACCCGGGCATGGTCGCCCGAACGCAGCACCGGAGGCACCTCCCACCCACGGAACTCGGCCGGGCGGGTGTAGTGGGGGTATTCGAGAAGCCCATCGCTGAACGACTCGTCGTTGGTCGACTCGGCGTTGCCGAGCACACCGGGCACAAGGCGTCCGACCGCTTCGAGAATCAGCAGCGCGGCCACCTCGCCTCCGGCCAGCACCATGTCGCCCACAGAGATCTCGCCATCGACGAGATGTTCCCTGACCCGTTCGTCGATGCCTTCGTAGCGACCGCACAACAGCGAGAAACCATCGAGCGCGGCGAGTTCGCCGGCCATCTGCTGATCGAACACCCGACCCGACGGCGACAGGTAGAAGAGTGGCCGGGGCGGGTCGGCGCTCTCCACCGAGTCGAACAACGGCTCAGATC
>JAJRXJ010000091.1 GCA_024276355.1 Actinomycetes bacterium | reverse complement strand
GACGAACGGGGCTCGTCGGACCACCTGAGCGGTCGTTGGCCCAGCGAGTGTAACCGCGGGCCGGGGTCGACCCAACGGTCCGAACGCGACGAAGGGGCGCCCCATGGACGCCCCTTCGAATTTGCTCGGGGAGGAGGACTTGAACCCCCAATGACTGGACCAGAACCAGTTGTGTTACCAATTACACCATCCCCGAAGGGCTCCGAAAGCGTACCGTCCGCGGCGGCTTCAACCCACGCTTCCGAGCCAGTTGTCGACGCGGCGATAACCGAGAATGCGACCGAGCGACACCGCGGCCGTCTCGCGCAGCATCTGCCTGAGAGACGAGCCGCTGGATGTCGGTGAGATTTTCGACTTGAGCCCGACCTCCGACGCGATCTGGTGAAGGCGAAGGGCGTGATACGGGTCGGACACCAGGATCACGGAGTCGAGGTCGCGAAGAGCGAGCTGTCTACTGGTGGCAGCCAACTGTTCCCATGTCGACGAACCGTCGGTGATCACCAGGAGATCCGATTCGGGCACTCCGGAGCGAAGCAGGTAGTTGAACCCGGCAAACCCCTCGGTGAACGTGTCGCCGGCCCGCTTGGAGCCGGTGGTGACTATCAACGCGGCGATGCCGTCGCTCCACAACTGTCGGGCGTGGTCGAGTCGAGCTGCGAACACCGGTGATGGCGTGCCGTTGTATTGAGCGGCCCCCAGCACGACGATGGCATCGGCAGAACCGGAATCGTCGGTGTGTGAGGCCGCCACCACCTGGACGAACGTGATCCCGATGTAGAGCACGCCGAGCGCAGCGACCACCGTTGCCACCCGCACCGCGCGCCGAGCGGACAGCCAGCGAGGCCATCCGATCCGCATCTGTCAGCCTTCGAGCCTCGCCCGAGCAGCCTCGAGCCTTGCGATGCATTGGTCGCGCCCCAGCAGGGTCATCGCCTGCCACAGCGGAATTCCCGACATGTGGCCGGTGAGAGCCACCCGAACCGGGGCTTGCGACATGACCCGGGCCCCGACCTCTTCGGTCAGTTCGGCGCCCACGGCCATCACCGCGGCCTCGAGCGAATCGGGATCGTCGAACGGATTGTCGGCCAATGCCGCCAGGACCTCATCGAGGACACGATCGGCCACACGGCCCTTCACCATGGCCTTGTTCCAGGACTTCTCGTCGTAGGTGTCGATGCGGTCGACGAACAACCAGGAGACCCACGCCGGAGCCTCCGAGAGCGTGGAGATGCGTTGCTGGATCTCGGGAGCCAGGGCGGCCACGACCGAAGGATCGAAATTGTCCTCGGGGTAGCCGACATCGGGTCCGACCATGAACGGGGCGACCCGCTCGGCGAACTCCTCCGGCGACAGCGCCCGGATGTAGGCGTTGTTGATGTGGTCGAGCTTCTTGATGTCGAAGAACGCGGATGACTTGTTGACGGCCTCGAGCGTGAACAGCTCGATGATCTCGTCGATCGGCCTGATCTCGATGTCGTCGGGTGGGCCCCAACCGAGCAACGCCAACGCGTTGATCATGGCCTCCGGGAGATAGCCGCGGCTCATGTAGTCGGAGAGGGACACATCGTCGCGACGCTTGGACAGCTTCTTGCGGCGTTCGTTGACCAGGAGCGGCAGATGGGCGTAGGTGGGGGCCTCGCCGTAGCCGAGCGCCTCCCAGATCAGCCTCACCTTCGGTGTGGTGTTGAGCAGATCCTCGCCGCGGATCACATGGGTGATGCCCATGTCGTGATCGTCGACCGCGTTGGCGATGAGGAATGTGGGCGAGCCGTCGCCCCTGCGGATCACGAAATCCTCGATGATGTCGTGGGAGAACTCGACACGGCCCCGCACCAGGTCGTCGATGATGGTGATGCCGTCATCGGGGGCACGGAAGCGCACCACAACACCCGGGCCGTCCTCGACGTTGCGATCGCGCGACCAACCGTGATAGCCGGCCGGCAGCCCCGCCTGCTCGGCCTTGGCGGCGATCTCGTCGCGGCTCAGGTCGCACAGATACGCCTTGCCCTCGGCCAACAGCTTTTCGACGGCGGCCACGTGATCGGCACGGCGATCCGACTGGAAGAACGGGCCGAGATCCCAGTCGATACCGAGCCACTGAAGTGGCCCGACAATCGCGTCGACAAACTCCTGGGTCTTCTTCGCGGCATCGGTGTCTTCGATGCGCAACACCATCTCGCCGCCGGTGTGGCGGGCGAACAACCAGTTGAACAACGCCGAACGGGCACTGCCAACATGAAGATAACCGGTGGGGGCCGGGGCGAATCGAACGCGCGTTGAGGTCACCCGGGCGAGACTAGCGGCCGTCGGAGCCGGCCCCTTGGACGCCGATCCCGCTCAGTTGCGAACGACCAGCGACCGCACCATCTTGTCGTGCCAGGTCTGCTTGTCGGAATCCCAGAGCATCCAGAAGTAACCGACGAAGACGATGAGAGCCGAGATGATCTTGCCGATGTAACGGACGAATCCGCGTCCGAGGCCGACGGGCTGGCCCGTCTCCTGGTCGACCACCTTGATACCGACGGCCATCTTCCCCAGGGTCTGACCTCGGACACCGTCGAGATACGAGATGTAGGCGACACCGACCAGCAACTGGACGAGACCCGCCCCAAGACCTCCGGCTGCCGCGGCGATGACCTGCCCGACGATGAACAAAGCCACCCAGTCGACCAGAACCGCCCCGAGTCTCTGCCCGAAACTGGCGTAGTTGGCCACCTGCCCGACCGGCTGGGCCCAAGCCCCCGACGGAGACGGGTTGGAACCGCTCGGGGGTGGAGGTGGGGGCGGGGGAAATGCGTCGGACATGTTGTTCAGACTCCTAACGGCTTGCGCCAATCAGCCTCGTGTTGTTCCTTCACCGCCTGCAGCGACGAGCGCAGTGTCGGCTCGGGAACAGTAGCCGCAATCGCCCTAGCCTCGCGGTAGTGCATCACATGATGGTGGACCTCATCGAAAAGGCTGCGCCTGAAGGCAACCAGCTCTTCGGGGGCCTCATCGAGATAGCCGAAAAGGGTGAACGCAATTCGCAGGTCGTCGGACACCGGAGCCCGGCCGAACAGCGACGCCCGCCTGAGGGCCACAGCCACCGCACCAGCCATGGCATCGGCCTCGTGTTCGCCCGGTGCCAGAACCAGCTGACCCGAGAATCTCCTGGCCAACTTGAGGGCGTAACCCTGATCCGGGCCCTGGTTGCCGAGCGCTCCCCCGGATGGCTGATCGACGCTGTGGACCACCTCACCGGGCCGGTCCGCGTGCCACTGACCGGGACGTCTGGGTGGCGAGTTGTAGACCTTGCGGCTGACCGCACCGGATGGGACGAACTCGGGAGCTGACATGGGGCCAATGGTAACCACGCCACCGCGAAGCGGCTAAGACGGGGCGGAGCCGGTCTCGGCCAACAGCATCGCGTAGACCAGCGAGTCGATGAGCGCCTGCCATGACGCCTCGATGATGTTCTCGCTGACCCCGATGGTCGACCATGTCTGCTGACCGTTGGACGATTCGAGCAGCACCCGGGTGACCGCCCCGGTGCCCTTCTGGGTGTCGAGCACCCTCACCCGGAAATCGGTCAGTGACACCCGGTCGAGAGCCGGATAGCTGCCGTTGAGGGCACCGCGCACGGCCGCATCGAGAGCGTTGACCGGACCGTTGCCCTCACCCACCGCGATGCGGCGCTCGCCGTTCACCCTCAGCTTCACCGTGGCTTCGGTGTCGACATCGACGGCGACGTCGTTCCATGCTCTGGCCCCCGAGCCGGAGCGATGATCCATCGACACCCGGAACGACTCGAGCTCGAAAAAGGGCTGCTCCCAACCGGCCGCACCGCGAAGCAACAGCTCGAACGAGGCGTCGGCGGCCTCGAAGTGGTAGCCGGCGTATTCAAGGTTCTTGAGGGTCTCGATGACCTCACCGACCTTGGCTCCATCGAGTTCTATCCCCAACTCCTGGGCCTTCATCTGGAGCGAAGCCCGACCGGCCATCTCGGAGACCAAGACCCGGGTGCCGTTGCCGACCGCGTCGGGTGGCACATGTTCGTAGGCATCTGGGCGACGATTCAGGGCGCTGGTGTGGAGCCCGGCCTTGTGGGCGAAAGCGCTCGACCCCACGTAGGGCTGCTGCGGGTCGACCGAGAAATTGACCGAATCGGCCACGCTGTGAGCCACCGATGTGAGCAGCGGCATGCGTCCCTCCGGAAGAGCCCGGATGCCCATCTTCAATTCGAGATTCGCGATGATGGGCACGAGATCGCAATTGCCGACCCGTTCCCCGTATCCGTTGATGGTGCCCTGAACCTGGGTGGCCCCGGCCCGAACAGCGGCCAGGGCATTGGCCACACCACAGCCCGTGTCGTTGTGGAGATGGATGCCCACCGCGCAGTCGACGTGGGACACCACATCTCGAACCGCGGCTTCCACGTCGGGGGGCAACGAGCCACCGTTGGTGTCGCACAACACGACGGTCTCGGCGCCGGCCATGGCCGCGGCCTCGACCACCCGAAGGCTGAACTCCGGGTTGCGCCGATAGCCGTCGAAGAAATGTTCGGCGTCGAACAGCACCCGTTTGCCTTCACCGACCAGGTACTCGATCGAGTCGGCCACCATGGCCACGCCCTCATCGAGGGTGGTCTTGAGCGCTTCGGTGACGTGATAGTCCCAGCACTTGCCGACGATGCAGACCACATCCGTGCCCGCGCCGACCAGGTTGGCGAGAGTGGCATCGGAGTCGACCTTGCCCTTGGCCCTGCGGGTCGAGCCGAAGGCCACGAAGGTGCTGGTCTCGAGATCGAGCTCGGTGCGGGCACGGCGAAAGAACTCGTCGTCCTTCGGGTTGGCGCCCGGCCATCCACCCTCGATGAAGGCCACGCCGAGACGATCGAGTTCGCGGGCGATTCGCAACTTGTCGTCGACCGTGAGCGAGATCCCCTCGAGCTGTGAGCCGTCACGCAAGGTGGTGTCGTAGATGTCGACACTCTCGGGCCACGACGGGTCGTGAACCGCCGCCCGGCTGATCGTGACCTCGCCGTCGTTCACGACACGTGCTCGTTCCACGACGAATACTTCGGGTTGCGCCCACGGACCACGTCGGCGTAGGCCGCGGCGATCGCCGCTGTTCGGGGGCCGGGGCACGGAACGGAGCGATCGTCGACCGAATTGACCGCGCTCACCTCGGCGGCGGTGCCACACACGAAGATCTCGTCGGCAACGTAGAGATCGGACCGGGCCAGATCGGCAATCCGAACTTCGTATCCCAGGTCGGCAGCGAGTGTCGTGACGGTGTCCTGGGTGATGCCGGGAAGAGCACCGGACGAGGTGGGCGGGGAGATCAGCACGTCGCCGCGACCGACGAACAGGTTCTCGCCGGTGCACTCACTCACGAGACCGACCTTGTTGAGCATGATGGCCTCGTCGTATCCGGCCCGAATGGCCTCCATCTTCGCCAGCGTCGAGTTGGCGTAGTTGCCGGTGGTCTTCGAAGCCGGAGGCATGATGTTGTGGTCGTGACGGGTCCACGACGAGATCTTCATGCGCACGCCCTTTGTCACCGCGTCGTCGCCCAGATAGGCACCCCACGGCCAAGCCGCAATCGAGATGTCGGTGGTGCAGGCAGCTGTGGCCAGACCCATCTCGCCGTACCCGTAGTAGGCGATCGGTCGGATGTAGCACGACGGCAGTCCGCTGTCGGCCACGACCAGCTTGCACGCGTCCACGATCTCGCCCACCGAGTAGGGCATGTCCATGTTGAGGATCTTGGCCGAACGGTAGAGACGCTCGATGTGTTCGGTGAGCCTGAAAATGGCGGGCCCGTCGTCGGTCTCGTAGGCCCGAATCCCCTCGAACACACCGGTGCCGTAGTGGAGGGTGTGGGTGAGGACGTGGATCGTGGCGTCTTCCCACGGAACCATCTCGCCGTTCATCCAGATGTGGGCTGTTGGTGTGATTGGCATGAAGACCCCTCTCAGAGGCGACCGACGATGAGATCGCCGATCTCGGTTGTGGAACCGGTGAGCGTGTCGGGGTCGGCGCAGGCCGCACGAATGCGGTCGGCGGCCTCGTGCTCACCGAGATGATCGAGCATCAGTGCTCCCGACAATACGGCAGCGGTCGGGTTGGCCCTGCCGGTTCCGACAATGTCGGGTGCCGAACCGTGGACCGGCTCGAACATCGACACCGCCCCGGGATGCAGATTGGCCGAGGATGCGAATCCGATTCCGCCCGAGACCGCTCCGGCCAGATCGGTGATGATGTCTCCGAAAAGATTGTCGGTGACCACCACATCGAAGCGTGATGGGTCCTCGACCATGTAGATGCAGCAGGCATCGACGTGGTTGTATCCCGTTTCGATGTCGGGGTATTCGGCGGCCACCTCATTGAAAGCCCGCTCCCAGAGGTCACCGGCGAAAGTGAGGACATTGGTCTTGTGAACCAGGGTGACGTGGCCCCTGCGGGTCTTGGCCAGTTCGAACGCGTAGCGGACGCATCGCTCCACACCATGGCGGGTGTTGACCTAACCCTGGGTGGCAATCTCATGCGGGGTGTGCTTACGAAGGAAACCACCCTCACCGGCGTAGGTGCCCTCGGTGTTCTCCCTGATGACCACGAAATCGTGGGTGTCGGTGACGAAGGGACGCTGGTTGATGTAGAGGTCGAGAGCGAAACGCATCTTGAGAAGCAGGCCGCGCTCGATCAGACCCGGGGGCACATCGGGAGAGCCGACGGCCCCGAAATAGAGGGCGTCGAGGTCGCGCCACTCCTCGATCGTGGAATCGTCGAGCACCACTCCGTCACGCAGATAACGTTCGCCTCCGAGGTCATAGTGGGTCATGTCGAGCGACACGCCCGCGGCCTCGATCACCTTCAGGCCCTCGGCCACCACCTCGGGGCCGATGCCGTCGCCGCCGACGATTCCGACGTGATGTGAGCTGGTTTGATTGGTCATCTGTACTCGCTGTGTGGGTGGGTTGGCCGGAACGATCGAGGGCAAAAAGAAACCGCCCACCACAGTGGACGGTTGTGAAGCGCACGCCGGGAGAGGCGTGCGCTAGAGAATTACGATGTTCGCGCGTGGGTTCACGGTGCGGAGTTTACCCATGTCACCGCCCAGAACTCAATCGGGCGCCGACGCTCAGCTCACCATGGCACCGATGTTCCACTCGACCTTCGGACCTCGCGCCACTTCCAGTATCCGCGCCGCCTCGTCGCTCACGGCCGCCCACTCGTCGCCGAGCGTGTCCGGGGTGATCTCCGGTTTCTCGACCGGCACCGACAATCGCCGTCGCAGTCCCGACACGACCCGCTCAAACGGGGAATCAACCACCATCGCCGCGGCCCGACGGGCCCCCGGCATTTTCATGACCGTGTCCAACAGCCGCCCGTTCTGGGCCCTGTCCACTCCGGCGTTCGCATGTATCCCGGCGACGTCGATCTCCGGTATGTCCAGAAACTCGAAGCACAGCGACATGAACGAAGCCGGGTCGGACCGGAAATGGTCGAAGGTCAACACCAGGATGTTCTCGGCCCCGAACCGATCCGCATACCGGTCGTAGTGGGTTCGGTAATAGCAGGGTTCGAGGAGCCTGGGGAGCGCAGCCGACAGCTCCCGGTCGAGATCGTTGAGCCCCTCGGAGCGGAGCTGCACGTACGCTGAGATCATCCTGTCGAGGGGATCGCGGACCACGTAGATGAACTTGAGGCCCGGTCCGGTGTGTGCCGAGATTCGATCGATGGTCTCCGGGTATCGGATCGTCTGCGCGTACGAGGTGGAGCCGTCCATCCAATAGGTCTGCTCGCCGAGCCCCGTCGAATAGCGGGACTCATACTTGATGAGACCGGCCTCGGTGGGGTCGCCGTCGATGCTGAAGAATCCGGGTTCCTTCACCTCGGGCGCGTCGATCCGATGATGCTGGCCGAGCATCTCGTAGAGGGACGTTGTCCCGGCCTTGTGGGCCCCGATGAGAAACAGATTCGTCTTCGTGGTGGTCATCTTCTCGTCCATGGGTGGCGTGCGATCGTTTGATCGTCCGGTCCGGGTCTCTCCTTGTGCCCTGTCGATGCGAATATGACCATCGCCGAGCCAACTTGGGGCGTTCGACCCATCCGGACGTATGCCGGCGACGCTGCGCCGGTACATTCTTCGGATGGCCGAGACACACCAGCTGTCACAAAGCGCACACGACCGGCTGAGAGCCGAGTACGAAGACCTCACCACCAGGGGTCGGATCGACATCGCCCGCAAGATCGAAGTGGCGCGCGAGATGGGCGACCTGTCCGAGAACGGCGATTACCACGCTGCCAAGGAGGAGCAGGGCAAGATGGAGGGCCGGATCATGCATCTCGCATCGATCCTCGAGAACGCCGAGATCGTGGCCGACGGCGCCGGGGGCGGCGACATCGTTCGGGCCGGGTCCATAGTGTCGGTTCTCTACGAAGGCGACGACGAGCCCGAGCAGTTCCTGGTCGGATCAATCGAGGAAAAGCGCGACGACGTGATGGTCGTGTCGCCCGGATCGCCCATGGGTATCGCCCTGCTGGGCGCAGCCATAGGCGACGACGTCGAATACGATTCTCCCGGTGGTTCGATCAAGATCGAGATCGTCGCGATCGACTGACCAATGGCGTCCGGTCCAGACACCGATAACGACTTCGAACCGGCTGTCCCGCTGATCGGAAAACCCCGTTTGCCCCGGGGCCGTGCCATCGAGTTACCGGGCCGGGGCACCACCTTCATCAGGGAGGTCCCGGGCCCATCGGGTGCTCCCACGGTGATACTGCTTCACGGCTGGACCGTCACCGCGGCCCTGAATTGGTGCGGCGTCTTCGAACCTCTGGCCGAGCACGTCAATGTGGTCGCCATCGACAACCGCGGTCATGGTCGGGGTATCCGCTCCAGGCGCCGGTTCCGTCTCGAAGACGCTGCAGACGACGTTGTTGCCCTCGCCGACGTCCTGGGGATCGACACGTTCGTGGCCGCCGGCTACTCGATGGGTGGCCCGATCGCCCAACTCGTCTGGCGCCGACATCCCACCCGCGTGACCGGCCTTGTTCTGGCGGCCACTTTCGCGAGGCAGCCCACGAGTCGTTCGGAATCGGCCACGCTCCGAACAATCGGACTGATCGGGCGGGCTTCGCGGCTCGCCAGCCGAAAGCTGCGACTCGATCTGATCACTCGTGCCGCCGCCAAGGACCCGTCCACGCTCACCAGGCCGGCGTGGATGCTGTCGGAGGTCCGTACCGGTTCCATACCGATGATGCTCGAGGCCGCCCGGGCAATCGCCAAGTTCGACAGCCGACCATGGATCGGTGATGTCGACATTCCAACAGGCGTGCTCATCACCGATCTCGACGAAATCGTTCCCCCCGACCGACAGCACCGGCTGGCCGCTCTGCTTCCCCACGCCGAGATTCGCCACGTTCAAATGGGCCACGATGGCTGTGTGGTCGATGCCCGCAGGTTCGCCGGACCTTTCATCGACCTGGTTCGCCACGCGTCTGGGCTCGACACGCTCCCTCGACCCTGACCGGATCCCGGGATATGACCACCCGGTTCGTTGCCGCTACCGTCACCCACATGCGACGCCGAACTCTTGTCATCACCGGACTTCTCGCCGGGACGTTGCTGCTCTCATCGTGTGGATCCGACGATCAACTGGGCACATTTCAGCCGGCCTTCGCCCCCCTGTCGCCGCCCGTCGTCAATGAGACCAGCGAGATCAATTTCGACCTGGCAGCGGCGCAGGCAGCCGCCGACAGTGTCGCCGCCGCAGCCGGCCCCGCCGATACCCCGGTGGTCGCCGTTCCGATCGAAATCCCTGACGGGGCAATCGACATGACCGGTCAGAGCGAGATCACGATCGACGTCAAGGACAATGCTTTCGTGCAACGGGTGGTCGTGGTCACCGAGGGAACCAGGATCACCTGGGTCAACCGCGGACTCAACGCCCACAACGTGACTCCTTCGATCGACGGGGCCTTCGAACCGATACCCACCGGCAGCCTCGACTCGAACCAATCGGCTTCGCGGACGTTCTCGCTCGGTGGCGATTTCCCCTACTACTGCTCGCTTCACGGCACACCACGCCATGGGCAGAACGGCCTGATCGTGGTGGTCCCCGCGGCCTGATCCGGCGATTGGTACGGCCGCATCCGCACCAGCTACCGTCACGGCCGTCGACACCGACGGAGGAGAACGATGCGACGATTCATGATTCTGGTAGCTGTGATCACAATGCTCGCCGCGGCCTGCAGCAGCACCGGGTCGACCAGCACCACGGCCTCGACCACGGCCGCTCCCCCGGCGTCGACCACTGCTGCGCCGACCACGGCGGCACCAACCACAGCGGCGCCAACCACCACGCAGCCCGGGCCCGACGTAATTCACGTTCCGGCCGACTACCCGACCATCCAGGACGCGGTCGATGCCGCTTCCGAAGGCGATCTCATTCTGATCGCGCCCGGCACGTATCACGAAGCCGTCGTGGTCGAGACCCCCAACCTCGTGATACGCGGCGAGGACCGCAACACCGTGATCCTCGACGGGGAGCACGACGACTCTTTCGCCAACGGTTTCATTGTGTTCGAGGACGGGGTTGCGATCGAAAACCTCACCGCCAAGAACTACGTGTCGAACGGCGTCTTCTTCACCGGCGACTACGCCTCTGATTTCATTCTCCACGGCTACCGGGCGAGTTACATCACCGCTCTCAACAACGGCCTCTACGGGGTCTACGCCTTCAACGCCGAATACGGCCTGATCGACCACAGCTACGCGTCCGGTCATCCCGACTCCGGCTTCTACATCGGCCAGTGCCAGCCTTGCGATGCCGTGGTCACCAACGTGATCTCCGAGAACAATGCCCTTGGCTATTCGGGCACCAACTCGGGCGGCAACCTCAACATCGTCAACAGCGAATGGCTCCACAACCGTGTGGGCATCGTCCCCAACACGCTCGACAGCGAGGAACTCGCACCCCAACGCAACGCCACCATCGCCGGAAACTGGGTCCACGACAACGGCAACGCAGAAACACCGATATCCAACTCGCTCTGGGACCTGGCCTTCGGAGGCGGCATCGTGGTTGCCGGAGGGATCAACAACCTGATCGATCGCAACCTGGTCACCGACAACCCCAACGTCGGAATCGCCATTTCGCTGTTCCCCGGCGACAGCGTGAAGCTCGCCAGCGACAACGTGGTCCGCGACAACGTGATCTCCGGATCCGCCACCGATCTTGTCCTGCTGGTCGAAGACCCCGACACCGGTGCCGACAACAACTGCTTCGAGGGCAACTCCTTCGCCTCTTCCCTCCCGGACAACATCGAGACCGTCGCCTCCTGCGGGGGTGGGTCCGGGCCCCTGGGCACGCTGCTCGACATCGGCTCGCTCGATCGCCCCGGAACCAGCGTCGACTACAAGACCATCGCCACTCCGGGCCCACAGCCCAACATGCCCGATGCGCTCACCGCACCAGCTTCGCCTGCCGATGTTCTGCCCACGGTCGACAACTTTGACCTCACCAAGATCAACGTCCCCACCGGCTCCTGAGCCGGAATCCCGACGGCGGGACCGATGGCTCATCGTCGGGATCACCACACTCGCTCTGATGTCGGCATCCTGCTCCGCCGACAATTCTCTTTCGTCAACCCGGCCGGGACCCACTCCCGGCTGGGTGGTGGCCAGGTCGGGCGATGCCACCACCACGTTCGAGGTGAGCGTCAGGTCGTTCAATCTCTCGGCGCGCAACATGGGCCTTCCGGCACGCGTCAGGTTCGCCCGTGGTGACCGGATCTTCGAGACCTTCTTCGACACCTCCACCGGGCTCGGTCCCGATTTCAACGCCACCGGCTGCAACTCGTGTCATGTGGACAACGCCCGCCAGGCCGATGCCGTGGGCGAGGGTCCGCTCGGAGAGGGGCCTGTCGTTCACGTTTCGGCGCCCGGCGCAGACATCGGTATGCCCCCACTCGATCTGCCGGGTTACGCGGTCAGGCTCCAGACGCGTGCCGTCGACGGAACACCCGAAGCCGAG
>JAJRXJ010000090.1 GCA_024276355.1 Actinomycetes bacterium | reverse complement strand
CGCGCCGACCTACCGGCTCGTCTCGATGGCCGTGAGCTGGTGGCAACGATGATCGGCGGCCCCTCTGACGGAGTCGTCGAGGTCAATCGTCTGTGGATCGACTCGGGGCGTGACCTGGCCCCCACTGACACGAATGCGGTCGTCCTCGAAAAGCACGCCGCTGACCACTTCCATCTCGGACCGGGAGACACGCTCGATCTGTGGGACGGATCTGCATGGCGCAACGTCGCCATCGTTGGTGTGGCGGCCTCGGGCGAGTATCTCTTTCCGGCTCGAAGCCACACCGAGGTGTTCACCATCCCCGATGAGTTCGCGGTCGTGTTCGTGCCCGAGTCGCTGGCCAGAACCATCGCCCCGACTGCAGCGACGCAAGTGAGCGCGAAGGTTGCAAACCGGGACCCCGCTGTTGTGGCATCGCTGGTGGAGCGTGCTCGTCTGTCGGGGGCGAGCGAGGTGTACGACCTGGCCGATCAGCCGTCGAATCTGGCCCTTCAGTCCGACGTGAAGGGCTTTGAGAGCATGTCGTATCTGTTCCCTGTGTTGTTCCTCGGAGCCGCGGGCATGGCCACCTTCGTGTTGCTGAGCAGGCTGGTTCGCCAGGACCGAACCCAGATTGGGATGATGGTCGCCGATGGCGTGTCGACCTCGACGATCCTGCGTCACTACATGACCCACGCCCTGATCGCGACGATGGCCGGGGCGCTACCGGGGCTCGTGGCGGGTGCATTGCTGGGCCGGTGGATCAGCACCCTTTACACCGGGTTCATCGGTGTTCCGATCACTGTGATGCACTATTCGCTGGTCACCATTGCGGAGGCGATGGTGTTCGTCCTGGTGGTGGGTCTCATCTCGGGCGCCATGCCGGCCCGGGCCGCGGCACGGATGGACCCGGCCGAGGCCATGCGGCCACCAACCCCCACGGGCGTCGACAGACGCGCTCTGCTTGAACGCGTGTGGCCGGTCACCCTGCCGATGACGGCCCGAGTCGTCCTACGGAACATGGCCCGCAACCCGAGACGCGTGGCAACAACAGCTGTCGGGGTCGTCCTGTCGATGGTGCTGCTGGTCACATCGCTTGCTCTCAACGACACCACCAATTCTGTGATTGACCTGCAGTTCTCCGCAATAGACCAGCGAGATCTGTCAGTCCATTTCGATCATCCCGTGACCGAGCCGGATCTTTCCGACCTGGTGGACCTACCAGAGGTAGCCGCGGCGGAACCTTCACTCCAGTTGCCGGTGGTGATCTCGATCGCGGGACATCGCAGCGAGCAGATGCTGCAGGTATTCAGATCCGACACGGTGGCCCACGGTTTCAGCGACCCGTTGCCGAGCGACGGGATCGTTCTGGGATCTGTTGCGAAGTCTGATCTGGGGGTGGCTCTGGGCGACGTGGTGACCGCGGCCATCCCGGCGGCCGGTACCACCATCACCGTTCCGGTGGTCGGCTTCGTGAGTGAGCCGATTCCCTCGGTGTCATACACCTCGCTCAGCGCGTGGACTTCCTCCGGTGGGGCCGCGCCGACCACTGCGGTGGTCAAGCTCGTGTCGCACGATGACCACAAGGCCGTCCGTGATCTACTGGCGGATCGTGCGGGTGTGCTGGCGGTGACCGATCACCGCGCCATGATCGACACCATTCGCGAGCTGCTCACCATCACGCTCCTGTTCGTTGGCCTCATGGTGATCTTCGCGATCCTCATGACCGTTGGGCTCCTGTTCAACGCTGTGACCGTGGCGCTCGCCGAGCGAACCAACGAGATGGCCACGCTTCAGGCCAACGGAATGCCTCGTCGCTGGATCCGATCGACGGTCACCGCGGAAACGGTGTCGGTGACATTGCTAGGGCTGGCCCCGGGCGCGGTGATCGGTTGGTGGGTTGCCGGGCGTTTCATGAGCCAATTCGACAATGAGAGCTTCTCGTTCCGGATGGTGATGACCGGAAGGTCCATGGCTCTCGCTGTGGTGCTGGTCCTTGTGGTGGCCGTGTTGTCTCAGCTCCCGGGATTGCGCCGGGTTGACCGTCTTGATCTGCCCTCGGTGGTGCGCGAACGATCGGTCTGAACCGGGTGGCGTGCGATGGACGGCCCGCTACGATTGCCGTTCTCATCCGGGAGAAATCGGGTGGCCACGTCGGAGTGGCGGAATTGGCAGACGCGTCAGCTTGAGGGGCTGGTGCCCGAAAGGGCGTGGGGGTTCAAGTCCCCCCTCCGACACTGAGTTTACCCAGGTCACAGACCTGGGAATTCGCGATTTTGGCCCGATGTCATTGGTTTGTCATCAGTTTCGTGTGGTTCTTCG
>JAJRXJ010000089.1 GCA_024276355.1 Actinomycetes bacterium | reverse complement strand
GGATCGAAGCCCGGCCCGTCGCCGTCGCTTTGCAGAGCCCGGGCGTCAGTAAGGCTGAAGAGGGCCACGATCAGATCCGGATCGATCTTCTTGACGGTGTTGATCCACCAGTGCTCGTCGGCAATGTCGGATGCCCGCCGTGGGCGATCTGCGGACGGTGGGGCGAGTTCCAACCGGTAACCCTTGCGGGCCAAGTTGATCAACGTGATGACATCCGGATCGAATGGCGACGCAAAGGGGCCATGATCCGATCCGGGCGTGATCTCGCCCCCACCGAGGGTCCATGCCGTGCTGTCGCCGATGAGAACGACCGTCAATGCATCGGCCGACTCGGATCTCTCCCGATCGGAATGCGAGCCATCGACGGACGATGACACGGCAGCGATCGCCTGGTCGACGGTAATCGCGTTGACGGGCACCGAAGTACGGGTCACGGCGAACACGAACATCCCGACGGCGCCGATCGATGCCGTCGCGACGACAACCGGGAGGAGGCGGTCCCGCAACGTCGTGGATCCCCGCCCGATTCGCTTGATCGGCCGTTCGATCAGCAGATACGACACCGACGACACGGTGAGTGTGGCGACGATGGTGGACACATCAACCCAGCCGCGGCTCCATCCGGTGTATCGAAGCATCAGCAACAAGGGCCAGTGCCACAGGTACACCCCGTAGGAAATGATGCCCAGACCAACGAGAGGCTGAACTTGGGCCGTGCTGGTGAGAGGACCGGGGCCGGTGGCGGCCATCACCGCGACCAGCGCGACGATGCCGAGGGCCAGGGCACCCCCGCGGTAGAAACCACCCCACTGATCGTCGACGACGAATATCGAAATCAACCATGCTGCGCCAGCGCCTGCTCCGACCGCGGTGAGCCAATCAGGTTTGGTGGAGCGCAACGGCCAGAACACGGCACCGAGCGCGCCGATCAAAGGTTCGAAGATGCGAGTGTCGGTACCGAAATACGCCCTGCTCGGGTCTGTGGCTTCGAACAACACCGTCATCCAGATGGCCGAGCCGAAACCGATCGCAGCCGCTGCGCCGGCGACAGCGCGCCGCCCGCCCACCCGCAGGGCCACGAACACCACCAGAGGCCACATGAGGTAGAACTGTTCCTCGACCGCCAGAGACCACGCATGGCGAAGCATCGACGGCCCGGCGAAGGCGTCGAAGTAGCTCACACCATCGTGGACGAATGCCCAGTTGGCCACGTAGGCGAGAGTGGCCAGGGCGTGGCGCCGTATCTGCTCGATGTCTCCGGTTGATCCGCGCCACGACTGGTGGACAACCACGGCTGTCACCACCACCAGGACGGCCGGAAGGAGTCGCCTCAACCGTCGTCCGGCGAAAGCGAGGAGGTCGATCCGGCCGGCTCGTGAGAACTCATCCACCATAAGGCTGGTGATCAGGTAGCCCGACAGAACGAAGAACAGATCGACACCCAGGTAACCGCCGGGTACCCACTCGGGCCTGACGTGGTAGGCCACCACCGCCGCGACCGCCACACCGCGCAGGCCGTCGAGCGCCGCCACATGGCGGGGCAGGTCGCTGGATCTGGCTTCGGGCTCCGACATGATCGTCCGCCATGTTGCCACCGGATCGGTCACGTCGGGTTACCGTACGGCATGGCCGAGCCGCCCGATCGCCGTCTCACCCGTCCGTCCCACGTTCGCTACATCGACAAGTCCAGGGAGTACTACGCCGGGAAGGGATACGAACGGCCCTACGAATGGGCCGCGTACGATTCCGTACCGTTCACGCCCCTCAAACAGCCGTTGGCGACATCTCGGGTCGCGGTGGTGACCACTTCGTTCATCCATCACGACGACCTGCCCATCGATTCTCCTTCCCATGAGAAGGTCGTCTACTCACACCCGGTCGCCGGTCGGCCGCCACGGATGTTCACCGCGGACCTCTCCTGGGACAAGCAGGCGACCCACACCGATGATCCGGAAACATTCCTTCCGTTGGACCGACTCGCGGAATTCGTCGACTCGGGCCGAATCGGCCGCCTCAACCAGCGTTTTTTCGGGGTTCCCACCGAGTACAGCCAGCGCAGGTCGCTGCTCGACGCCGACGTGATCTCCGGGTGGTGCTCGGAAGATTCGGTCGACGCCGTGATTCTCGTGCCGCTTTGACCGGTGTGCCACCAGACCGTGAGTCTGGTTGCGAGAACCCTGGAGGACGCGGGCATCGCGACTGTGATCGTGGGCAGCGCCCGCGACATAGTCGAGGAATGTGGAGTACCGAGATTCCTGTTCGTCGACTTCCCGCTCGGGAATCCGTGCGGCCGGCCCGGGGATGTGGGAATGCAGCGGGCGATTGTCGGCATGGCTCTCGACCTGATCGAGTCGGCGGTGGCCCCGCGTACGACCTTGCAGGCCCCATTTCGTTGGGGAGACGACGATTGGCGCAGCAACTACATGTCTACGACCGCTTGACCGGAAGCGTCGGCCAAGCGGTCGCAGATTGAGGTGGGTCAGGTGGGAGGAGAAACCGGGGTACGCCAGGCTGGAGCCAGGAAGGCTGCGAGTCGTCCACGTGGATCCCCTCGAGGTTCCGTGGAGCGATCGGCCCGACGGCTGGACCCGGATGACCATGTCGGAGAATCGCCCGACGCAGCGGTGATGTCGGCCACCGGCGCTTCAGCCGACCCGGATTTCAGGCACGGCGACCCGGTGGGCTACCCGACCAGATATGACGAGCTGAGCATCGCGGAATCGCGGTCCCAGATCACGCAGACGATGTCACGCTTGCCGATGCGCCACATCGATTCGAACGGCTGGAGGAGTGGGGCGTATCCGAGGTTCGGTGACGTGGTGGCCTCGACCCGCGCGCTGAACTGCTCGGCGCATACGCGGTCGGAGAATTCGGAGGCCGCGTCGGCCCCCGGGAAAGTCGATGACTTCGATGTGACCCTCGCGTAGGCCTCGAACTGATGAGGCCCGCTGCACGGCCCCAGCGTGGCATACAGGGATTGGGCGTCATCGAGAGTGAAGCACTCGCCCTCGTTGACACCGAATAGCGTCACCTGCCCGGGCGAGAGGACCCCACCGGAGTGCTCGATCGAGTGGTCGAGGTCGGCTCCGTCCATTCTCACGGCGGCGCAGACAAAGCCACGGTCCCAGATCGCCCAGGTCTCGCTCAGCGGTTGGACCACGAACATGTCGAGCCCACCCTCGGGCCACGGAGCCCCGACGTATTCCTCAAATGGCCCCAAACAACGTTCTATGCCGACGAGGGTCACTTCCGAGTCACCCGGATACCCGGATCCGGCGCCCGACCCGTAGGTCGTGGTGGCCACCACCTCGAGTTGATGCGGCGACGAGCAGGGCACGACATCGGCGGCGAGCACAGTCAGTCCGGGGGAGTCGATGGAGCCCGAGTTGTCGGGAAGGTTGTAGCAATCGCCGGGGTCGAGTTCCTTCACGAGGCGGGCCTCGCCAGTGAATCCGGCTGCGGAACTCGGCGACTCACCACCCGGATCCAGCACGAGGTAGGAGGCGGGAACAACCAACAATGCGACCGCGGCAACGGCGGCCACCATCCACCTCGACTTGTCGGTGTCTGTGGACGCGTCCGTGTGAGTGGGCGCGTCGGCGGTGTCCGCGGTCGGGCCCTCCATGGCGGGAACCGTGGGTGTGTCGCTGATCGGCGGAGTTTCAGTGAGCAGTCGGATCCGGTCGGCGCGTTCATGCTGCCTGTTTGTGATGTCGGTGACCACCAGGATCGCGAGAAGTGCAGCAACGATGGCCGACAAACCCGCGGCGACCGCGGTGATGGCCGAGAACTCGGCCCCGTCGAGTGATGGGCCTCCACCTTCGATTCGGGACCTGATGAAGCCAAGCGCGCCAGTGCCCACCCACGCGACCCACCAGAGGTGGATGAGAACCGGCACCGGTTGACCAGCCCACGACTTGTTCAGAGAGGGCTGAGCCGCCGGGTCCGATGCCCGCCAGATGTCGTCGAGAATCTGTTTGGGCCGGATGATGCCGAGGATCGGCACGAACCATGCGCCAGTGGCCCATCCAGGCATGAATCTGAGCGACACCGCCCCCAGCGGGGCAAGGTTGCGGTACGCGCGACGGAACCACACCAGAAAGGGGATTCCGGTCAGAAGCACCATCAGAAGCTGCGCGATCTGTGCGTTCCTCGCCGTTCGATCGGCCGACAGCAGCGTGTCGGGACCGACAGACAAGGCGTTGCTCTTCAGGTCGCCGATCAGCTGGAGCTGTCGGAGACTGGCGGCCGTGAACACCGCGGCGACCACCGCCGACAATGCGAGAAGCACCCGAACAGCGATCGAAACCGATCGGACACTTCGGGCTCTCCTGACCCTGGTGTGGGTGGGGTGAAGACGGGATGCGTTGGGGAGACTGGGTGATTGGGGGGTTGGTGGGGTCCGCGTGACGCGCACGGGCTGAGACCAGAGTTCTCGGGTCTTCAACATCCGAGTTCTGGGAGGTCCCGCGCCCATGCGCGTCACTACTGCATTCAAGCGTCTTTTGCGTCTTGAATCGCACTGGGATGGCTGGAGGCTCTCGACCTGTGAATGAGGATGAGAGCTATGAATGTAGATAT
Source organism: Actinomycetes bacterium (assembly GCA_024276355.1). Lineage (GTDB taxonomy): Bacteria > Actinomycetota > Acidimicrobiia > Acidimicrobiales > Aldehydirespiratoraceae > SZUA-87. The sequence continues at coordinate 1,953 of JAJRXJ010000089.1, read as the reverse complement.
GAATTCCAAGCCGACGCAGCGCCGGTATTCGCCTGAGCTCAAGGAGCGGGCGGTGCGGATGGTGCGCCAGTTACGAGCCGAGACCGGTGAGAAGATCGGGACGGTGAAGAGGGTTGCAGAGCAGCTTGATGTTGGTCCGGAGTCGTTGCGGGCGTGGGTGAAGCAGGCCGAGATCGACGATGGTGATCGGGCTGGGACTACCAGTGAGGAAGCGGCCGAGCTCAAGGCTCTGCGCCAGGAGAACAAGGAGCTGCGTCGGGCGAACGCGATTTTGAGGTCTGCGTCGGCTTTTTTCGCGGCGGAACTCGACCGCCCACACAAGTGATGGTCGCCTACATCGACGGTCATCGTGGAGAGTTCGGAGTCGAGCCGATCTGCCGGGAGCTGACCGCTGCCGGCGCCAAGATCGCTCCGTCCACGTACTACGCAGCCAAGACCCGTCCGTCGTCGGCTCGTGCGATCCGTGATCAGGCGATGATGACGATCACGATGGCGTTGTGGGTCTCCAACCGCAAGGTCTACGGGGCTCACAAGTTGTGGAAAACCGCCCGGCGTGCCGGGCATGTGATCGGCCGTGATCAGGTGGCCCGTTTGATGCGTGAGTTGGGCATTCGCGGCGTGTCACGGCGCCGCAACAAGGTGTTCACGACCCGCCAGGACCCTGGCGCGGTGCGCGCCCCGGACCTCGTGAAACGTAACTTCTGCGCCGATCGCCCTGATGCCCTTTGGGTGACCGATATCACCTATGTCCCGACCCGATCAGGCATGGCCTACGTGTGTTTCATCGTCGACGTGTTCTCCCGCCGCATCGTCGGCTGGCGGGCCGCGTCGAACATGAAAACCGACATGGTCCTCGACGCGCTGGAGATGGCCAGACGCTCCCGCGGCGCCCGTCGCCTGGTCGGCCTGGTCACACATTCCGACGCCGGCAGCCAATTCACCAGCGTGAGGTTCACCGAACGCCTCGACGAAATCGGTGCACGACCCTCGATCGGAACCGTTGCAGATTCTTACGATAATGCTCTGGCTGAAACGACCAACGGGCTCTACAAGACCGAGTGCGTCTACGGGCCCGACACGACCGGCTGGAACGACGTCGACGAACTCGAACTCGCCACCTTGTCGTGGGTCCACTGGTTCAACGAGCACCGGCTCCACAGCCACTGCAACGACATGCCCCCAGCAGAATACGAAACAGCGTTCTACGCTGACCAACAAACCTCCCCGACCGGGGTTGGAAACCAATGAAACGAGCCTCCACCAGACCCAGTGCGATTCATCTCGATGGGGTGAACGTCACCTCGGTCGTGTTCGGTCTCAGCGCTGTCACGGTCGTGGTGGCGTTACGCCGCCGGCGTCTGATCTGCCCTCATTGCGGCCACAAGAGCAGGTTCCGTTATGACACCCGGCCGTGCCCGTCGCGGTGGCGACACCTCGATCTGGGGGTATGGCGCGTCGAGGTGCAGGCGACGCTGCGGCGCTTGTCGTGTCCAACCCATGGGGTGGTCGTCGAAGCGGTGCCGTTCGCCCGACCCGGCGCACACCTCACTGGCGACTTCGACGATCTCGTTGCGTGGTTGGCCACCCGTATGGACAAGACCGCTATTGCCCGGTTGTGTCGGGTGTCGTGGCGCACCGTCGGCCGGGCCTGTGAACGCGTGGTCGCGTCGGAGTTGGACCCGGGTCGTCTCGATGGGCTGTTTCGTATCGGTGTCGACGAGATCTCGTGGCGTCGCCACCACAAGTACCTGACCCTGGTCGTCGACCACGACCGCGGGGTCGTTGTGTGGGGAGCCAAAGGCAAAGACGCCGAAACCCTCGACGGGTTCTTCGAAGAACTGGGGCCTGAGCGGGCCAAACAGATCCAGGCCGCCTCGTTGGATCTGGGGCCTGCCTACATCAGATCGGTTGGCGAGCACGCCCGCCAGGCGGTCATCTGCGCCGATCCGTTCC
>JAJRXJ010000088.1 GCA_024276355.1 Actinomycetes bacterium | reverse complement strand
GCATGCCGGCCGCCGTGGAGATATGGGATCGCACCCGGATGCTCGAAGCCCAGGAGTCCCTGCGCTCCACACCGGGCGTGACCATGCTGATCCACGATCAACGTTGTGCCGCACAGGCCCGACGCGACCGCAAGCGAGGCCGAGCACCCACCCCCCGTACACGGGTGGTTATCAACCATCGCATATGCGAGGGGTGCGGCGACTGCGCCCGAGTGTCGAACTGTCTGTCGGTTCAGCCACTGAGCACCCGACTTGGCCGCAAGACCACCATCGATCAAACGAGCTGCAACCTCGACCTTTCCTGCCTGGAGGGCGACTGCCCGGCGTTCATGTCTGTCACGCGGCCCCGACGTCAGCGCAGCAAATCAGCCCCGGATCTTCCCGCGGTCGGCAGTTCGACCGCCGGGCCGCCCGACAACCTCCCCGATCCGCCAAGGGGCCACCAGGATGTGAGCATTCACATAACCGGCATCGGTGGCACAGGGGTGGTCACGGTGGCCCAGTTGATCGGCACCGCGGCAATGCTCGAAGGGGCCCACACCCATGGCCTCGACCAGATCGGGCTCTCACAGAAGGCGGGGCCTGTGGTCAGCGACATACGCATCAGCCATGGAGGCCCGGCCGACAGCAGTCGCGTCGGGCGCGGGCAGGCCGACCTTTTGCTGGCGTTCGATCTGCTCGTCGCCGCGTCGTGGGCCGGGCTGTCGGCCGCCGATCCGAAGCGCACGGCGGTGGTAGGGTCCACGGCGGTCACACCCCCCGGCGAGAAGGTGGCCCATCCCGAGATCGAGATGCCATCGGTCGACGAGCTCCTGTCACGCGTGGAGGAGGTCACCCTCCCCGATCATCGCCACTGGGCCGAGGCGGGAGAGATCACCGAGGCCCTCCTGGGTAGCACCGTCACGGCCAACGTGTTCGTGGTCGGGATGGCTGTCCAAGCTGGTCTGATACCGGTGGATCCCCTGCTCATCGAAGAGGCCATCGCGCTCAACGGGGTGGCCATCGAGGCCAACACGGCGGCGTTCAGATGGGGCCGCTGGCAGGTGGCCGACCCAGCGATGGTGGCATCACGGGTCAAGGCACAACAGACCGACCGGCAGCCCCACATGTCACTTCCGCCGGAATTCGCCGAACGCGTCGCGGCGTTGGCCGGTTCCGGCACCGAACTGGCCGATTCGCTCACCTTCAGGGTCCACGACCTGATCGGCTATCAGAACACCAAGCTGGCCGACACCTATCTGGAGCGCGTCGAACAGGTCACCAACGCCGAGGCTGAGGTGTCCTCCGGCTCCACCGAACTCACCGCCGCGGTAGCCGTCGGTCTCCACAAGCTTCTCGCCTACAAGGACGAATACGAGGTCGCCCGGCTGATGCTCGACCCCGAAGCCACCAGCGTGGTGGACGCGGTGGCCCATCCCGGTGATCGCGTCGCGTGGAGGCTTCATCCCCCCACTCTGAAAGCTCTCGGCCTCAAGAAGAAGATCTCCGTATCGCTCAGATGGCGGCCGGTGTTCGCGATTCTGGCCAGGGGAAAGCGCCTGCGGGGCACCCGACTTGATCCGTTCGCTCGAAACCCCATGCGACGTATCGAGCGTTCGCTGCCCGTCGAATACAACGATGCCCTGGATCGTGTGCTCGACCGACTCGACCCCGACAATCTGGCCACGGCAATCGAACTGGCCGAACTACCCGACATCGTACGGGGATTCGAAGACCTGAAACTTCGAAACGTCGAGGTGTTTCGGGCCAGACTGGCCGAACTGTCGCAGGGAGATGGACGATGAAGCTCAGGAATGCCCAGACCACCGAGGAACTCGAAGCACTCCGGGACCAGACGATCGAGTTCGTCCGCCGGGAGGTGACACCCCACGGCGACGAGTGGGAGGCCAACGGCATGGTGCCCCGCGACGTACTCCGCACCATGGGCGAGCTGGGAATGTTCTCGCTTCGGGTTCCCGAGAAGTGGGGCGGCCTCGGGCTCGGCCCTCTCGCTTCGGTCACGTTTGCCGAGGCGCTGGCCGCGTCCACTTTCGCCGGGTTCGACGTTACCGTCCTGGTCCACACCGACATGGCCATGCCCCACCTGCTCAACGTCGGATCCGACGAGCAGCTCGAGCGCTACCTGCCGGCTGCACTCGCCGGTGAATGCATCCTTTCGATCGGGGTCACCGAACCCGATGCCGGATCCGATGTGGCCGGCATCCGCACTTCGGCAGTGCGGGACGGCGACGGTTGGCGCATCAACGGATCGAAGATGTTCATCACCAACGCGGTCCACGGCGATCTCACGATCGTGGCTGCCCGTACCAAACCCGACGACCGCTACGGAATCTCCATGTTCCTGATGGAGAAGGGCACCGAGGGCTTCTCGGTGGCCAAGAAGCTCGACAAGACCGGTTGGCGATGCTCCGACACGGCTGAGCTCCACTTCGACGACGTGTGGCTCCCCGACTCCCAGCTGCTCGGCACGCTCCATCGTGGCTTCTACGAGACGATGAAGAACTTCCAGAACGAGCGCATGGTCCTGGTGGGTATGGGCGTGGGTGCCTCGCAGGCCGCAATCGACATGACCGTCGAATACACCTCGGAACGCAGGGCCTTCGGTGGTCGCCTGTTCGACCTGGGCGCGATCCGCCAACGGCTGGCCATGCACCAAGCCGAGGTCGACGCCATGCGGGCATCGCTCTATCACTGCGCATGGCTCACCGAGCAGGGCCACGACACCGCCCGCGAAGTGTCGGGGCTGAAGGCCTGGGGCTGTGAGGTGACCAACCGGATCATGTACGACTGCGTCCAGTTCCACGGGGGCATGGGTTACATGCGAGAGTCGGCCATCGAGCGAATGAGCCGGGATGCCCGCATCCTTCCGATTGGTGGCGGGGCCACCGAGGTGATGCTCGAAGAGGTGGCCAAGAGGCTCGGTTCGTGAGCCTGGCCCTGCCACCACGGGTGCGTTCACTTCTGTTCGCCCCCGCCGTCCGCCCCGACCTGGTAGCCAAGCTTCCGTCCACCGGAGCCGACGCCGTTGTGATCGACTGTGAGGACGCCACACCAGTTGAGGCCAAGGCCCGGGCCCGGATCGACGCTGCGGCCATGGCCGTAAAGATCGGGGCCGTCGTGCCCACGCTCATCCGTGTGAATGCCGTCGACACGCCGTGGTTTCTCGACGATGTGGCCGCTCTCCCGGAACAGATCGCCGGGGTGGTTCTTCCCAAGGTCGAGACCATGGCCGGAGTCGATGCAGCAAGCCGGGCACTTGATAAGCGCGGGATGGCCCACACCCCGGTGATCGCCGGCATCGAGACCGCCCTCGGGGTTGCCGATGCCCGCGCGTTGCTGACCAACCCGATCTTCGCCTCTGCCTACTTCGGTGCCGAGGACTTCATCGCCGACATGGGGGGAACCCGCACATCGTCCAACCACGAGATCGGGTTCGCCCGAGCCTCGGTGGCAATCTCCGGACGAATCGCCGGCGTTTCGGTGATCGATCAGATCGTCGCCGACTTTCGCGACGATGACCGCTGTCGACGAGAGTGCCAAGAGGCCAGGGCGATGGGTTACGCGGGAAAGCTCTGCATACATCCGGCACAGGTCGCCATCGCAAACTCATCGTTCTCTCCGTCCGTCGAGGAGATCGACCGGGCCCGCAGGATGCTCACGGCCTACGAACGGGCGTCGGCCGACGGGATAGCGGCCATCGACTTCGAGGGCCGGATGGTCGACGAGCCCGTGGCCGCGCAGGCTCGTCGAATACTCGATTCGATCGCCGACTGACCGCTGCCTGAAGGTTCAGGCGTCGGGTCGACCACGGAGCATCAGGGCACTGCGGGCGGCCCGACACACCAGCACGTCGTGTTGGTTGAAACCGCGGTGTTCGAATGTGGTGATGCCCTGCGCGGGACGCGACTTCGACGGCCGTGAGGCCGTCACCTCGGTCTCGACCCGAAGCGTGTCGCCGTGGAACATCGGGGCCGGGAACACCACCTCCGAGAAGCCGAGGTTGGCCACCGTGGTACCGAGGGTGGTGTCGTGCACCGATATGCCGACCACCATCCCCAATGTGAGAAGCGAATTGACCAGGGGCCGACCGAACTCCGTCTCGTTCTCGGCGTAGTCGGCATCGAGATGCAGCCACGCCGGGTTCATGGTCATGGTGGTGAATCCAATGTTGTCGGCCTCGGTGATCGTGCGCCTCACGGTGTGGTGAATCACCGTTCCCACGGTCAATTCCTCGAACCACTTGCCGGATACTGGTCGCGTCATGGGTCGATTCTCTCAGGTGGAACCGTCGAACAGCGAGCCGGTGAGTGGTGAACCATCGAATCGCCCCAGGACGCACACGATCCTGCGGTCGCCGGCTTCCCAGGATTTCTGATCGGGGACATAGGCCGACAGGCCGACCGTGGGGTCGGTGAGGCTCCCTCCCAGGGCGTCGGCGGCCGCGCCGAAGCACAATGAGCGCGACCGGTCGGCGAGCGGTCCGGTTCCCGGCCATTCGGCGGCCGGACCGTCAGGCAATTCCAGCAGTGCGGCCACCTGTGATTGATGATCGCGGACGCAGGGCACACCCTTCACGACCACGGTGCCGGACCCACCGGGATCGTTGAAGCAGTCGCCGTAACGGAGCCGTTGGGTGCCGAGATCGCCCGACTTGGTGATCGATCCGGTGCGTGGATCTCTCGACGTGTTGTCGATGTTGGCCGACCGACCGCAGGCAACTGTGATCATTGCAACGGTCAGGGCCAGTGCCGTGACGCCAATACCCGGTCGCCGCATGGTCCGACGCTACCCTGCGTCGGTGCGCGAATTCGACCTGATGATCATCGGGGCCGGATCGGGAAACTCGATCATCGGCCCGCAACACGACAACTGGAACATCGCCATGGTCGAGAGGGGGAAGTTCGGCGGCACCTGCATGAACGTCGGATGCATCCCCTCGAAGATGTTCGTCTACAGCGCCCTGCTCGCCGAACTGGCCGGCCATGGCCCGGCGCTGGGGGTCAACACCAGCTTCAACGGTGCCGACTGGCCGGCCATCCGCGACCGGATCTTCGGCCGAATCGACCCGATAGCAGAGGCCGGAGCCGACTACCGCGAGGGCCTCGACAACGTGACCGTCTATCGCGACTCGGCCCGGTTCGTCGGCCCGAAGCAGCTTGCGGTTGCAGGCGAGGTGATCACCGCCGAGAAGATCGTGCTGGCTCCCGGGGCCCGTCCCATGATCCCGGATGTGCCCGGCCTGTCCGATGTCGGCTTCCACACGTCCGACACCATCATGCGTCTCGACGAACTTCCGGAGAGGCTGCTGGTGATCGGAGGCGGATACATAGCCACGGAACTGGGCAACGTGTTCGGCTCGTTCGGTTCGGAAGTCACCTTCCTGGTGCGCAGCGGACGACTCCTTCGTCACGAGGACGATGATGTCAGCCTGAGATTCACCGAGGCGTCCCGCCACAAGTTCGATGTGCGCTGCATGACCCAGGTTCTGTCCGCCCGCCGCGAAGACGGCGAGATCTGCCTCGTCATCTCACAAAACGGCGAACACTCGGAGGTTCGTGGGGATCAATTGCTGGTGGCCACCGGTCGCATACCCAATTCCGACGATCTCAACGTGGAAGCGACCGGAGTCACCGTCGACCGCTCCGGTTACGTCGTCACCGACTCGCAGATGCAAACGAACGTCCCCGGAGTGTGGGCCCTCGGCGATGTCACCAATCCGGCCCAACTCAAACATGTGGCCAACTACGAAGCCCGGGTGGTCGCCCACAATGTCACCACACCCGACTCCCCCATCGAGGTCGACGACCGGCCGGTGCCCCACGCCGTGTTCGGACACCCTCAGGTTGCCAGCGTGGGCCTCACCGAACGCGAATGCCACCAACATGACATCAAACATGTCTCCCACATCCAACCGTTCGGCTCGGCCGCCTATGGCTGGGCCATGGAGGACACCAAGAGTTTCGTGAAGCTGATCGCCGATCCCGACACTCGTTTGCTCATCGGGGTCCACATCATCGGCCCCCAGGCGTCAACACTCATCCAGCAATTGATCCAGGGCATGACCTTGGGCCATACCGTCGACGAGATGGCCCACTCCCAGTACTGGATCCATCCGGCACTGCCCGAGGTTCTGGAGCAGGCGTTGTTGGAGATCTGAACCCGGTTTCGGGCCTCGGCTCAGCCGGACTTCGCAGCGTCGGCCATCGTCTCGGCAGTGTGACGAGCCCACTTGTAGTCGCTCTTTCCGTTGGGACTGCGTTTGATCGCCGGCACCCGAAACAGCCTCTTCGGGCTCTTGTAGGCAGCGATCCTGGTGCGGGTGTGGGCCACCAGGTCTGAGTCCGACACTTGATGCCCGTCCTCAATGGCCACGACCGCCACGACGGCCTGGCCCCAACGATCGTCCGGAAGTCCGACCACGTTGGCGTCGCGCACGGAGGGGTGGCACTTGAGCGCTTCTTCCACCTCTTCGGGATAGATCTTCTCTCCGCCCGAGTTGATGCATACCGACCCGCGCCCCAGCAAGGTGATGGTGCCGTCGGATTCAACGGTCGCGTAGTCACCCGGGATCGACCACCGCCGCCCGTTGATTGTCGGGAACGTCTCGTCGGTCTTGGCCTGGTCCTTGTAGTACCCCAGCGGGATCGCCCCGCCGTTGGCCAAGCGGCCAACCTCGCCGGATCCGGCTTCGACCTCCCTGCCATCATCGGTCAGCACGGTTGTGTTCGGCCCGAGGGTGAATCGCGCCGTCTGGGTGGTGCCCAACTCACGGCGCGATATCTGCGAGGCGAATCCCACGGCTTCGCTGGAGCCCAGGCTGTCGAGCAGGGTCATGTTGCGGTGGGCCAGGAAGGCCTGCTTCGATTCGTTCGACCACATGACTCCCGATGACAGAATCTGATACAGGCTCGACAGATCGTGAGGGTGCCCAGAGGCTTCGGCAGCATCGAGCGCGGCCAACATCGGCCGGGCGAAGGCGTCGCCGACGATCGTCAGCATCGTAAGACGCAGATCCGCCACCACGGTCCACAGTTCATCGGCATCGAAACTGCGACTTTCGAGCGTGGCCACCATCCCGCCCTGGGTCAGGAACTGAAGCGCGGAAATGCCCGAGGTTCCGTGCATGAGCGGTGCTGCTGCCAGTAGGCGGGTGACCCGGCCGCGCTCATGTAGTTCCACAGCCGCATCGACTGCCTCTTCGACCGTCTCGGGAACGCCACGACCGAGTACGGAGTAATGGGCCGCCATGTTGCCGATCAGATCCCGGTGTTGCCACATCACCGCCTTGGGGCTCCCGGTGGTGCCCCCGGTGTAGAGAAACCAGAGGTCGTCTCCCGAACGCCTGATGCGGGGCGCGGGCTCATGCCCGGCTATCAGGTCCTCGTATCCAACGGCGCCGTCGACGATCTCATCGCCACCTATCTGGATCAACAACTTCAGCTTCGGGCATCTGTCGCGGATGTCGAGCACCCGTTCGGCCAATGTGTGGTCGAACATCACCACGGCGGCATCGGCATTGTCGAGGAGATACGCCAACTCGTCCGCCAGGTAGCGGTAGTTCACATTGCACGGAATCGAACGGTTCTTGAACGCCGCGTACTGGGCCTCCATGTACTCGAACCCGTTGTAGGCGTAGAGAGCAACTTTGTCGTTGGCCCCGACCCCGTGGGAGGCCATCGCGGCCGCCAATCGAGCTGCCCGGTCGTCGAAACCGGCCCAACTCCTGACCGAGTGCCCATGGGACGCGGCGTCGGCCTCGGGGAGCACATCGGCTATTCCCTCCCAGATGCTGGCAAAGTTGATCATCGAGTCTCCCGGTCGTTCAGCGCCGTAGCCTACGACTTGACCCCATGCGGCAGAAATTGTCGCCACGATCTCGCATTCACGGAAGGCCTCCGAATGGATCACCCACCCGGATCTCTCGGCCCGAACCAGAGACGAAGCGACCTGAACCGACTCCGGCAGGAACATCTCGACGTGCTCGTGATCGGAGGAGGGATCACCGGGACCGGGTGCGCTCTCGACGCGGTCACCCGCGGGCTGTCGGTCGGTTTGATCGAGCAGCGCGACCTGGCCTCGGGAACCTCGAGCCGATCATCGAAGCTGATCCATGGTGGCCTCCGCTACCTCGAGCAGCTCGATTTCGCTCTGGTACGCGAAGCTCTCCACGAGCGGGGGCTGCTGGCCGACACCATCGCCCCCCATCTGATCCGCCCGGTCTCGTTTCTCATCCCACTCACCTCGAGAGTTTGGCAACGCGTCTACTTCGGCGCCGGAGTTCTGCTCTACGACCTACTCGCCATGAGCGGCAAACACCCGTTCCCGCGCCATCGCCATCTCACCAGGCAATCTGCGCTGCGCCTGATGCCGGGGCTCAAGTCGTCATCGCTCATCGGTGGAATCCTCTATCACGATGCCCAGGTCGACGACGCCAGGTACACCGTCGCTGTGGCCCGCACCGCATCCCGACACGGCGCCGCCATCGCCACCAGCACCGAACTCACCGGCCTGATCCTCGAAGACGGACGGGTGGTGGGTGCCCATGTTCGTGACGTCGAGACCGGCGACGAATTCGACATCCGGGCCACAACAGTGATCAACGCCACCGGGGTGTGGATCGATCAGGTTCAGAAGATGGCCGGTCCGGCCGGGTTGCGAGTCGAGGCCGCCAAGGGTGTCCACATCACCGTTCCCGGCGACTGTATCGACGGGTCCAGCGGCGTCGTGGTTCGCACCAAGAAGAGCGTGCTGTTCATCATCCCGTGGGGCGACGAATGGCTGCTCGGCACCACCGACACACCATGGAATCTCGACCTCAATCACCCAGCCGCGTCGTCGGCCGACATCGACTATCTCCTCGAACAGGCCAACTCCGTTCTTTCTCGACCCCTCACCCGCGACGACATCATCGGCGTTTTCGCCGGGCTTCGCCCACTCATCAAGGGAACCGACGAGGACACGACCAAGCTCAGTCGGGAACATGCCGTGGCCCAGCCGGTTCCCGGACTCATTTCCATTGCCGGCGGGAAATTCACCACCTACCGGGTCATGGCCTCCGACACCATCGATGCTGCCGCAGAGCACATCAACCGCCGTGTACCTGATTCGTGCACCTCCGAGATGCCGCTGATCGGGGCCGACGGATGGCCCGATATGTCGGAGTCGGCGGCGGAGCTTGCCAAGCGCCACGACCTGCCGGTCCCTCTGATCGAACGACTCCTGTGGCGTCATGGGTCCTGCATCCACGACGTCCTCGCCATCGCCGAATCGGACCCCGAGTTGCACGACACGCTCCCCGGCGGCCGATACCTAGCGGCCGAGGTCGTTCACGGAGTCAGAAACGAGGGTGCCCTCCATCTCGACGATGTGCTGGCCCGGCGGATGCGGATCTCGTTCGAGAATCCGGAGCGGGGACTTGCCACCGCGGAAGAGGTGGCGCGGTTGATGGCCGCCGAACTCGGATGGTCCCCGGAGACGACGAAGTGCGAGATCTCTCTGTGGGCCGACCGGGTCAACGCCGAACGGGCCGCCAACCAATCAGCCGACGACATGTCCGCCGACACGGCCCGCAGCGTCGTCACCGATGCCCGCCGTCTGGCGGAGGCATGAGACCCTCCTCAGGATGAATCCTACCGAGCTGCCCCATCTGACCCGGGACCAGATGGTCGAGGTCGACCGGTTGATGATCGAGGAGGCCGGAATCACTCTTGTCCAGATGATGGAGAACGCCGGCCGGTCGCTGGCCGCGTTCATCATCGACCGCTTTCGTCCCTCTCTGGTGGTGGTCCTGGCGGGCCGTGGCGGCAACGGAGGCGGCGGGCTCGTGGCGGCGCGTCACCTCGCCAATCGGGGCGTGGCCGTGGAAGTCGTGCTGTCCGCGGATCCGGTCGACTTCGACGGCGTGCCGGCGCGTCAGCTGTTCGCCCTGTCCTCCACCACCGCCGAGCAGGTCGCTCAACCCACGGGCACCCCGGATGTCATCGTCGATGCCCTCATCGGCTACTCGCTGACCGGTGCACCACGGGGCCGGGCCCTCCACCTCATCGAATGGGCCAACGGTTCCGATGTGCCGATCGTGAGCCTCGACGTTCCCTCCGGACTCGAATCGACGAGCGGTCTGACCCCCGGCGAGGCGATCGCTGCGACCGCGGTGCTCACTCTGGCACTGCCGAAGATCGCACTGGCGAATCGTGACCTCGTCGGGGAACTGCACCTGGCCGACATCTCCGTTCCTTCCCGCCTCTACCGACACTTGGGACTCGACGTCCCCACTGACCTGTTCGCCGAGTCACAGGTGATCCAACTGTCGTGATGCCGCCGACCCGCCGGTTCGGGTCGACATCCGGCCCAGCCCATCGCCACCAGTCCTAGACTCGACCACGATGTCGAGCACCTTTGGAACCCTCTTTCGGATATCAACCTTCGGGGAGTCGCACGGCGGCGGCGTGGGCGTGGTCATAGATGGCTGTCCGCCACGCATGTCGCTCGATGAGTCGGATCTCCAATTCGATCTCGACAGACGCCGCCCCGGCCAGAGTCGACTCACCACCCAACGCAACGAGGCCGACCACGCCCGCATCCTCTCCGGGGTGTTCGGAGGCTTCACGACCGGCACTCCCATTGCGGTCATGGTCGAAAACGTCGACCACAACAGTGGCGCCTACGACCACCTCCGCGATGTCTATCGCCCGTCCCACGCCGACTTCACCTACGACGCCAAGTACGGCATTCGCAACTGGCACGGCGGCGGGCGCAGTTCGGCACGCGAGACCATCGGGCGGGTTGCCGCCGGTGCCATCGCCAGAAAGCTGCTGAAGCTCACCTGCGACATTGAGGTGCTGGCATGGGTTTCGAGCATTGGGTCAATCGAGTCCGAGGTTGATCTCGACTCTGTCGATCTCACCCGGATCGAGGCCGACCCCACCCGCTGCCCAGACTCCGAGGCCGCGGCGCTGATGACCGAAGCCATCGATCGGGCCCGCCACGACGGTGATTCCCTCGGAGGGGTCGTCACCTGCGTGGCCAGGAGGGTGCCCGCAGGAATGGGAGAGCCGGTGTTCGACAAGCTCGATGCTGATCTGGCCGGTGCCCTCATGTCGCTCCCGGCCGCCAAGGGTGTGGAGATCGGCAGCGGATTCGCCGGAACGAAAATGACCGGGTTGAGCCACAACGATCCGTTTGCGATGGTTGATGGGCGGGTACGAACCCTCACCAACATGAGCGGTGGAATCCAGGGGGGAATCTCCAATGGCGAAGACATAGTCACCAAGGTCGCCTTCAAGCCCACGGCCACCATCTCCAGCGAACAACGCACCGTCACGCGCGACTCGCGCAACACCACGCTGTCGGCCCACGGGCGACACGACCCTTGCGTGCTCCCCCGTGCGGTACCCATGGTGGAGGCCATGGTCCTGCTGGTCCTCGCCGACCACTGGATGCGTCAGCGGGCCATCGATGTGCTTCCCCCGCTTCCCAAGCTTCCCTGAGACCCCCTCGGGACCAGCTCAGGCAGCGGCCGTGGCCACGCACACCGGTCGATCGGTGAACCCCAGGCCGGCTGCCAGAGCGGCTGCCTGCAATTCGATCTCGGCGGCCCGACGCCGGTAGGTGTTCGACAATGGTGTCCGGATGCTCGTTGCCATCAATCGGAGATCGGCGGCCCTCGACCGCAGGACAGCCAACAGATCCGAAGGACTGTGAGCGGGTGCGATCAGGTCTCCACGCGACTGAGGCGTCGGGGATTCGGTCATGGCAGCGACCTCCTGTGCCGTTGGATGCAACCGGAGAACCGGGTTGGGGGCGCAAAGCTTCCGACGAGCACTCCAATCGACCGGATGGGAACCTTGCAGGGGTGGGTCGATCAGATCAGCGCTTGTGGAAGGGCGGTGCGCTCACGACCGCTGCCACCTGGGTGCCACGCACATCGATGGTTACATCGGCCCCATCGGCAATCCCGGCCTCGAGAAACGCCAATGCGATTCCCTGGCCCAGCACTGGCGAGAAATTTCCACTGCTGATCTCGCCGATGGGACGGCCGTCGAGGCTCACCACCTGGTCGGCTCGTGGCGGGCGCCTGCCCTCGACCACGAGACCGCGAAGGGTGCGGCTCGGGCCCGCCTCGGCCTCTGCCTTGAGCGCCTCACTGCCCCGGAAGTCGCCCTTGTTGAACCTGACCACCCAGCCGAGTCCAGCTTGAAGAGGTGTGATTCCGGGGCCGAGTTCGTGACCGTGAAGCGGAAGGCCGGCTTCGAGACGAAGCGTGTCGCGCGCCCCCAGTCCGGCCGGTACCACTCCGGTGGAGAGCACGAGATCCCAGATCCGACCGGCTGATTCGGCGGGCACCGCTATCTCGACACCGTCCTCG
>JAJRXJ010000087.1 GCA_024276355.1 Actinomycetes bacterium | reverse complement strand
TGCCCCGGATGACTCCGTGGGTTTCCGCGTAGGGGTATGTGCGGCTCATGGGGTTCCTCCGAGTGCGGTGTGGATCGGGAGCAGCGCTTCGAAGCAGGCCTCGAACTGCGACTGCCGGTGATCGTAGAGGGCGCGGTGGTCCGGAGACGGATCGTGTGATGGTCCCACGTCGACCAGGCCGGAAAGTTCCGATCTCAGGAGGGTGCCCTCGCGCGTCAGCGCCAGCAGGGCCGCGGCCCTGGCGGTGGTCAAGTGTGGCTGGTTGGTGATGGCGACGGGCTTGCCGAGCACATCGGCCAACACCTGCGGCCAGCCTTCCAGTCGAGCGCCACCGCCGGTGAAGTGGACCATCTCGATGGGTGTGTCGGTCATGTGCTCCACATGGGGCAGCAGCCAGCTGAGGTTGTGGGCGAGGCCCTCGATCACGGCCCTGGTCATGTCGGCGCGGCTGGTGCGCAACGACATGTTGACGAAGCCACCGCGCATGGCCCGGCTTGTCTCCGGTGCCATGGACCCGTCGAGCCACGGGAGGAACATGACTCCGTTGGCCCCCGGTGGAGAGACCTCCAGCGAGGTGGGGATCGAGGACCAGGGATCACGTGTGCTGGAGGCGCCGAGCGGGTCGGTGGGATGGATGACCGAGTCGAGCACCTGTTGAAGCACACGTCCTCCCAATCCGTTTTCGGCCATCACGAGGTGGGTGTCGTTGAACGGGCCGGGCATGGATGTCAGGCCGTGGCCGAGATCGCAGGTGAACGATGCGACCGTGTCGACCAGGACGCTGGTGGTACCCATGGCCAGGCCGGCCACTCCGTGATCAAGGCCCCCGGTTGCCACGGCCACTGCCGCGGTGTCGTTGGTGCCTGGCACCACCACCACGTCGGCCGGGAGACCGACCCGCTCGGCGACATCCGCGGTGATGATTCCCAGCGGCTCTTCAACATCGACGAGAGGGGGGAGACGGGTCGGGTCGACTCCCGACATGGCCAGCAGATCAGGGTCGTGATCGACGACCCCGAGGGTCCGGTTGTCGCACAGCTGAATCATGAACGACGAAGACTGTGTGGCGGTGATCCTGCCGCTGAGGCGGGCAGTGAGGTAGTCCATCGGTTCGAGGTAGGCGACCGTTGCGGCATGGGATTTCGGGCGGTCGATCTGGAGGTGGAGGATGTGAGCCAGCGACAGCCCGCCGCCGACCGGAGGTATGCCGTGGCGCTCCTACCAGGTGTCGAAGGCCTGCGGATGATCGACCATGATCTGTCTGGAGTGGTCGGTGCCACGTTGGTCCGACCACATCACCAGGGGAGTCGTTGGGGACCCGAACGCATCGACTCCGACGATCGAGGAGTACTGGCTGCAGACCCCCATGGACAACACCCGGTCGGCCGCCTGGGGGCTGAGAGCCGCGACCTCTGACAAGCCTTGGATCGTCGCCTCCCAGATGGCCTCGGGATCCTGCTCGACCACCAGCCCGTCGTCGGAAACCTCTGTGGGCAACGGCCGGGTCGCCGAACCGATGATGGTGCCATCGACCGAAACGAGCACCACCTTCACGTTGGTGGTGCCCAGGTCAATTCCGATCGAATGGGCCACGTAGGTAACTCCGGGTGTGTAACTTCGGCATCTGTCGAGAGGAGACATCATGACTCGTTTCCACGAGTTTCGTATGGAGTCGCTGGAAGGTGAACCGGTTGATTTCTCGGATTTCGCCGGCACCGCGTGCCTGGTGGTCAACGTCGCGAGTCATTGAGGCCTCACACCTCAGTACGCAGGTCTGCGTGCATTGCATCACGACACCGACGATTTCAACGTGCTCGCGTTTCCATGCAACCAGTTCGGTGAGCAGGAGCCGGGCAGCGCCGAGGAGATCCGGGAGTTCGTCACCAGCAACTATCAGATCGACTTTCCGATGTTCGCCAAGATCAACGTCAATGGTGACGACGCCTGTGATCTCTACAAGTGGCTCAAGTCCGAGCAGCCCGGCGACGGGGATGCGGCCGAGATCGTATGGAACTTCGAGAAGTTTCTGGTGAACGGCGCCGGCGAGGTGGTGGCCAGATTCGGTCCGGTCATCACACCGGAGCAGGTCGCCGAGGTGTTGTCGGACCACCTATGAGGCTCACGGTTCTGGCGCGTGGACCACGTTGCGCATGGGTTCACCGGCCATCCAGCAACGCAGGTTGTGCAGAAACAGCTTGTCGAGTCGCTCGCCGGTCAGGTGAGAGGAGCTCGACTGGT
>JAJRXJ010000086.1 GCA_024276355.1 Actinomycetes bacterium | reverse complement strand
CCCTCGGGTGTGGTCGGCCCATTGGCCCCCTCGATGACCACGGACGCTTTCACCGCGGGTGCGGTTTCTGCATTGAGACCCCCGCCGAGTGCGGCCGGGGCCAGAACGTCGCAATCAAGCCCCAGGAGTGTGGCCGCATCCAACTCCCGGCCGACGCCGGAGTCCACGACGGACACCCCGGCCGAGACCGCTTTGACCAGCGACTCCACATCAAGGCCATGGGGTTCGTGGATGGCGCCCTCGATGTCCGAAACAGCGATGACCCGACCGCCACGTCGGGCGACCTCGCGGGCCAGCCACGATCCGACATTGCCGAAGCCCTGGACCACGACGCGTTTACCGACGATCGAACTGCCGCCGTGGTGGAGATGACGCTCAAGGACGTCCACCACACCGCGGCCGGTCGCAGCGGTTCTACCGATCGAGCCACCCATGTCGAGAGGCTTGCCGGTGACGACAGAAGGCTCGAACCCGTGTGTCTTGGAATACTCGTCGACCATCCACGCCATGACCTGCGGACCGGTGTTGACATCTGGTGCCGGTACGTCGACATCGGGTCCGATGAAACCATCGAGTGCGTTGGTGAACACACGGGTCATGATCTCCAACTCGGCCTGGCTCAGCCCGGTCGGATCGATCCTGATGCCCCCCTTGGCTCCACCGAACGGCACGTCAACCACCGCGGTTTTCCATGTCATCAGCGAGGCCAGGGTTCTGGTCTCCGCCAGGTCGACGTGGGGGTGGAATCGCACACCGCCCTTGTATGGACCACGTGAGTTGTTGTGTTGGACCCGGTAGGCCTCGACGATCCTGGTGGTGCCGTCATCGCACAACACCGGAATCAGCTTCGAGATCTCACGGTCGGGAACCGACAGCTCGGTTCTCTCGCGGGTGCCCACTTCGAGCAGATCACATGCCGCATTGAACTGCTTGGCGGGTCCGGCCGTCGACGCGTGATCTGATGCCCTCTGTGCCCTGTCCATGCCTGCTTGATCGGCAACCATGAGCGGGGAGCGCAGGTGCCGACGGACCGATTCCGTTGCCGATGCGGCCCGGGCAGAGATACCCGGGAAGCGTGAGCCGATCGAATCAGCGGCCGGAGAACGAGGCCTTGCCGGGGCCGTTTTCGAGAAAACTGCGAACACCGGTACGGCAATCGACGGTGGTGAAACAGTCGGCAAACCGCTGCGCCTCGATCTCGGCTGCTTCCTCGATCGGAAGGTGGAAGCCGTCGAGAATCGCCCGCTTGGCCATGCGCATCGAGGCCGGCCCTTTCGCAAGGTTCGCTGCCAGCTCGACCGCCGCTCCGTGGACTTCCTCCTTCGGATGGATCGACGACACGATGTTGTGGGCCAGCGCATCGGGAGCGTCGAGTTGACGACCCGAGTAGATGAGATCCTTGGTGAGTGTGATGCCGGCCAGCCGCGACAAGCGTTGTGTGCCGCCACCACCGGGGATCAGTCCCAGCAGGATCTCCGGGAAGCCCAGCCGGCCGTCCTCGGCGATCAGCCGAAAATCTGTGGCGAGCGCCAGCTCGAACCCACCACCGAGGGCGAAGCCATTGATCGCCGTGATGGTGGGCTGTGGAAGTGCCTCGATAGCGAGAGCGGCGCGGTTGAAGCGACGAGAGAACTCCAGTGCACCAGCTCGATCGAATTCCGGAAACTCGGTGATGTCGGCTCCGGCGGCGAACACTCTCGGCCCGCCCCACATCACGACGGCACCGATCTTGTGGTCGCTGGAGACGACCTCACAGATCTCCACGATCAACTCGAGCATCTCGGCGTTGACCGCGTTGACCTTGGGGCGGTCGAGTCGGATGGTGGCGACCTTGTTGTCGATGTCTATCTCGAGTGAGACGGGCTTGTTCATGGATCCTCCTCGATTCCCGCGAGACGTTACCCGGCCGGCGCTCGGCTGTGGCAGGGTGGGGCATGGACCCGACACATCACACTTCAACCATGGCTGATGGCACCGAGATCGCGTGGACCCGACTCGGATCCGGACCGCCGGTGGTGATGGTCCACGGCATCACCGAGAATTCCTCGTCGTGGGGAGCCATCCCCGGCCTCCTGGCGGCCGACTTCGAGGTGATCACCGTCGACCTTCGCGGCCATGGCCACTCGGGGACCGCCGATGATTACGGATTGTCGGCGATGGCCGGCGACATCGCTGCCGTGATCATCGAGGCCGGGTTGTCGCGGCCTCATCTGGTGGGGCACTCGTTGGGAGGCGCGGTTGTGTCAGCAGTCGGGGCGTCCTTCCCGGTCGGCTCGGTCGTCAACGTCGACCAACAGCTGAGGCTGGCCGAGTTCAAGGCCCAGCTCGAGCCGGTCGAGGCGATGCTGCGTGACCCTGATGCCTTCCCCGGGGTGATCGGTTTTCTCTTCGACGCGCTTGCGGGCGACATGCTCAACGATTCCGAGAAGGCGCGGCTCGACGGTCTGCGCCGACCCGACCAGGAGGTCGTACTCGGCGCGTGGCAATTGATCTTCGAAAGTTCGATTGAGGAGATCGATTCGACCGTCGATGCGGTACTGGCCGAGTACAAGAACTTGCCGATGCCGTATCTGGCGCTGTTCGGCAATGATCCCGGCCCCACCTACGGGCCGTGGCTCTCGGCGCGCATACCGGACATGGAGCTGGAGGTGTGGCCCGACCATGGCCACTATCCCCACCTCGTCGACCCGTCTCGATTCGTGGCACGGCTACGAAGCTTCTGGACAGCGAACGGTTGAATCCGGTGTCGGTTCAGTAGTTCCAGCGACCGAGGCGTCGCGAGCACCTGGCGAGGATGCCCTTGCCTTTCGGCCGGTCGCGAAAACTCATGGCGGTCCGCCACACGTCGGGCGCCTGGATGGGCAGCCCGTGACCCGGCAGCAGGTGTTCGACCTTCAGCGATCGAAGCCTCTCCTCGGTCGCGGCGGCCAGCCCGGTGTCGACCCACTCGGGGTTGAACCAGGCTCGCCCATCGAGGGTGACAACGGCGTCACCCGACAACAGTGTGGCGCTGGCGGCGTGGTAGAGACACGTCGAGTCGTCGGTGTGGCCGGGGGCTTCGATCACCTGCCATCCGTCGAGCGAATCCGGAGTGCCGGCCTCATCGAGGAAACCATCCGGTTCGAACGGGATGGTCAACATCTTCGGGCCGCCGAACCCGATCTGGCGGCCGGCCCCGGCGAACTCTCGCATGGCCGTCAGGTCGAACTTCTGGCCGGCCAGGACCGGTAGAAACCGGATCAGATTGTCGACGCGGGATCCACGTGGCTGCTCGCCGGCCAGGTAGCTCCTGCATCTGGAGGGTAGGAGCACCGTGGGTCGATGTTGGCTCAGCACATGCGGCATGCCCCCGAGGTGGTCGGGATGGGCATGGGTGCACAACATGGTGTCGGGCGACGTGTCCGGGCCGAACGTCGCGGTCAGGCAGTCGAGAGCCTCGGCCGTGACCGACGGAAGCCCTGGATCCACCAGCGTGATTCCGGTGTCGGGGTTGCCGACGATGTAGCAATTGAAGATCCACTTGCTCCTGAGACGGATCGGAAGACCAAACAGCGGATCTGGCACGCCCCAATGCTAGACCGGGCGACTCTGTGCGGCCCGACAGTGGCACAGCGAGACGAGATGGGTCATCATGTGAACGGGAGGGCTGGTGGCCATACTTCAGGTTCTGGTCGATTCGGGCGTATACGAGATCGACGGCATGATCAACGATGATGTTGTCTCGGTGTCGCCTGCTGCCCTTCAGGAGTCGATCGGGTGGGAACTGAAGCCTGAAGGACTGTGCCGTGGCGACATGTGTGTGCCCGTGACCGACACTGGCGGGATCGTTCACGGGGATCGGCTGGACCTGGTGGCCGCGGCACGCCTCACCGGATCAGAGACCCTCATCGACCACGATGCCTCGGTCATCGCGATTTCGGTGCCGTCCCCTATGCGCCGGCAGACTCTGGTGGGAAGGCAAGCCGCAAATTTCACGCTGCCCGATCTCGACGGTGAGTTGCATTCCCTCGCCGAGTTCGCCGGAAGGCGCCGGCTACTGGTGGCCTTCGCAACTTGGTGAGGTTGCCGATACGACCTGCCCGGGTGGCAGGCTCTCAACGACGAACTCTCCGGGGCCGGTTTCACGGTGATAGCGGTGGCCCTCGATGAATCCACCGAAGAGGTGCGCGGGTACACCGAGGGCATCACATATCCGGTCTTGATCGACCGCGACCGTGTGATCACCGAGCTCTACGCGATCAGCAATGTTCCCACAGTTGTGTGGATCGAGGCCGACGGCACGATCGCCCGCCCCAACGCCGCTGAGCCAGGCACCGATATGTTCGTGGATTTCACTGGAGTCAGCGCAACCCCCCACATGGACGCAGTGAGGGCCTGGGTCCACACAGGAGTGATTCCCGATGATGGCGCGACCTCGGTGGAGGATCTAAATCCTGCCGAGGTGCAGGCCCGTCTGGCCTTTCGCTTGGCTCTCCACCACCGTCGTGCCGACAATCCGGTACGGGCCGAGCACTGGTTCGACAAGGCAGTGAAGCTCGCACCGCTCGACTTCACGATACGGCGCGCGGCCATGCCCCTGAGAGGAGATGATCCGTTCGGGGCTTCGTTCTTCGAGCTGTGGGAAGAGTGGCAATCGGCGGGGAGGCCGTTCCATGGTGTCGCTCGGGGCTGATCCCCGTTTCTCAGTTTGTCGGCGTTCCTGCCGACTGGTTGGATTGTGATCACCGACGGCGAGAATGGCATCGGACATGATGTCCTGTGGCGGATAGGCACATGGTTCACGCGGTCTGGAGCAGCCGACTACGACGAAGTTGTCACCGACGCTCTGGCCGCATTCGCGCTCAAGCTCGGTGCGCATTCGGCCAACATCTGGAGTGTGTCGCTGCCCGACCTCGAAGGTGAGGTGCGCCATCGTTGGGCCAGCGGGCCGGATGTGGATCTGGGCCCCGGTGCGGAGATCCTCGTGGATCCCAGAGTGGTCGACGCCTTGGCTGCGAACCACGGTGCCATGGTCATCAGCGATCGTCTCTTGGTGGGTGAGGAGCGCGCCGAGGAACTCGGATGGGTCGACGGTCAGTCGGGGGTTGCGGTCATCAACCAGACCGACACCAACGCGACCGCAGTGGTCGTGGGGGCCAGCAGCGGAAATTGGGGCGATGCCGAAGTCGACCTGCTCCGTGGTTTCGCCACCATGCTCCGCCAGTTCGACCGGCGAGTCGAGGACGAACGGCATCTGCAGCTTCGCCTGCAACTCGACCAGCTGGTGGTGGCTGATTCCACCGAGCTGCTCGCCGCGCATCACGGCGAGTGCGTGAAAGTGGTCCACGGCGTACTTCGCGATCTCAGGGAGATCCTGGGAGCGAGAGTCATTGCGTTGCTCTACATGGCCCCCGACCAAGATGAGGTCGAGATCGTGGTGGTCGATTCGATCCACACGATTCCGGAGTCGCTGTTGAGTTTCAGCGAGGCCGACTACCACCCGCCGCTTCGTGGAATCGTGGGCGACTCGCTTCGGGAGGTTCTCGAGACGGAGCAGGAGTTCCTTCTGGAACCGGCACTCGCCGACCTGCTCGGTCCGGAGGTGCTCGAACAAGTGGGCCTCAGCGGCATGAGCAGGAGCGCGGTGGTGATGCCGGCGTCCGCGAAAGGCACTTACACCGCCTCGGTTCTGGTCGTGCGCGACACCGACAACGAGTGGCTCCCAGAGGAACTCGATGCCACCAAGACGATCGCATCGCTCATCGCCCAGGCGAGGGTCCGGGCCGATGCCGAGAAGCAATCATGGTTCCGACTGGGCGCGCTCGAGGTCCTGGGTCGGGCATCGGTGGCGTTCATCGACGTCGAGCCGGAATCGTTCGCCGCGTGCATGTCGGACGTGCTCGAGACGGTCGGCACCTTCCTCGGTGTCGATGCCCTGTCGACCTGGCATGTCAACCACGCCGATCGGACCTACACGGTCGACCACTGGTGGGCTGCCGGCCCCGACAGCCCTTTTGATTCGGCCGTCGCCATCGGTTGGGGGGAATCGGCGGTGTTCGACTCGGCCCGTCTCGAATCGGTCCCAGTCGCCGAAACCGCCTCGGAGTCGTCCGGCGGGGTGTCCTCGGTGGTCATCCCCAGTGGCGACGGCAAGGTCGACCGTCTGCTGGTGGCGTGGCGACGGTCGGGTGGTGCATGGCCCAACGATGTTGTGGCTCTGGTGGAGTCGCTCGGTCGAACCATCGACCAGGCGGTGGCCCGTGTCGCCGGTCAGGCGTACGCCACCGCGGCATTCGGGTCGGCCCCGGTCGGGGTGCTGATTGCCGATCAGGATTGGCGGATTGTCTCCTGCAACAAGGCGCTCGCCGATTTTCTCCGGGTTGATTCCCCCGAGGACCTTGTCGGTTCGGTTCCGTCAGAGTACATCCCGGACATCCCCGACGGCTCGGACTGGGCCGTCGAGGACGACTACTTCGAAAACGAGATCGCCTTTCGTCAGGCCGATGGCCGACGGGTCTGGGCCCAGGTGCGAGTCACGAAGATGGACGGAGCGATGGAGGGTGCCTGGCGGTGGCTGGCCCACGTGGAGGACATAACCGATCAACGTCGGGCCATGACCCTGCTGCGCTGGCAGGCCACCCACGATGAACTCACCGGGCTGTCGAACCGGCGCGACGTGCTCCGACAGATGTCCGACCGGCTGGCTTCACCCGCCGAATGCCCGCTGGCCGTGCTCCTGCTTGATCTCGACCGTTTCAAGGTGATCAACGACTCTCTGGGACACGACCGCGGCGACGAGCTTCTCGTGGTCATTTCCGATCGACTACGGCTGGCGGTCCGACCGGGTGATCTGGTGGCCAGGCTCGGCGGCGACGAGTTCGCGGTGCTCCTGGCGGGTCCGACCGATCTCGATGCGGCCCAGCGCATGTCGAAACGGCTCCTCAACCTCATCGCAGAACCGATCACACTGGGAAGTCAGGTCGTGTACCCGTCGTCGAGTGTGGGCATCGCCGTGAGCGACGGTCACACCGACTCCGCCGAGTTGCTGCGTCGGGCCGACATTGCCATGTACCGGGCCAAGGCAGAGGGTCGCGGGCGATTCGAGGCGTTCGACGAGGAGCTTCGCTATCGCGTTGTCGAACGAATGGACACCGAAGCCGGGCTTCGGGGCGCTCTTCTCAACGGCGAGTTGCTCGTCCACTACCAACCCGAGTTCTCCCTGCAGACCGGCGAAGTTGTCGGCGCTGAGGCACTCGTGCGTTGGCAGCACCCAACCCGAGGGATCCTGGCCGCGGGGTCGTTCATAGATGTTGCCGAGGAGGCCGGCATGCTGATCGAGATCGGTGAGCTGGTCCTTCGTCACGCATGTCTCGAAGCAGCCGGATGGCCCCGAGTCGGCAGCCTCCCGACCGTGGCTGTCAATCTGTCGGCCTCACAGATGCAACGGGAGGAGACCGTCGATCTTGTGCGGTCGGTTCTCCTTGATGTGGGGCTGGCCGCGTCACAGTTGTGCCTGGAGATCACCGAGTCATCGATGATGCGCGATCCGGTCCGATCGGAGAAAATCCTCGGGATGCTCAAAGACCTCGGTGTGAAGCTTGCCGTCGACGACTTCGGCACCGGCTTCAGCTCCCTGTCCTATTTGAAACGCTTTCCCGTCGACATACTAAAGATCGACCGGTCCTTCGTCAGTGATCTGGGGGTCGATCACGACAACGAAGAATTCGTCAACTCGATCATCCGCCTTGCCGACACCCTGGGGCTTGAGGTGATAGCCGAGGGTGTGGAAACCGAACACCAGGCCGACATCCTTCGAGCGTTGGGATGT
>JAJRXJ010000085.1 GCA_024276355.1 Actinomycetes bacterium | reverse complement strand
GAGATCCCACCTCCGGATCACGACGACCCCCGGCTCAGGCTGATGGCCGTGTCGGGAGCGCTGGTGAAGCCCAGATCCGCCCCGACCCTCCGATTGGAACCCGCTGAGGCTGCCGATCTACTGCTCGCCGAGCTGACCGACGTCGACGGGGATGATGGCTGACCGTGCACCTCGGCGAGATGACCACCGTCGAGGTCGAGGAGCGGCCTCCCCTGACCTTGCTGATACCGCTGGGCTCGACCGAACAGCACGGCCCTCACCTACCGCTCGACACCGACACCCGAATTGCCGAGGCCGTGGCTGCGAGGGTTGCCGAGTCGATCGCCGATGCCGTGATCGGTCCCACGATCTCGATAGGGGCGTCGGGGGAACATCACGGATTCGCGGGCACCTTGTCGGTCGGCACGAAGGTGCTCGCCACGATGCTGGTGGAGATGGCACGCACCGCCGGTCCGGAGTTCACGAGAATTGCGGTGGTCAACGCCCACGGGGGCAACGCCGACGCGGTGGCCAAGGCCCGAGATGCCTGTCGCAGCGAAGGCCGTGAGCTGGTCTCGTGGACGGTCAACGTGCCGGGCGCCGACCCCCACGCGGGTCACAGCGAGACCTCCCTGATGCTGGCGATCGCCCCCGATCTCGTTCGCCTCGACCGGGCCGAGCCCGGGGTGCTGTCACCGTTGTCGGAGATCATGGGGATTCTCATCGACGAGGGCCTCATCGGGGTCTCCGACAATGGGGTCCTCGGAGATCCCACCACCGCCACCGCCGAGGACGGACGCGAGATCCTCGACCGCCTGGTGGCCAACGCGATCCGGGCAATCGGCGACGATTCCGTCTCGTAGGGATCGGATCTGACCTATCTTTCCCGGAACCGCAGGGCGTCTCGCCACCGGTGCGGTGGTCCATCGAATCGGAGACCAAGCATGTCGTTCAGTGTCGACCAGTTCATCGCCGATTGTGTGGCTGCCGGCGACGAAACCACGGACCACACCGGAGCCGCGGTGCGACAGGTGGTCGAACGGGCCGTGTCCGACCCGGCCTCCATCGCGGCGACACTCGGTCACCCTCGCGACATGCCGGTCATCCAGACCTGGCACAACACCGACAGTCTGACCGTACTCCACGTGGTCTGGCCACCGACCGCGAGCCTGACCCCCCACGATCACCTCATGTGGGCGACAATCGGCCTCTACGGTGGCCGCGAAGACAACGAGATGTTCCGCCGACTTCCGGACGGCACCCTCGAGCACCGGCGGTCGGCCACTCTCAACGCCGGCGACACGACCCTGCTGGGAGCGGACGCCGTGCATTCGGTGGCCAACCCGTCGCGTGAATGGACCGGTGCGATACACGTCTACGGGGGCAACTTCTTTCGTGACGGCAGAAGCATCTGGCACGACCCCGCATCGCAGGCGCTGCCGTTCGATGCCCAGGAATTGCGAGAGGCCCTGTCGGCAGCCTCCGACCGGGCCACGGTCATGGAACACGAACCCGGGATGTGATCCCCGGCGCGCCGACAACGCGTGCAACGATGTGAACATGAACCAACCAGTCGCACTCGTAACCGGAGCAGGCCGCGGAATCGGCGCGGCCACCGTCGCCGGCCTCGCGGCCGACGGTTGGGCGGTGATGGGTGTCGATTCGTGCGCTGATGATCCGGCGATCCCATACCCGATGGCCACCAGGGCCCAACTCGACGAAGTGGACTCGGCCGGAGGCGGATCGGTGGCGACGATGATCGCCGATGTACGCGACGAAGTCGCTCTCGAAGCCGCGGTCGAGGCCACGGTCGAGCGTTTCGGAAGGCTCGATGCCACCGTTGCCGCCGCGGGAGTTGTGGGCGGTGCCGGCCCCGTCTGGGAACTCGACAACGACGCGTGGCGGGCGGTGCTGGGCATCAACCTCCGTGGGGTCCACAACACGATCCGGGCGACCGTGCCCACGATCATCGACACCGCCTCCGCGGGCCGCGGCCGGTTCGTGGCGGTGGCCTCAGCCGCGGGATCACTCGGCCTCCGTC
>JAJRXJ010000084.1 GCA_024276355.1 Actinomycetes bacterium | reverse complement strand
TTCCGAACCACCGACGGTGGAACCATTCCGGGCTCTTACCTCATCGATTCGTTCTGGTCCGACCTCGTGCGCTGGGCCAGTGTCGAGCAGCCGCCGCTCGTGGCCGAATCACAACGCCGGGCGATACGGGAGCGAATCGCTCATCATCCCGAATCTGAGCGGATCATGCGTGAGTTCGACGAAGCTGCCTGACACCTCGAAATTCACAAGCGGGCGTCGAATCTCAGTTCGGGTTGATCTATTTCGGGATGATCGAGAAGTCCGGCGAACGCTTGGGTCATGGCATCGCCCACGTCGCTCACCTCCATCATCCCGCCCGGGATCGCCTGCCGATCCCAAGCCTCCAGCGCGGAACCAATCAGGTCGAGCCCCATGCGATCGGCGAACTCGGTCGGTTGAGTGTTCCCCATGACGACCCGCACGAACCTGTGGTCGGGATGCTCGACCCGCCAAGTACGAATGCACTGGTCGAGAGCGGCTTTCGAAGCGGTGTACGAGGCAAAGAGGGCGTTGGCATCGCCGGTGGCTCTTGACGAAAGGTAGGCAACCGCCCCTCCCCGATCGAGGTGCGGCAGAACGGCCGCGGTCGCGAGATTGGCGCCAATGACATTGGTCGCGTAGATCGTCTGCCAGGTGTGGAGATCGGTCGCTTCAAGGGGCTGAAGAACCCCGAAACCAGCAGCGTAGAGCATGAGGTCGATGCCCCCCATTGTGTCGACCGCGGAATTGGCGACACGATCCATGTCGTCGCGCGATGTGGCATCTCCGGGTGCGACATGGCCCATTGCGAATCCGTCGACCACGGTCGTGAGCCTGTCGACGCGCCTGGCATTGACAACCACTTGGGCACCGCAGTCGAGGCACGATCGGGCGAATGCCGCTCCGATGCCGGACGATGCCCCGATCACCAGAACACGGCGGCCACGAAGCGAACCCGAAGTCACGACTTCGAAGACTGCCCGGTTGTCCGACTGTTGGCGATCACTCCCTCGGTCTCGGCAACCAAAGGGGCCACCGATGGGTAGCCGGCATATGGGGCCAACACCACCAGGGCCTCTCTCAACTCGTCGGGGCTGAGCTCTTCGTTTCTCAGCGAAGCCGCAGCCTGAATCTTCCATGTGTCGACCGATCCGCGTGCCGCTATCACCCCCATGATCAGCAGCCGTCGATCGCGGATCGAAAGCGTGTCGCGATTCCACACTTCGGCGAACAGCGTGCGCATCATCACATCGTTGAAGGCCATCGTTCCCTCGGGGAGCACCGGAACCTCGCCGGCGTAGACCTCGGTCATCTTCATCGCTCCGCGGCGGTAGGCAGCCGACGAAGAGGTGTCCGGGGCTTGGTCTGGCGTGGTCATGGTTGACCCTCCGGTTGGGACGGGGTGAAGGTGATGGGGAGACTGCTCCAACCGGTGACATTCCCGCTGTGAAATCTCACCTTGCGGTCGTGGTCGACTCGGTAATCGGGGATCCAACGATGGATCTCCTCCATGGCGATTCGCCCTTCGGCCCTGGCCAGGGCTGCCCCGAGGCAGAAGTGGGCCCCGTGGCCGAATGCCAGGTGACGCTCGGGACGGCGAGTTATGTCGAAGACCTCGGCGGTGGGACCGAATTCCCTCTCATCGTGGTTGGCGGCCCCTATCAACAACAGGACGGACTCTCCCGAACGTAGGTGGCGACCGTGTAGATCGACATCGCGGGTGAGAGTGCGCAACATGTATTGGGTGGAGTTGTGGAATCGCACCACCTCCTCGACGACTGCCGACGCCAGCGAGAGATCTTCGACCAGCATCGCTCGCTGGTCGGGATGTCGGGACAGCAGATCGATGGCATTCGCAACCATCTTCGTCGTGGTCTCGTGGCCGGCGATCACGAAGAGCACGCAGAAACCAAGCAGTTCCTTGTCGGTGAGGGCCCGGCCATCGACGTCCACTCCGGCCAACTCTGAGATCAGACCCTCTCCCTCCCCGGCGCGCCGTCGAGGCAGATCGTCGATGAAATACTCAAGTAGCCCGAACATCCCGTCGAGCGCCTCCTTGGGCATCTCCATGACACCGTCGTGGCGTATGAGAATGCTGTCGGCGTTGCGGCGCAACTCGGAACGGTCGGATTCCGGTACACCCAACACCGCCGCAATCACGTCCATCGGGAACGGACCGGTGATGTCGGCGACGAGATCGCACTCCCCCGCCGGGCCTACGGACTCGATGTAGCCCCGAACGATCGAGCGGATCTTGTCCTCCATGCGAAGAACACTTCTGCCGGTGAACACCCGACTGACAAGCTTGCGTAGAACCGTGTGCTCGGGCGGATCCATCTCGATCATCTGTGCAAAGTCGGGGTTGACCCGGCCGCGCTGCTCGAGCGCGACGCCCCCCGCCGAGGAGTAGGTCTCGAAATCGCGGAAGCCCTCCAGCACATCGTCGAACCGTGAGAGTGCCCAGAACTCTAGGTCGGGGTTCCAATACGCGGGGGCCTCGTCGCGCAGCCGCCTGTAGGTGGCATACGGGTCGTCATGGACATCGAATGCATACGGGTTGTAAGTCACAGTTTCGGCTCGGACCTGCATGTGCAGACCCTACATCTCGGCGGCCATTGGCCCAGAACCGTCACTCACCCTACGATCGGCCGCCGAGATGAGTGGCCTGGCCACAGGGGGGTATCCACGTGGAGCGAGGACAGAGATTCGCCGACCGAACCGCAATAGTGACCGGATCGGGCGGAGGTATCGGCGAAGCCTACGCTCGCGCCCTCCACGCTGAAGGCGCCAACGTCGTGATCGCCGAACTCGACGAGACACGGGGACGCTCCGTGGCCTCCGATTTGGGGCCGCGGGCGTTGTTCGTCCCCACCGACGTCTCCGACCCCGACAGTACCGACCGGATGGCAGCGGCGACGATGGAAGCTTTCGGCAGGGTCGACCACCTGGTGAACAACGCCGCCATCTTCGCCGACATGAAGCTGGCCGGACTCACCAACGTCGATTACGGCTATCTCGACAAGTTCATGAGCGTCAATCTGATGGGCGCCCTCCACTGCACCCGGTCCACAATCCGGGCCATGGCTGCCAACGGTGGCGGCTCGATAGTCAACCAGTCGTCCACGGCAGCGTGGATGGGTATCGCCGGTTTCTATGGCCTTGCCAAAGCCGGAATCAATTACCTGACCGTCTCGCTGGCGCAGGAGCTGGGCCATCGCAACATCAGGGTCAACGCAATTGCGCCCGGCCCAACCGACACAGCCGCCCTGGCCCGCCAGGTACCAGAAGAGTTCCGCCAACCGCTCATCGACAGCTTGGCCATCAAACGACTCGGCACTCCCGCCGATCACGTCGGCGCCGTGCTGTTCATGCTGTCGGACGAATCCGCCTGGATGACGGGCCACATCATGGCCGTCGACGGCGGCCAGATAACACGGATCTGACATGGTTGCCGACTGGCGAGCAGAGCGGTTGTTGATTGACGGGAATCTGCAGCCTGCAGCCAACAAGCGAACCTATCCGAACGTGTCACCGTCCTCAGGCCGGACCATCGGCGTGGCTGCCGACGCCTCTCCGGCTGATATCGACCGGGCCATCGGCGCGGCACGATCGGCGTTCGACAACTCATCGTGGAGTACCGACTCCCGGTTTCGGGTCAAGTGCATCAGACAGCTCCACGACGCTCTCACCGCTCACGTTGCCGAGTTGACCGAGTTGACGATTGCCGAGGTCGGTGCCACCCGGTCCGCATGCGGTTCCATCCAGGTGGTCTCGCCGATGGCGTTTCTCCCCTACTACGCCGACCTCGCCGAGTCCTACGAATGGACCACTCCGCTTGGTGAAGCCGACACACTTGGCGGACGGGCAAGCCGGTGGATCGAGCGCGTGCCGGTGGGTGTTGTTGCCGCCATCACACCCTGGAATGTCCCCAACCAGATCAACTTGGCCAAGATCATTCCGGCCTTGGCAGCGGGATGTACGGTCGTCCTCAAGCCGGCGCCCCAAACGCCGTGGACGGGTCTGGCACTCGGCCGGCTCATTGCCGAACATACCGACATTCCCGCTGGCGTGGTCAACATCGTCACGTGCTCCGATCCGGCTGCCGGCGCGATCCTCACGGCCGATCCTCGCATCGACATGATCAGCTTCACGGGCTCCACAAACACCGGCAAGAAGGTCATGCGGGCAGCCGCCGAGAACATCACCAAGGTATTCCTCGAGCTCGGGGGAAAGTCGGCGTTGATCGCCATCGACGATCTCATCGACTTCTCCGAAGTTGCAGCCACCGCGGTGTTCGGCACAGCGACCGTGTGCGGCCAGGGCTGTGCGCTCACCACGCGGCTGCTGTTACCGAGATCGCGATACAACGAAGCAGTCGAAGCGATTGCCGGGATGATGCAACACACACCGCCGGGAGATCCCGACGACCCATCCACAATGCTCGGACCGTTGATCAGCGCCGCCCAGCTCGACCGGGTCGAACGCCACGTCGCCTCAGCCAGGGCTGATGGGGCACGAATCGTCTGCGGTGGGCGGCGGCCCGGATCTCCATCCGGAGGTTTCTTCTACGAGCAGACTCTGATAGCCGACGTCGACAACCGCATGGCCGTCGCCCGCGAAGAGATCTTCGGGCCGGTCTTGGTCGCGATCCCCTACGACGACGACAACGACGCGGTGTCGATCGCCAATGACTCGCCGTACGGCCTGTCGGGCGCAGTCTTCGGCGACGACGAGAGCCGTGCCCTTGAGGTAGCCCGACGGATTCGAACAGGAACCATGTCGGTGAACGGCGGCGTTTGGTACGGTCCGGATGTTCCCTTTGGCGGGTTCAAGCACTCGGGCGTTGGTCGGGAGATGGGGCGGGCCGGGTTCGAGGAACACCTCGAGTCGAAGGCGTTCGCCAAACCCGTGTAGCCGGCCTCACTCCCCTCGTGCGGTGGCTATCGTGGCGTCGATTTCTGCCTGGCTGATCTGACACTCCAGCGCGGCCTTCACCACGGGGACCAGGGCCTCGTCGCTGAATGTTGCGATACCGGAAGCCACCAGATCGTCCTCGGTGGTGTGGGACAGCAACACGTCTGCGGTGCAGACCGCCTTGTTCGCCGCGACCCCCTCTCCGGTGAGCAGATCGAACAACACACCGGTGATCAGTCCCTCGGGCCGCGTCGTGCCGTAGTCGGCCGGATCGACAGGTGGGGGCGGCGCTTCACCCGGCGCGAGGGTGGTGGTCGTCGTGGTGGTGGTTGTTGTCGTCGTGGTCGGCAGGGCAACCAAGGAGTAGTTGGAGTCGGCCACGGCAACCGAGTCGACACTCGCACTGGAAATCAGAGCGAACAACGCGACGGACAACAGCACGGCCACGACACCAACTCCGGTCATGGTGTGCGAGCGAATTGGTGCGGCAAGACGCACAGCACGTTTGGTGGGTTCCCCTCCGAGCCCGAGCCAGCCGCGATCATCGGCCCATACGAGCAATGGTGGCATGGCCACCAACGCGGCCAGCAGGGCGATCGCGACATTGAGAGTGACGACCACCCCGAAGTCACGCAGCAGGGGCAGCGGCGAGATCATGAGGGTGGCAAAACCACCGACCGTGGTTGCGGCAGAGGTGAAGAAGGCGCGTCCGGTTCTCGCTGAGGCGGTGTCGGTCGCCGAACGTGCATCAAGTCCACGCTCGCGCTCCTCTATGTATCTGGCCGTGATCAGTACCGCGAACTCGACACACGACGCGATCACCAGCGGGCCGCTCACGGTGGTGAGCGGACTGAGAGTAATTCCCAGGCCGCTGACGATCGCCGAGGATGCACCAACCGCGAGAGTCACAGGCACGAGGGTGAGAGCGGCGCGGGTGAGGCTGCGGAAGCGCAGAACCAGCCAGAGAGCGGCGGCGGCGAGAGCCACGTAGGTGAGGGCCATGCGGTTGGCAGTGAGATTCTTCAGCAGGCCGACACCGACGACCGCGAGACCCGCCGGGACAGCACGGATCGGTTCCTGCCCGGGATGCAGACCCACCGTGAGAACGGAGTCATCCGTGTAGTCGATCTTGGCCAATCGGGCGGCCAGATCGGCATTGATCTCGTCGACGAACACCGACCTCTCCTCGAGGCTCGCCGGTCCGAGATTGAGGTTCACCTGGGTGGCGGTGAGGTCCGGACGCAGCAGTAGAAGTTGGATGTCGGCTGGTGCCACGTCGTATATGGCCTTGAGATCGTCGGGTGTGGGGGGCAACGGCGTGGCCCCCTCGATGTCGATGATCTGCGACATGGTGCCAACCAAACTCGACGAGGAGACCACATCGGGCCGGGCCTCCGCATCGGCGATGAAGTCGGTGAGCATGGCGTTTATCTGCGGGGCGAGAACATTGTTCGACTCGATCAGGACACCAAGGGTGGATGAGAATCCGGCCGCGTCTTCGAGGGTGTTCACATCGGCCACGACCTGGGACCCCTGATCCACCCAACGAAGGGGATCCGACTGGATCTTGGTCTTGCTCTCGAGCCCGATCCCGAGCGCGATCAGCACCAACGATGCCGCCGCTATCGGTAGTACCCATCTGGTGGATAGCGAACCCAGCTTCACGACGAGTCGCTCCGTGAGCGATGCACCTCTTGTCTCGGTGCGTCGGTTCCATTCACGTGATCCCAGAACAGTGACCGGGACGATGATCCCCGCCGCCAGCAGCACGACGATCCCAATGGCCAACATCACGCCGAAGTCCCGGATCATCGGCACCTGGGACACGCGAAGGGCCAGGAATGCAACGACGGCCGCGGCGACGGCGGCGACGAGGGGCGGTGCCACGTTGGCGACAGTTTCCGATATGGGGTGGTCGGCCCTGACCAGCACCACCTCTTCTTCGACCCGATTGTGTATCTGGATGGCGAAATCGATTCCCATTCCGATGAGGATCGGTAGTCCGGAGATGGTGACCAGCGACAAATCGATGCCCAGGAAACCGAGCATGCTGAAGGCCCAGAGAACCCCGATGATCACCGCCAGCAATGGCAGCAGCCGCCATCTCACCTTGAACATCACCAGCAACACCAGGGCCATCACCGCGAAAGCCATCAGGCCAAGGCTCAGCATCCCGCCCGGCAGATAGTCGTTGATGTCCTTCAGGTAGACGGGGGTGCCGGTGGTGAGGGTGGACACGTTGTTGAGGTGGAAGCCATCGACCTCGGCCAGCACGGCGTCGGTGGCTTTCGACAACTCGTCGAGGCTGGCGTTGCCTTCGAGAACCACGGCTCCGACCGCGGTTGACTGATTCGGAAAGCTGCCCAGCAGGTACCGTCGTATCACCTTCGAATCCTGAGCCGGCGGTGTGACCGAGCCGCCATCGGTGGTGTATCCACGATTGTCGTAGAGCAGAAAATCGTTCCAGGTCGGGTCGCCGATCGTACGGTCGGCCACGGCCCCGATGCGGGCGAGACTGAGGCTCACGTCGGACTTGCGCAGAGCCTTGGCCGCGGGATCCGGCTCGCGCTGTGCGGCCGAGATCAGACCGGTGGTGCCGGGGCCGTTGCTGATGGATTCGCTCCACTGAAGCGCGGTGAGGGGTGAGACCACGGAGAAAACCTGTGGAATGGCGCGGAGGCGTGTCTCAAGATCCTCGATCGCGGCAATGTTCGCGGGTGTGAACAATTCGTCGACGGTGTGACCCTCATCCATCGAGAAGAGCTGGATGATCGCCTCACCGCCGAACGCGTTCTGATACTCGACGTTGTCGATCGCCTCCTGCGAACCGGGGTCGAGGTAGCTGTCCTGACCGGTGGCGAACTGTACTTTCGCCAGCCAGACCGACATCAACGCGGTAAGAGCGAGGATGACTGCGAGAACAGCCAGCCAGTGCGTGCCGAGCTGAAGCCCCATGGAGCGCCAAAATCGTTCCA
>JAJRXJ010000083.1 GCA_024276355.1 Actinomycetes bacterium | reverse complement strand
GTTGCCACTTGCGATGGCGGTCATCGCGATCAGGGCCGCCGGTGGCCACGGGGCGGTGGGAGCGTCGATGCCGATACGCGATCTGCTGCTTCTCGGAACCGGGGTTTTCACCGCCGCCCCCCTGTTGCTGTTCGCCACTGCTGCCCGCCGAATCGACCTTTCGGTGGTCGGGATCATGCAGTACCTGGCACCCACACTTCAGTTCCTGATCGGTGTCCTTGTCTACGACGAGGGCTGGTCGGGCGGCCAGGTGGTCGGCTACATGATCATCTGGTCGGGGCTGATCGTGTTTGCGGCCGACAGCGTCTCGGTCGGCAAGCGCCGGCGAGCGGTTGCGGTCGGGTCGTCAGCCGCTGATGATGTCGAGCGCGTCGTGGTCGAGGATCTGAGCGGCTGAACGCTCGGCCATGGCCATGAACATGTCGTCGCCGCGCTCGGTCTGCACAACGGCGATCGAACCAAGAATCGTTATCAACGGACCCTGGAACATGCCGTGGCGGTATTGCGCCATCGCCTCGCCGAGCTCGAGATCGATGCCGTGCCGGGACATGGCGGTCAGCCAGGCGTCGATGGCTTCCGATTCGTGGCGGCGGCGGATCTCGGGTTCGGACGAGTTGCCGAGCAGGTAGGCAAGGTCGCGGCCCCCGGCGCCGAGCCCCAGGGTCTGCCAGTCGACGGCGGTGACCGGCGAGCCACCCTCCGGTGTTGCGAACATGAGGTTGTCGAGCCGGTAGTCGCCATGAACGAGGGTGTGGATCACGGATTCGGCCTCGACCCATTCGGTCACGTGGCGGCCGAATTCCTCGAAGACCATTCGTGCGTCCTTCGAGAGACGATGCTGATATCGCTCTATGAACATCGGTGTGACCAGTTCGATGAAACCGATGGCGGTGGCCCCGCTGGCTTCGAGCCAGTCGATTTCGGCAAGAGTCGGGTCGCCCCAGCGAGGGGCATGAAGGCCGGCCAGGTTGGCTGCGGCGAGGACGATCTGGTGATCGGACGCTCCACCGAGCTGGTCGCCTTGGCGGGCCGGAGCGAGATCCTCGAGCACGAGGGTGAACGTGGTGGAATCCTCCGCCACCGCGCCGTGGAGGCATCGCGGCGTTGATATCGAAAGACCGTCACGCAGGTCGGTGTAGAAGCGAACCTCGTTGCGGTAGCCGCCTTGGGCGCCGGCGGCTCGGCTCTCCTCACTTGGGGAGGGGAACTTGACAACGAGAGTGGCCGGACCGGCACCGGTGTCGGTCGAGTACCGGAGATGGAAGCGCTCGTTGTGGGCCATCTGTCCGGTGCCGACCGGTTCGCTGCGAATGTCGGAAACGGTCGCGTCGTGACCCGCGTGTTGCAGGACGTCGCTCAGCCAACGGGGTGTGACGTCGGCAGGGTTGTCGATGCTGGCCGGGGTGATGGTCATGCGAACGGTGCTCTGGGTGGTCAGGCGATCGTTGCGCCGGCGCGCTCGAAGTTGGCCACGATGGCATCGACCATCTCGTTGGTTCTGGTGGCGGGCAGGTCGTGTCCCATGTCGGGGAACATGAGCAGTCGGGAGCCCGATACGGCCAGACTCGTGGCGATGCCGCCGGATGGTCGAACCAGGGGATCTCTGAGCCCGTGGACCACCAGAGTCGGGACATTCACGTGGCGCAGGCCGGGGGTACGATCGGGGCTGCCCGCGATCGCCGCGGTCTGACGGGCGGTACCGGCAGGGCGGTAGCTGCGATCGACGCCGCGTTTGACGATCTCCCGGGCTTCGTCGGGATCGAAGGTCGGACCCGATATGAGTCTGAACATCTCAACGCCCTGTTCGACGGCGTCATCCGGTGATGGGTCGCTGAACTTTCGGAGCTTCCAGAGCAGGGATCTCTTGGGCATGCCGTGTTTGCGGTCGCCGGTATTGGACATGATCGAACACAACGAACTCACCATCGCCGAATTGTTGATGGTGAGGGCCTGGGCGATCATGCCCCCCATCGAGACCCCGACCACGTGAGCTTGATCAACTCCGAGTCCCCTGAGGAGCCCGGCGGCATCGGCGGCCATGTCGTCGACGGTGTAGCCGACGCCCTTGAGAGGCCGTCGACCCACCATGGAACGCATCATCGCTGCCTGTCCGGGGGGTTCCCAGTCGGTTTCGGAGCTCAACCCGATGTCGCGATTGTCGAAGGTGATCACACGGTAGCCACGGTCGATGATGGCCTCGACGAACTCGTCGGGCCAGGATGTGAGTTGTCCACCGAGGCCCATGACCAGCAGCACGGGTGGCCCGTCGCCCCGGGTTTCGTACTCGATGGTGATTCCGTTGGCGTCGAGACTCGGCATGTATCGAACCTAATGGCTCCGCCGGGTTCGTGAGAGTCTGCCACTTCGGAGCCGCGGCGTATGCCAACATCTCCGGGTGACAAAACTTGGGATCGGGATCATCGGGGCCGGCGGAATGGGCACTGAACACGCTGTGAATCTCGGCGGCATCGAAGGAGTCGACATCGTGATGGTGGCCGATGCCATCGATGATGCGGCCACGGTCCTGGCCTCCCGGGTGGGTGCCGAGGCGACCACTGATGTCGCGGCGCTCATCGGAGACCCCCGGGTCGATGCGATCGTCATAGCGTCCACCGACGAGACCCACGCTGAGCTGGCCCTGGCCGCGCTGCAATCCGCGAAGCCGACACTGTGTGAGAAGCCGCTGGCCGTCGACCTCGACGACGCTGTCGGGGTGATGGCGGCGGAGGCAGCGACCGGCCGACGACTCCTTCAGGTTGGGCTCATGCGTGTTTACGACCCGATCGATGTTGAGCTCAAGGAGCGGGTGCCGTCCAACGGCCGGGTTCACCACATACGCGCCGTCCACCGCAACCGCAACGACTTCCACCGCAGCATCGACCATGCCATCTCACAATCCATGGTCCACGACATCCACACCGTCCGGTGGCTGGCCGAAGCGGAGATCACCTCGGTGGTCGCCGGCATGGTCCCCCGCAACGGCGATGGCGTGAGGTTCGTGACCGCAGCGGCTCGGCTCGACTCGGGGGCGCTCGCGAGTTTCGAGTTCGACGACTTCGCCTTCGGGTACGACGTATCGGTGGAG
Organism: Actinomycetes bacterium; assembly: GCA_024276355.1. Taxonomy (GTDB): domain Bacteria; phylum Actinomycetota; class Acidimicrobiia; order Acidimicrobiales; family Aldehydirespiratoraceae; genus SZUA-87. Next base: position 1,650 of record JAJRXJ010000083.1, on the reverse strand, counting down.
GTCACCGGCGAAAATGGTTTGGCCCGCACCCCCGATCCGGCTGACACGGCCCTGCACGACGACTGGTTCGCCTGGTTCTCTGTGGCCTACCGCCGCGAAGCCGAGGCTTGGGTGTCCTCGATCGGTGCCGGCTCGGCGGCAGGCCCCTCGGCGTGGGACGGTGTCGCGGTTCAGGCGGTGGTGCAGGCCATTCAACGTTCGGTGCGCTCGGGTCGCGAGGAGGCCGTGTTTTTGCCCGATTGCCCCTCTCTATACGGTCGACGCTGAGAGTTTGTCCGGCGCAACTGGCGTTGCATCCACCGCTTGTCAGTCGTCGCAGAGTGCTGGGTGGTCGGCGTAATGCTCAAGCGCCTCGGGGTTGGCGAGCGCTTCGGTGTTGTCGACCGGCCGGCCGTGAACGATGTTGCGCACGGCCAGTTCGACGATCTTGCCACTGCGGGTGCGGGGGATGTCGGGGACCTGGGCGATCACCGCGGGCACGTGGCGGGGGGTGGCACCCTCCCTGACGGTTTGTTTGATGCGGGCAACGACCTCGTCGGTCAGTTGCTCACCGGGCCGCATGACCACGAACAGCACGACGCGCGTGTCGTCGCCCCATTCCTGGCCGATCACGATCGCCTCGAGGACCTCGGGGATCTTGTCGACTTGGCGGTAGATCTCGGCGGTGCCGATCCTGACGCCCCCGGGGTTGAGGGTGGCGTCCGATCGGCCGTGGATCACGATGCCGCCGTGGTCGGTCCATTCGGCAAAGTCACCTTGGTGCCACAGGCCCGGGAACCTGTCGAAGTAGGCGCCGTGGAAGCGCTTGTTGTCGGGGTCGTCGACGAAACACAGCGGCATCGACGGGAACGGTGACCGGCACACGAGTTCGCCTCGTTGCCCGGGCGGGAGCGACCGGCCGTCGGGGTCGACGACGTCGATGTCCATGCCGAGGCCGGGACGCTGAATCTCGCCGGCCCAGACAGGTGAGGTGGGATCGCCCGCCACCAGACACCCGCACAGGTCGGTGCCACCGGAGATCGAGGCGAGGTGAACATCGGTCTTGATCGATTCGTGGACCGTGTGGAAACCCTCGGCCACGAGAGTCGACCCGGTGGAGGTGATGGTCCGGATCGTGGAGAGGTTGTGGGTGTTGACCGGTCGCAGACCGGCCTTGGCGACCGACTCGATGAACTTGGCCGAGGTGCCGAACAAAGTGATGCCGACCTCGTCGGCGAGGTCGAAGAGGCGGTTCCCGTCAGGGTGGAAAGGCGACCCGTCGTAGAGAACCAGGGTCGCCCCCGATGCCAGCCCCGATGCCAGCCAGTTCCACATCATCCAGCCGGCGGTGGTGAAGTAGAACACCCGGTCCCCGGGCTTCACATCGCAGTGGAGCTGGTGTTCGACCAGGTGCTTGAGAAGCACGCCCCCGGCCCTGTGAACGATGCACTTCGGTTTTCCGGTGGTGCCCGAGGAGTAGAGGATGTACCAGGGATGGTCGAAGGGCAGCCGAGTGAAATCGGGCCGCCGAGGTTCGATCCCCTCAAGAAACTCCCCCCACCAACCCCCCACCCCACCCGGTTTTGTGAACGTTTGGAGTCCCATATGGGACTCCAAACGTTCACAAAACCGGGTGAAGGGGATGATTACGGTTTGTTGGACGGTGGGGAG
>JAJRXJ010000082.1 GCA_024276355.1 Actinomycetes bacterium | reverse complement strand
TGGTGGGCGGTGATCACACAACGCGGTAGATCCCACAACGGAGACTCGCGGGGCAGCGGTTCGTCGACCACCACATCGAGGGTGGCTCCTCGTATCAGGCCGTTTGTCAGAGCGGTTGTCAGGGCGCCTTCGTCGACCACCGACCCTCGACCCACGTTGATCAACACGGAGTCGTGTTTCATCGAGGCGAACGCCTCGGTGTTGATCATCCCCTTGGTTTCGGGGCCACCGGGCACACACACCACCACGTAGTCGGAGCGTTCCAGGAGGTCGTGCAACCGGTGGGGGGTGAACATCTCGTCGACGTGTTCTGCCGGTTCGGGAGTCCGGCGGAGAGCGATCACCTGCATTCCGATGGCTTGCGCGATTCGAGCCACGACGGATCCGATTCCCCCGTAGCCGATGATCCCCACGGTCGAACCACAGAGGTCGTGTCCCGGAACCACGGACCATTCATGGTGGCGTGACCTCGTGGTCTGACCTTGGATTCCCTGGGCCCACGCGAGCATCCAGGCGGTCACGTACTGGCCTATCGGTTCGGCGTGAATCCCCGAGGCATTGGTGAGGGTGACACCGGATCTGAGCAGCGACTGCCAGATGTCGTGCTCGAAACCCGCTCCCGGGCTCTGCACCCAACGAAGTTTCGGATCGTTCCAGCGGTGGAGCATGGTGCGCAGCCGGGGATCACCCCTGTCTATGCCACTTGACCAGTAGACGATCTCGCATCCCTCAGGGTCGCCTTCCGTGGCCCCGTCGGGTTCGACGATCACCCAGTCTGCGTCGGGAGCAATCGCGCTGAGTTCATCATCGTGTGATTCCCTGACTTCGCGCGCGATGAGGACCTTCACCCGCGCGACGGATCCACTGCTCTTCGCCGGGTGGCTCACGGAATAAGAGCGTGAGCCTTGTTGAAGATGTCGGTGGGAATCCATCCCTTGTAGATGGGCAGCCAGACGTGGACCATCCATACGGTTTGTTGCACGATGTTGATTCCACCGATTGCCGAACACTGACCGTTGGTGAGGTGTTCGCCGATGATGAACGGATAGGCACCGGGCGTGGGGTCGGTGCACAGGGCATCGTGTTGGTGCCAATGATCGTTGTTTCCCGGGAAACCGGCCGGCGGTGAGCTGCTGCCGGTGTCGAGCAGGAACATCATGCCGGTCAGCTTGGAGTTGGGCGATGTGCCGTCGTACATGAGCCAGTTGGGCTTGTTGGGGTCGAACGGTCCGAGGAGGCGGTTGGGGTCGACGTAGTGGATGCCCTGACCGGCACTCCAGGTGGCGGCCTGGCGCCATCCGGCGGCTTCGGCGTCGGCCACGGTGGGAAACTGCTTGGCGAACGCTTCCGAGGCCCGAAGATTGCCCGAGGTGGTCATGCAGTCGGATGCCGACAGGGGGCCTTTGGGCTGGGTGTAGGCCGCATGGAAATTGGATGGCAGTCCGTGGAAGTCGTTGATGGCGGTGTCGGTTGGGTCGCACCAGTAGGGGCGCAGCGAACCGCCGGGGCCCCACAGGCCGCCGATGGAGACCGGCCTGCAAGCAGTGGCGATTGCAGCCGCAGCCAGAACTATGGCCATTACTCGGATGATTCTCATCGTGATTCCCTGTCCGGACACTACGGGTCGCTACTTCTGCGCCGCATGATGGCCCACACATGTGACATCCGTCAACAAGTTGGATGGTTGACTTGTCCGGAGGGTGGAAACGGAGATGGGTGTGGCAGTCTTGACGGCATGAATCGACCTCGGTTCCATCTGGCGTTTCCGGTGCATGACCTGGAGGCCGCCAGGGCGTTCTATGGGGGAGTGCTGGGGTGCGCCGAGGGCCGTTCGAGCGACAAGTGGATCGATTTCGACTTGGCCGGCCATCAGGTTGTTGCCCATCTTTCCCCCGACGACTGTGTGGCGCCGGCCACCAATGAGGTCGACGGACACGATGTGCCCGCGAGTCATTTCGGGTTGTTGCTGGAGCCCGATGAGTGGCACGAGTTGGTCGACCGCCTCCGGGAGGACGATGGCACCAGGTGGGTGATCGAACCCACCGTTCGCTTCGAAGGAGAGCCCGGCGAGCAACTCACGTGTTTCGTGCTCGACCCGAGTGGCAACGCTCTCGAGTTCAAGTCGTTCGCCGACGACTCACAGGTGTTTGCCAGGTAGGAACCCGGCAACCCGGGAGGGTCAGCGCGGTCCGCCCCTGTCGCCGGGCCAACGCGAACCACCTATGACATCGGCGTGGGGCCAGAACGCGATCGGGTCGAGTGGACCGGCATTGGTGATTTCGCGGGCCTTGTGGTGTGCGGTGACCAGCTTGGCTGACAGCAGTTCCAAGTTGGGCAGAAGCTCCGTGTACGGGTCCCACGGTGAGTCACGAAGTCTGAGAGTCCCATCGATTGTCTCGGTGTGGATGAACTCACTGGTGGTGGACACCTTCACCACATGCGGGGGGTAGTCGTATTCCATCTCGGCCCCACCGACGGCTCGCGAGTACTTGGTCCACCATTCGTGCTCGGTGCGATCCTCGCCGGTGGGTTCGACGCTCCCCGACACCACGCCCTCGAACTCGAGGAAGGTGTATCCCTGATGGGTGCAACGGGCCTCGACACGGTCACCGAGGCGGAAATAGGTGATGGAGCACGGGAACTTGGGTTGGCCGTTGAGTTCCTGGCTTATGAATATGGCCGATTCCTGATCGATTCCCATGCCGAGCGAGTACCAGCCCTGGACACCGTTGAAGTCGGCCGCGACCTTGGTGCTGACCCCGTATTCCGGTTCTCCCTTCACCGGCACGCAGTAGATGCCCACCTGCACATGGGGTTTGCTCCCGGGGACGATTCCGGGGGGAAGCAGGGCTGCGATCATCTCGGGGTCGCTGCGGTAGAGCAGTGACAGCTTGGGCCATCCGGCAATGTCGCCGGGACGGTTGGTCGGGGCGGTGGTCACGGGTCTGGCTCCTGGATTGCGGGCGACGGATCGGTGTCGGGCACGTAGTGGTCGACCACGGCACCGACCGTTCGGTCGAAGAGTGCGGTCAAGTCGATCGGTTTCGTGAGCGCCGAAATGGTCGACGGGGAGATCCTCGGGTCTTCTACCTCGGACCAGAGCGCATGGCTGGTGCGCTCGTCGGCTATGACCGTTTCGTCCCGCAACGCGAGTACGAGGAATCCACCGACGGTGATGAGGATGGCCCGGAGCGCGTCGCGTGCTTCGATTCCGTGTATGCCGGCAGCGTCGAGCTCTCTGGCCATGACCACTTCGAGGTCGAGCTCGAGAAGTGATGTCGAGCCGTGACGGTGGGCAAGGGTGGTGATTTCCCGGTGGGCGAGGGCGCTCTCCCAGACGCGACGGGCGGCCGACATGACCCGTTCGCGGGGTGTGGCGCCGGTGATCGGTAAGTGGGCCTGGCGCTCGGACATGCGTTTGATGACTGCGGTGATGATCTCGTCTCGACTGCCGGCATGCCAGTAGACGGTGGTTGTGGTGACTCCCAGCTCGGCGGCGAGCTTGCGCATGGTGAGGGCGTCGGGCCCACCGGTCTCGACCAGCGACAGTGCGCTCTGGATGATTCGGTCATGGTCGAGTCCGACCCTTCGGCCGGTTCCGGTGCTGTTGGATGGGTCGTTCATGGTCGTTCAGGGGGGTTGCGGCCCAGGGGGGTCTTCTGTAACAGTGTCCAAGTCACTATTACAGTGTTCAAGACTTCGATCAAGCATGGCCGGAATCGGTCGAGCCCAACAAACGCCGCAGGAGACGAAGTGAGCAATCCACTCGAAGGTGTCGACACCAGCAACGCCCCCTACGTGATCGTGTCGTCCGACACCCACGCCGGTCTGCCGGTGGAGGACTACCGCGAATACCTTGAGTCCTCGGTGCACGCCGAGTTCGACGAGTGGCTGCTCGAACGCCACGAGCATCGTCGCATCAGTGAGGAGACCAACGGCGAATACATCGAGCAGTGGGAGGGCGAGAACGCCGATGGTCTGCGAGGCGCCCACGACCCCGAGGTGAGAGACAAGGAAATCGACGCCGACGGAATAGCCGGCGAGATCATCTTCGCTGACGGCGACGCGGTCACCGGCATGGAATCACCACCGTTCGGAGCCGGTCTGGCCGCAGGGCAGATCACCGACCCGAAGCTGGCCTTCGCCGGGGCCCGAGCCCACAACCGTTGGCTGGAGGAATTCTGTGCAACCAACCCGGCGCGGCGCGCCGGGGTTGCTCTGGTGCCGATCGTTCATGGTGTCGATGAGTCGGTGAAGGAGATCGAGTCGCTGGCCGGCAAGCCGGGTATCAAGGGAATCATGGTGCCCACGATGTGGCACGACAACCCCTCCTACGGGAGCACCCACTACGACAGTGTTTGGGCGGCGTGTGCCGAGGCCGGCTTGGTGGTTCACACCCATTCCGGTGAGGCCGACTTCGACAACTACAACGACAACGTGGCCCAGTACATGCTCGAGGTTCCGTTCTGGACCCATCGGATTCTCTGGCAGTTGATGCTCTCGGGAAAGTTCGACAAGTTTCCGGGACTCAAGTATTCCGTGGTCGAATGCGGGTCCTACTGGCTCGGCGATCTGCTCTGGAAGGCCGACGTAAATTTCGGGGCCAGCGGCAAGGTCAAGAAGATGAGTTCGCGCACCAAGGGCCTCATAAAGAAGCTCCCCTCGGAGTACGTGGGAAGCAGTGTCTTCATCGGGGCGTCGACCATGAGTCGCGAGGAGATCCGCCGCCGGCACGTCAACGGCATCGACGCTCTCATGTGGGGAACCGACTACCCCCATCCGGAGGGTTCGTGGCCCCACACCGTCGAACGGCTCGAGACCGACTTTCGCGAGGTTTCGATCGAGGACACCAGGCGGCTGCTCGGACTCAACGCGGTCGAGTGCTACGACCTTGACCTGGCCGGACTCACCGAGGTGGCCGATCGGGTCGGACCCACGCCGGAACAACTTCATCAGGATCCCGACCTGAGAACCGCTCCCGACGCCATACGTAAGGCACGGTGGTGGTTCGACGACTACGGCATGGAATGGAAGGTCTGAGTCCGACTTGACCGAGGATGAAGTCGGCCGATCCGCCGTGCGCGGTCCTCTTGATGGCGTGACCGTCGTCGACTTCACCAGGGTGTTGGCCGGCCCGTTGGCCACGATGAACCTTGCCGATCTGGGGGCCGAGGTGATCAAGATCGAGCGCCCCGGTGTGGGCGACGACACCAGGTCGTGGGGTCCACCGTGGGCCGGCGACGACTCCACCTACTACCTCGGCATCAATCGAAACAAGAAGAGCGTGGCGCTCGACCTCAACTCTGATGACGATGTTGCTCTTGCCGCGGAGCTGTGTGCCACCGCGGACGTGGTCGCAGAGAACTTCCGCCCCGGATACATGATCGAGCGGGGCCTGGGCCCCGACGTTCTCCGCGCCGCCAATCCCGCGCTGGTGTATCTATCGATCGAGGCGTTCGCCGGCAGTGGTCCGGCCGCTTCGTTGCCCGGATACGACCTGATGATCCAGGCGATGAGTGGTCTGATGCACATCACCGGGGCAGCAGACGGCCCGCCGACCAAGGTCGGCGTGGCCTTGGTGGATGTGATCACCGGCCTGTACGCCACGATCGCGGCATTGGCCGGGTTGACGCAGCGTTCGGTCACCGGTGAGGGGTGCCACACCCAGGTGAGCCTGTTCGACAGCGCGCTGGCAGCGTTGGCCAACCAGTCCTCGGCGGTGGTGATGGCCGGGGTCGACCCGATGAGGGCCGGCAACCGCCATCCGTCGATCGCCCCCTACGAGGTCTTCGACGTGAGTGACGGCACCGTCGTCGTGGCCGCAGCCAACGACAAGACCTACCGGCTCATGTGCGAAGTGATCGGACGTCCGGATCTCGCCGTCGACCAACGGTTCATCAACGGCAGGTCGAGAAGAGCCAACGTCGATCAACTGGTTGCCGAGATCACCTCCGTACTGGTGACCGACACCAGGCAATCATGGCTCGACAAGCTGCTGGCGGCGGGGGTTCCGGCCGGACCGATCAACTCGATAGCCGAGGCGGTGGTGTGGGCCGAGTCGATGGGACTCAACCCCACCGTGTCCGATGAAGCAGAGGACTACCGCGCGGTGAGATCACCGGTAAGGATCAACGGCCATGTGCAGTCGAGTTGCACGGCCCCACCGAGTCTCGACCAACACGGCGCGGAGCTTCGCGCCGCCCACGATCGGAGCCAATCTTGAGCACCCCAACCGACCACCACATCGTCATCTCAGCCGACACCCACTGCGGAGCCGGCATTCGCGATTACAAGCCCTACCTCGAGGCGAGGTACCACGACAATTTCGACGAATGGGCGCTCCACATGGAAGCGGCCCAGGCAGCACAGGACGAAATGTTCAAGGGAATGTCGCGCTCGCCGCGCAACGTTGGAATCGACGGCGACCCGGAGGTCGACGGAGACCGCAACTGGTCGAGCGAGCGCCGATTCCGTGAGCAGCAGGCCGACGGGGTGATCGCCGCGGTGATGTTCCCCAACACTCAGCCTCCCTTTGCCCCGGCGGCGGCCACGCAATTCGAGGCCCCGCCGTATGGCGACGACATCGACCACCGATGGGCCGGGTTGCGGGCCCACAATCGGTGGCTGCTCGATCTCGTGAACGAGGCCCCCGAACGACGGGCCGGAGTGTGTCAGATCTTCCTCGGTGACATCGCCGGTTCGGTGGCTGAGATCGAATGGGCCGCGGCCAACGGACTGCGCGGGGGAGTGCTGGTTCCCGGGGCTCCCCCCGATTCGCCGTTCGATCCGCTCTATTCGGCGGCCTACGAACCCATCTGGGCCGCGGCCGCGGCCAACGACATGACCCTCAACCACCACGCCGGCGGGGCCACCCCCAACTTCGGCAACCATTTTCCGGCATCGCTCGCGGTGTTCATGATCGAGGTCAAGTGGTGGTCGCAGCGGGCGTTGTGGCATCTGATGTTCTCGGGTGTGTTCGAACGTCATCCCGACCTTCGCTTTGTCAACACCGAAACCGGCACTGCCTGGGTGCCTGAGACCCTCGCCCAGCTCGACTCGTTCTACGAGCGCATGAAATACAGCAAGTACGGTTCCGAGTCGATTTTCGGTGGCATGGCGGTGAAGGACATGTCGCTCAAGCCCAGCGAATACTGGAAGCGGCAGTGCTACGTGGGTGCCAGTTTCCTGCGCCCGACCGAGGCGGAACTTTGTCGTGAGATCGGTATCGACAACATCATGTGGGGCAGCGACTACCCCCACATCGAGGGTTCGCATCCCCACACCCATGAACATCTGCGTCTCACGTTCGCCGGTCTGCCGGTGGAGGAGACCACCAAGTTGCTGACAGCCAACGCCGCCCGGGTCTACAACTTTGATCTCGAAGCGCTAACGCCGCTGGCCGAGCGGTGGTGTCCGACCAAGGCCGAGGTGGCGACACCTATCGACTATGCCGATATTCCGGAGGATGCCAAGGGTTGCCCGGCCATGAATCCGCTGAATCAGGTGGGTGCCCATGCGGGTGCCCAGCGGGAGGACGCGTTGTGAGCGACGAACATCTCGACACCGCCGGAATGGTCGCGGTGGTCACGGGCGGCGCCAACGGAATAGGCAAGGGCATCGTCAAGGCTCTGCTGCACAGGGGGGCCACGGTCGTGATCGCCGACATCGAACAGATCGTTCTCGATGCCACGCTGTCCGAACTCGATGGTGCAGGTGATATCAGCGGTTTTCGCACCGACATCAGCGACATCGACTCGGTGGTTGCGCTGGCCGATCATGTATTCGACACCCACGGACGCTGCAACCTGTTGTTCAACAACGCCGGGGTCACCTCTGGCGGCGGCGGGAAACCCTGGCAGCAGGAGCCCAACGACTGGAAGTGGTGCTTCGGTGTCAACGTGTTCGGAACGGCCAACTGCGTGTCCACGTTCGTACCGAGAATGATCGAGTCGGGGGAACCCGGCCAGGTGATCAACACATCTTCCGGGGACGGTGGATTCGCGCCGGTGCCAATGGCGTCTGTCTACGCCGCCAGCAAGGCCGCGGTGAGCTGCTTCACCGAGGCGCTTCATCACAACCTGGTGAGCGAGAACACCTCGCTGAGGGCATCGGTGTTCTACCCGTCGGGTGGACTCATGCCGACAGGACTTTTCACGGCGTCGCGCAACCGACCGGTTGAACTGCAAAGGGTCGGGCCGGGCACGGGCCGCGAGAGCATGACCTTCGAGCAACTGAAGGATCTGCTCGAGAAGTCGGGGCGCGATGTCAAGGTGGCCGATCTCGATGAGCTGGGCGAGTTCGTGGTCGACTGCGTGGAGGAACGTCGCTACATCATCGCCCGAGACCTCGACGACACCGTCGAGTTGCTCCACCGCAGAGCCGATGCCATCGGTCGTTTCGAGGTGCCCCCCCACCACGACATGGGGATCTGATCCGCGAACTCTCGGTGGTCGGTGTTGCCGGAGGTGGCGATGGGCTGTAGTTCTGACACGGTGACAGACACCTCATCGGGTTCCACGAGCAACTCCGGCACCGACTTCATCCGCGAGAAGATCAAGGCTGACATCGCCTCGGGACGCCTGGGCGGCCGTGTCCAGACCCGGTTCCCGCCGGAACCCAACGGCTACCCCCACATCGGGCATGCCAAAGCCATCTGCCTCAACTTTTCGATCGCCGCCGAGTTCGGTGGTGTATGCAAGCTCCGCTTCGACGACACCAATCCCGAGACCGAGGAAGCTTCCTTCGTCGACGTGATCCAGGAAGACATCCGTTGGTTGGGTTACGAACCCGACGAGGTGGTTTTCGCCAGCGACTACTTCGATCAGCTGGCAGCGTGGGCCGTTGATCTCATCGAGGCCGGGTTGGCCTATGTCGACGATCAGGACGCCGAGGCCATGTCGCTCAACCGGGGGAGCTTCACCGAGCCCGGCACCAACAGCCCGTGGCGTGATCGCAGTGTCGAGGAGAACCTCGATCTGTTCGCCAGGATGCGCGCCGGGGAGTTCCCGGAGGGAAGCCGGACCCTCCGAGCCAAGATCGACATGGCCCACGAGAACATGCAGATGCGCGACCCGGTTCTCTACCGGATTCGTCACGCCCACCACTACCGCACCGGCGATGCCTGGCACGTCTACCCCACATACGACTGGGCCCATGGGCAGAGCGACGCCATCGAGGGGGTCACCCATTCGTTGTGCAGCCTCGAGTTCGACACCCATCGTCAGCTCTACGACTGGTGTCTAGAACATCTCGACCTGCCCGGGGTGAAACCCGAGCAGACCGAGTTCGCCCGATTGAATCTGACCCACACGGTCACTTCGAAGCGGGTTCTGCGTTCGTTGGTCGAGCAGGGTCTGGTCGATGGCTGGGATGATCCGCGTATGCCCACTCTTCGGGGGTTGAAGCGACGCGGTTATCCGGCCGAGGCCATCCGTGCGTTCTGTTCCTACATAGGCGTGGCCCGCGTCAACGGCACCCACGAAATCGAGCTGCTCGAGTCGTTCGTCCGCACCCATCACAACAAGAGCGCCCTGCGACGGATGGCGGTGCTCAATCCGCTCGAGTTGGTGATCGACGACTGGCCCGAGGGTCAGGTGGTCGAGCTCGATGCGATCAACAACCCGGAGGACCCGTCGGCCGGGACCCGCAAGGTGCCCTTCACCGGCAGGCTCTTCATTGAACGCGACGATTTCATGGTTGATCCGCCGAAGAAGTTCTTCCGGCTGTCGCCCGGCCGTGAGGTTCGGCTGCGGGCCGGTTACTTCGTCACCTGCACCAGCTTCGACACCGACGAGTCCGGTGAGGTCGTGCGCGTCCATTGTTCACATGATCCCGACACTCGTGGCGGACAGTCACCGGATGGTCGCAAGGTGAAGGCCACCCTTCATTGGGTGTCAGCGGCCCATGCGGTCGATACCCGGGTGGCGCTCTACGGCCGGCTCTTCACCGATTCGCATCCCGGGGCCGACGGCACCGATCCGCTCGAATCGATCAATCCCGACTCACGCAAGGTGCTCACGGGATGCAAGCTCGAGCCGATCCTGGCCGAGACGCCGGGCGGCGAGGTGGTGCAGTACGAACGGCTCGGCTACTTCGCCCGCGACCCCGACGACCCTGATCTGTGGCACCGCACGGTTGGCCTGCGCGATGAGTGGGCCAACATCCAGAAGCGTCAGGCCAAATCGAAGGGCCGGCCACAGCGCTGACGTGGAATCGTCTCAGGTATGGGAGGCGATGGCGTCTCTGACAGAGTCGTATCCGGGAACCCTTCCGGCCATCACAACTTCATCGTCGATCACCAATGCCGGCGTCGACATGACGCCATAGGACATGATGTCGGCGATGTCGGTGACATCGGTGATCGAGATGTCGAGTTCCAGTTCGGCCACGGCTCGTTCCGTGAGAGCTTCGAGGTTGCGACAGTTGACGCATCCGGTGCCGAGAATCTTGATGTTCATCTTGTTGCTCCTTGGTGGATGGATCCGCTTGAGGGACTCGTGGGGCCTGCTGGTCAGAGCACGGCGTTGAACATGTAGCCGGTGGCGACGATTCCGGTGCCCACGACCGCCACGAAGACTCCGATGAGTGGAAGTTTCAGGACCCGGCGCAGGAGGATCATCTCCGGCAGCGACAGGGCGACGATCGACATCATGAATGCCAGGACGGTGCCCATGGCCATTCCCTTCGCGTGGAGAACCTCGACTAGCGGGATGGCGCCGGCAGCGTTGGAGTAGAGGGGTATCCCGAGTAGTACCGCAACCAACACCCCGAACGGGTTGCCGTTGCCGGCCCACTTTGTGAACAGATCCTGCGGCGCCCATCCGTGGAGCACCGCCCCCAGAGCTATGCCGACGACGAGGAAGGGCCAAACCTTCCCGATGATGATGGCCACTTCTTGCTTGCCCATCAGCACCCGCTCGTTCCAGTTCAGCCCGGCCGCGGGATCAACCACCTTGCCGTCGAGTCGCGTTTCGAACACGAATGGTTCGACCCAGCGTTCGAGTCGAAGCTTGCCGATAACCCAACCGGCGACTACGGCCACGACCAGTCCGGAGCCCACGTAGAGGGCGGCGATGTCGAGTCCGAACAGTCCGTACAGAAGGATCACCGCCACCTCGTTGACCATCGGGCTGGCTATGAGGAACGACATGGTGACTCCCAGCGGCACTCCGGCGGCCACGAATCCGATGAACGCCGGCACCGCTGAGCATGAACAGAACGGCGTGATGGTTCCGAGGCCGGCCGCCATGACGTTGCCGACGCCCTCGCGGCGCCCGCCGAGCAATGATCGAGTGCGTTCCACACTCATGAACGATCTGAGGACCGTGATCACGAAGATGATCCCAGCCAGCAGAAGAACGATCTTGGTGGTGTCGTAGAGGAAGAAGTGGACTGCCGATCCTGTCCGGCCATCGACCGACATGTGGATGGTGTCGTAGATGAGCCAGTCCCACAGCGGTTTGTTGGCCTGATACGCAATCCACCAGGCGACGGTCGAGAGTACGAATACCGCCATCATCCCGGGTGGTGGGAGGCGTCTCGTGGCGGGTCGGGGGGGATCTTCCGGGTGGCTGACTGAGTCGTCTATATCGGTCATCGTCGATTAACGATATAGACGCTGGTCGAAACTGCAAGTGTCTCTTGTCACCCTCCGGCGAACAGCTCCAGTGACTCCCACGCGAGTGATGGGGCGAGACCACCACACAACGGCTGCATCACCAGCACGCCGAATTCTGCGATGAGTTCGCGGGCTCCGGCCGGGGTGACGATCCTGTAGGGCCCGTTCTCGGCCCGTAGTTCGTCGACGCTGGTGGCGTTCGAAATCGATGACGCCGACTGGAGGGACCCGTCCATCCAGTCCGCGTAGGTGCGGGCGTCGTGTAGGAGGTGGCGTCCGATCACCGACCAACTACGGTCAGGGTCCTGAGAGACGAACACGGTTGTCGGGGCGCCGGGCGGAGGCGATAGGCACATGCCGGTCGGGTTGCCGGCGGACATGGCGGCCTCGTCGTAGATCCGCGCCAACTCCGGATCGGATGACTGCGGAAGAAACACGAGACCGTGCCGGGCGGCGCGTCGGGCCGCGGCCGGTGACCCGCCGCCGTAGGCGATTGTCGGTCCCCCCGGTGTGAACGGATGGGGCGTGACGTGGATCGTGCGCCCCCGCCATGTGAACCGCTCACCTGATAGCGCCCGCTTCAGCACATCGAGGCATTCATCCATGAGCTCACCCCTACGGGAAGGGTCGATTCCGAACATGGCGTATTCGTCCAGCCGGTAGCCGAGGCCGATCGTGTAGCTCACCCGCCCCTGGCTGAGATGATCCAGCACGCTCATGTCTTCGGCCAATTTGATCGGGTCGTACATGAGAGCGAGTAGCGCGCCGACGTTGATCGACATGGTCTCGGTTCGTGCCGCCGCTGCGGCCGCGAGGATCATGGGTGACGGGAGGTAGTCGTCGGAGCTCGAATGGTGTTCAGAGAACATCACGCTGAGAGCATCGTGTTGATCGGCCCACTCGGTCATCTTCAGCGCGGCCGAGATGAGGTCGGACATGGATGTGGACTCCGGTGTGGCCCGTCTGAAGTCGAACCGGAGGATGAACACCTCAGCGCTGCTCAGACGGACCAGGCGGTGCGAGTGACACCGTGGGGATCATCGAGCACCGCACTCCGATCACCGAACTCCATGGTCGGGCGCCGCACCGTGTCGTAGGGCGGCCACTCACCGATTCCGTCGTGGCTCGGGTCGCCGGTGCGCACGAAGGCAATCCAGGCCCGCTGCATGCGATCCGAGAGATCCGGGGGCCAGGGCTCGTTCTCGCCCAGCAGCGCCTTCCAGGGACCAAGCGGCATCTTCCAGACGAACGGGATCTCCAGCGCGTGCATCGATCCGAAGACCCCTCCGAAACCCCGGCTCTTCCAGGTGAACAGGTAGGTGAACACCGGGCATGCGGTCCCGTGTTTGTCGGCCTGCATGTCGGCAACGGTGAGGCTCGAGTTGCGAAACAGCGTGTCGCCCAGCATCCGGACGGTCAGCTCACGGTTGGACTCGCCCGGGTACTCGGTGCGGAACGCATTGATCACCGCGTCGGCGTCGTGGCCGATTCTGGTGAGCTCATCGGCAAGTTCGGTATCGCTGATCTCGGTCGGTAGGTAGAGGCTGAACAGGGTCCCTTCGTCGGCATTGGTACCGATCAGGAGTGGAACCGGATCGGCAGCCACGGCTTCGGCCGGATTGCAGGTGAGGGTGAGGCCGTCGATGGCCGGGCGAAACCCGCGCCGTTGTGAGGTGATGAGGGTTACCCCAAGATTGTCGGCGCCCTTGTCGAGCAGGGCCTGCTGAGCTGTCAGCAACTGCTCCACCGAGGCCGAGCGCATGTCCTCGAGAGAAGCGGACGCCTCACCGGTGACGGCAGCCAGTTCGGCACGGAAGTCGTCGACGAATTCGTGGCCGGCCGGGCCGAACCGGGCCGGCGCACTTTCGGATATGGCCTGGTGGAAAAGTGGCCGCGCCGCCGGTGAACACAGAAGGGCGTTGACCGCTCCGGCGCCGGCCGACTCTCCGCAGATTGTTACCTTCTCGGGGTCGCCCCCGAAGGCCGTGATGTTGTCCCTGACCCACTCGAGAGCGGTGATGATGTCGAGCACCCCGTTGTTCTGCGATCCGGTGTGTGACTCGTCGAGATGGCCGAGTTCGGCGAACCCGAACACGCCGAGGCGATAGTTGATGGTGACCACGACAATGTCGCCGGTGGTGGCGAACGAC